>NZ_JCALDF010000011.1:0-155385 GCF_059812725.1 Mycobacterium sp. NGS41
CACCGACAAGGCGCACCTGGAAAGCCTTTTGGACCAGCTGTCGAAGAAACCCGGCGTGCACGCGGTGCACTTGTCGTCGTCCAACAAGTTCAAGCCTATGCGACAAAAGTCGCAGTGGGGATAGTAGAGGGGTGTCAAATGTCCTTTGTTACAACACAACCCGAGGCGTTAGCAGCGGCGGCGGGCGATCTGCAGGGTATTGGCACTGCAATGGCTGCCCAGAACGCAGCCGCGGCAGCTCCAACAACCGGCGTGATTTCAGCTGCGGCCGACGAGGTTTCGGTGCTGACAGCGGCACAATTCGCCGCGCATGCCACCATGTACCAGGCGGTCAGTGCCCAAGCGGCGGCCATCCATGAGATGTTCGTCAGCACGCTGGGAACCAGCGCTGGATCGTATGCGGTGACCGAAGCGGCCAACGCGATCGCGACCGGCTAGCGGTGAGGTAAACCCGCCGCTGGGTTGGCTCCTGCTGTCCGGCAGCTTGTCGAACAACCGGGCCTGTTCGCTTCGCGGCACCGGTAGGGTGGGAGCCGAGCGTACTAATACCCGAGAAAGTTGCGCAGATGACGGCCACGGAGTTGACGAGCGCCAGAGAACGGCTGATCGGCACTGCGTACGAATTATTCACCAGGCGTGGTATCTCCAATGTCGGCGTCGATGAAATCGTGGCAAAAGCCGGAGTCGCAAAGGCAACCCTGTACAAATACTTTCCCTCGAAAGAGGACCTCGCCCTGGCGTTCCTGACGTTGCGCGGCGAACTATGGACCGCCGAAGTGATCGATCGCCGGCCTGCCGAAGGCACTGACGACCCTGTAGAGCAGCTGCTGGCGACTTTCGATGTTCTCGACGGCTGGTTTCGCCCTCGGCTTGACTACGAAGCCTGCTCCTTTGTGAAGGTTCTGTTTGAGGTCGGCGGTGAAGGTCGCGTCGGCGAAGCATGTGCGGCGCAGTTAGACAAGATCCGCGCTGTTTTCGCCGCTCGGGCAAGAAGAGCCGGGTTGCGCGATCCTCGGGGATTTTCCTGGGCCTTCAATAGCCTGGTCAAAGGCAGCATCGTATGTGCCGCCGAGGGGGACCGGAACGCGGCGCGACGCGCCAAGCCCATGGCGGCCTGGCTTATCGAGCAGCATCGCTAGCCCCCGCGTTTCGCGGATTGGAAAAGATCGCAGTCACGCGATTTGCGGCTGGTTATCCGACAGCTGTGATCGCAAATAGCCCAGTGTGGTGTTGAGAAGACGGCACACATGCACTTGAGAGATGCCCAAGTACTCGGCGATCTGAGTCTGGGTGAGGCAGTCGCAGAATCGCAGTTTGAGGATAAGTTGTTGGCGCCGGGACAGTTTCATGATCAATCGGCTGAGAGCCAGCGTGTCCTCGATGGCGTTGTAGCGAGGATCGTCTGCTCCTGGCATCGAACCGATCTGGTGATCGACGTCGCTGCATGCCCGAAAGACCGCATCGAGGGATGCCGGGTGATAGGCGTAGGTGGCATCGATCGAGACGCGGACGTCTTCCTGGTCCATCTCGAGCTCAGGGGCCAACTCCGCGGCCGTTGGTGCACGACCCAGTTGCTGGGAGAGCGGATCGATGGTTCTGCGGACCCGGCGGTGCCTATCCTTGATGCCACGCGGGACGTGCATGCCCCAGGCGTTGTCGCGAAAGTACCGTCGCACCTCGCCGGAGATCGTGATCAAGGCGAACCGCAGGAAGTCTCCCTTGGCAGGGTCGTATCTGTCGATGGCTTTGATCAAGCCGATCCTGGCGACTTGGGTGAGGTCCTCGCTGGGTTCGCCGCGCCCGGCGAAGCGGCGGGCGATGCGATCGGCGAGAGGCAAGTAGGCGACGATGATCTGGCCGCGCCACTCTTGTCGCTCGTCGTCGTTCTCGATGCTGCCCCGGCAATAGGCGCGTCGCTCGATTTTGGGTTCGGTGGTGGAATCGGGGATTTCGTCCGTGATGGCCCGCGCTGCTCGGGTTGGCGAGTCCGCACATGGGAGGTCGCTGAGTAAGCCATTTACTCGGGTCATGTGTCTCCTTAGGTGCTATCCGGACGCGGCGAAGAAACCGCCAACCGAGCTTGCCTCCTGCGGTAGACAGATCTGTCTAGCAGGCTGGTTCCACATTACTAGACAGGTCTGTCTAGTCGAGTGCTACTCTTGACCGGTCCGTCAAAACATCAGGGAGCGCCAGGTGGGCACCGCAGCTGCATGTGGTGCCCAGCCGGATATTGCCCACTGCAGCGGGGCCCCGTGAAGCGCGCATATCCGAGTAGTCCGATGCTTCCACCGCAGGCCCTGAACCCCGACCGAAATACCTTGCAATGAGCGACTTATTACTGCAATTAGTGGATGGGTGGCGACCGGCGGTCTACGCGGCTGTTAAGACATTCGCGCTATTCGCCACTGCGGCAACGGCTTTCCGGTTCGTGCTACGCCGTACCCTCGGCGAGTACACGCCATTCGACTGGGTCACCGCTGTGGCGGTCGGTGCCATCGTGGGACGTACGGCCACCGCCGCCGACACCTCGTGGCTCACCGGATCCGCCGCGCTGCTGGCATTGATCGCCGCGCACGACGTCATCGCGCGCCTGCGCTCCATCCCGGGAGTGCGTCGGCTTCTTGATCCGCCGGTGCGGGTGTTGATCCGCGACGGCAAACTCGATCATGCGAACTTGAAGCGTTGCAGGCTGACTCGGGAGGATCTGGACGCAATCCTGCGCCAGCATGGCCACGAGGCGCCCGCCGACATTAGCCTCGCGCTTTTCGAGATCAACGGCGCGGTGTCGGTCGTCTCGAGCGGCAAACCGCCCAGCACCATGCCGTCATAGGATGGCGCTGCGACTCCAGGTACTAGCAAATCGGCGCTGTAATTGCCTGTTCGCTCCCGACTTTCGCGGTGGCGCGACCGCCGGTTCTCTCAGGCTGAGACCGGTTTGGGGGCGGGCGCCGAAATCTTCATCAGCTTCATCAGGTTGCCGCCCATGATCTTGGCGACGTCTTCCTCTTTGAAGTCGGTGAGCTCGTCGACGAAGGAGATCGGGTCCTTCAGGCCCTCGGGATGCGGCCAGTCGGACCCGAACAGCACCCGGTCGGTGCCCACCATCTTGACGATCTCGGCAAACCGGTCCTCCCAGAACGGGGTGATGTAGACGCAGCGCTTGAACGCCTCGATCGGGTCCTCGCTGAACGACTGCGGCATCTTCTTGTAGACGCCCTTGAGGCCCTTGAAGAGGTCCGGCACCCAGTCGGCGCCGTTCTCGATGGACAGGATGCGCAGCTCTGGGTTGCGGGACAGCGCGCCGTGGCAAACCAGTGCGCCCATCGCGTCCAGGATCGGCCGATGACCCATCGTGAAGCTGCGGAAGGGGGTTGGCTTGAACGGCAGGAACTCGTCGCCGGGCTCCCACACGTTGGCGAATTCGGAGTAGCCGCTGTCCGAGGCGTGCATCGAGACCGGGAGCTCGGCCTTGATGCACGCCTGCCAGAACGGGTCGAACTCCTCGAGACCGAACGATCGGCTGCCGCGATACCCGGGCACCGGTGCCGGGCGGACCAGCACGGTGCGGGCACCCCGCTCGAGGCACCATTCGAGTTCTTCGAGGGCGCGCTCGACGATGGGCAGGGTGATGACCGGGGTGGCGAAGATTCGCTCCTGGTAGTTGAACGTCCAGGTTTCGTACATCCATTCGTTCAGCGCGTGGATGACGTCGTGGGTCATCTCCGGGTCGTCCTTCATGCGCTCTTCGACCAGGCTGGCCAGCGTGGGGAACATCAGCGCGTAGTCGATGCCGAGTTCGTCCATGACCTCCAGCCGAGGGCCGGGTTCGCGGAAGGCGGGGATCGCCTTCATCGGCTCGCCCAGGATCTCGCGATAGGACTTGCCTTGCGCACCGTGGCGGAAGTATTCCTCCTGGGCACCAGGCTTGGCGACCTTCTCAAAGGTCGGGTTCGGAATGTACTCGCTGATGTGGCCGCGCACCACGATCTTTGTGCGACCGCGAACCTGCACGTAGTCGATCACGTTCTTGCGCTTCTCCGGGAGATACTTGGTCAGCGCTTCCTGCGGTTCGTACATGTGGTTGTCGGCGTCAAACACGGGGAAGGAAAGCTCGCGAGAAGGCATGGCGATCTCCTTGGAAAAGTCTTGATTCTCGGTGGGTGGTAATGACGTTACCACTTCTGCTCAATAAGATGTACCGGAGGCCTACCGCAGGCCTTCGGTAGGCGTTGGTCCGTTGATGATGGCGAAGTTCACCGTCGCCGTCGCGGCGAGTTCGTCGTCGCTGTCGCCGTAGATGTCGACCTGCATGACCAGCGCTCGTCGGCCGGACCGCAGCACCCGTGGCACGGCGCGGGCCATACCCTGCCGGATGGGCCGCAGGTAGCGGATGAAAAGGTCGGCCGTCGTCATGGTGGTGCCCGGCTGCAGATACTCCAGCCCATACTGTCCGCCTGCGACGTCGACCAGGGTGGCGATCAGGCCGCCCTGAAGCGCGCCGGAGGTGTTGGTCACCTTTGGGCTGACCGGCATGGTCATTGCGAACTCGCCCTCGTGGCTGCCCGGGCGCATTCCGATTTGCGCGAACAGCTCGCCCAGCGATGGGGCGGTCACCTCGTCTTGGGCATCGCGGATGCCGAGGGCGCTGCTGCAGAAGTCGTAGAGCTGGCCGGCGTCGATGGGTGTTCCGTTCAATTCGGTGCCCAGCCAGTGCAATCGCTGCGCGCCCACGATCGTCTGCATGACGATCGCGGCCGCCGCGCCGACATCGAGTCCCGGGTTGAACACTCCCTCGGCGATGCCCTGCCCGACGATGTCGCGGATCAGTTGATGCAGGGGAGACAGCACGCGGGCGTATTCGCGGGGACGGGTCTCCGCCAGGTGCTGGTTGTAGAGGCTCAGCGCCCGGTTGAGGCTGTCCTGGGTGCTCGATTCCGGCTTCTGGCTGACGCGGTCGATCACCAGCTTCAGCGCGGAGGTGCTGTCCATCCCGGTGATCTCGTCGCGCCAGATCCGCGCCGATTGCGCCATGGTCCGGTCGAACAGCGCGAGCAGCAATTCGTCCTTGCTGCTGAAATGCTGGTAAAACGCGCGAAGCGAGGTCTTGGAGCGGGCGACGATCTCTTGCACGGTGAAATCCGTACGGCCGGTTTCGGCCAGTATTTCCACGGCCGTCTTGATGAAACGGTCTGCGCGTGTGACCTCTGGTTCCTCGCTGGGCTCGGCCGTGGGCATCCCGCTCCTCCGTTTCGCGCCGTATGGCAGTGTGAGAACGAGGTTACCGCACCATGCGCCCTGTCTGGGGTGCGCTCGTGGGGCCATATTTGCGTCAGTTTTTGATGCTGTTGGCGCCGGTACCGTGTGGCACGGTATTCGCGGGGTGCTCAGAAAGGGGCCATAGTGTCGTATCCGTTGCAGCCGATTCCTCGCGAGCAAGCGATAGCCAATTGGCGGAAAGCTTCAGCTCGGGCCAAGAGGCTGTTCATGTTCACTGCCTTCGGGGCAATCACGGTCGCCGTTGCGATCGGGTTTGTGGCCTCCGACGTCGGCGCCACGCCGGCGTGGATCGCTTTGCTCTTCGGTGGGGTGGCTGCGGCGGCGGGGGGTGCGGGTTTGCCAGGTGCTGCGCGGCAGGTGCGCTACCGCATCACCGTACTGCTGTCCAGTCTTCGGCTGCTGCTCATATTGGCGTGCGCTGTGGCGGCGATCTGGGCTGTCGGCAGCGCGCATCTTGTTTCGGGTCGCGCGGCAAAAGGCTTCATCATCGCCGCATTGTTGGGCGCGTTGACTTTTCACCTATCCACATCAACCCTCTTCATCGGCGACTGCAATGGCCTGATGTTCCGAAAGACGTTGGTTCGCTGGGACTTTATCTCCCAAGTCGTGTTGACCGCCGGCGCCAAACCCAACACCGTCGAGATGGGGGCCCGTCTGTTGCCCGGGACGACGCTGACTCCGATGCCGGTGCAGGACGGGCAGGTACTGGACGACCTGCCGTTTCGAACGGTGGTGCCGCACAGCAAGTTCGACATCGACAGGATGACATGGGTGCTCAATCAGTCTGGCCGGCAAGACATTATGCTGATCGAGCGCACAGCCAACGGCGAGGAAGTGCGGGGCGCCGCCAGGCCGGTGAGGTAGAGCTCAATCCGACGTGAAGCCCACATTCGAGGAGCTGGTTGCGGAGGCCGGTTCGGTAGCCGTGGCGGGCTGGGACTTTTCCTGGCTGGACGGTAGGGCCAGCGAGCAGCGACCGTCGTGGGGATATCAACGACTGCTGCGTGCCCGCCTGCCGGAGGTGACCTCCGCGCTGGACATCTACACCGGTGGCGGTGAGGTATTAGCGGGGGCCGGTCCAATCTTTCCCCCTACGATGGCTGCCACCGAGCCATGGCCACCCAACATCGCCCAGGCCACCCAGCTACTGCATCCACTGGGCGTTGTCGTGGTCGCCACCGAGGGTGACGAGCCGCCACTACCGTTCGCCGATGCTGCCTTTGACCTAGTCTGCAGTCGGCATCCCTCGGCCGTGGGGTGGGACGAGATCGCCAGGGTGCTCAAACCGGGGGGCACGTACTTTGCCCAGCATGTTGGCGCGATCTACCTGCGCGCATTGATCGAATACTTCTTGGGGCCGCAACCCCAAAAACGGATTCGTGGACAGCTGAACCCCGATACCGTCGGCGCCGAAGTCGCCGCGGCCGGTCTCGACGTGGTCGACCTGCGACACGAGCGGATACGACTCGAATTCTTCGACATCGGTGCCGTCGTCTATTTCTTGCGCTAGCTGGACTGGGTTGTTCCGGGCTTCGCCGTCGAAAACTACCGCGATGAGCTGCTGAAACTGCACCAGCAGATCGAAGCCGAGGGGGCATTCGTCACCCACACCTCACGGGTGCTGATAGAGGCACACAAGCCACGCTGACTCCACCACTCACAGCAACAACGCTGGGTCGGCTATCGGGCCCGCCCACCGGCAGAACAACGAACTTTCAGGAATCCCGTACCGCCGGTACGCGTGACCCGCTCCCTTTGTGGGTAGTCGAGCATGGTTGGACGGTCATCCAAGCGGCGGCTAAAGCCAGCGCCGGGTGTGGGGTCGATCCGCCGGGCGCGTCCTCCGCTTGCGTCGACCGCTCCGTCAACCACGAAGGTACCGACGTCGATCGTCGGTAGGCGGGAGGAGCCTACATGCCACAAGTCGAACTTCACCACGACGGACACCCGAAGTACCGCCGGATGGTTCGCTTCGATTGGTCGGAAACGCCGCTGCATTGGGTGCCAAACGACCCGTTTTCGACGCACATGATGAACGTCCTGCATCTGTTGCTGCCCGAGGGCGAGCGCCACTTCATCAAGGCGGTCCTCGAGGCGTCGTCGCTGGTTGATGACCCGGAGTTGGAGGCCGCGATCAAGCCGTTCATTCAGCAGGAGTCGTGGCATGCCTGGGCGCACCAGGTGGTGCTGGACCATCTGGCCGAACAGGGCATCGACACCAAGCCGTACACCGAGCGGCTCCGGAAGACGTTATCGGTGTCGCTCGGTGATCCGCCCAAGTGGTTCACACCGGCGTTGCAGCGGTGGTGGTTGTACCGGCGTCTGGCCGACGTCGCCGCTTTGGAACATTTCACTGCGATGTTGGGGCAGTGGGTGCTGCAGAACCGGGGCCTGGATTACGCGGGCACCGACCCGGTCATGCTCGATCTGTTGCGCTGGCACGGTGCCGAGGAGGTCGAGCACCGATCGCTGGTGTTCGACGTCTACCAACACGTGTGCGGAAACTATTTCATCAGAGCGTTCTCGATGTTGATGACCACGCCGCTATTTTTTGGGTGGTGGATCGCCGGGGCGAAATATCTGATGAGCCATGACCCGACCATCGACGCGAAATGGCGCTGGCGAGATTGGCTGCGTGCGGCCCGCGAATACAGGTTGCCGGGTCCCTGGCAGCTGATGGTGACGCAACCCGCCAGATATATGCGGCCCCATCATCATCCGGGTCCCGAGGCGGTTACCGAGATGGCGGTCCAGTACATAGAGAAGTCGCCGGCGGCGAAGGCGGCCCGCGAGCGAGCGCACTCGCAAGGGAAGGTCGCGGCGCAATGAAGGTTTCGGTGGATCTCGACACCTGCGACGGCAACGGCGTTTGCATGAGCCTTTGCCATGAGGTGTTCGACGTGCAAGAAGACGGACTGCACGTGCTGCAGGAAGAGCCGCGGTCGGAGTTGCGTGGCCAGTTGAAAGCCGCCGAAGTGTCCTGTCCTACCCAGGCGATCGTGGTGAAGGACTGACCTGATGTCCACAGCTCGTGAACTACAAGAGGTCGTCGTCGTGGGCGCCGGTGTGGCTGGGATCCGCGCCGCGGAGACCCTGCGAGAGGATGGCTACGACGGTGACCTGACGATCGTCGGCGCTGAACGGCAGGCCCCGTACCACCGGCCCCCGCTGTCGAAGAAACTGCTCAGCGGACAAGTGCACCGGGCGGGCGTCGACATGGCGCCGCAATTCGAAATGGATGCATGCGTGTTGAGAGGGGCAGCTGCGCTTCGCCTGGACATGTCCGCGCGCACGGTTGCAATCCGCGACGAAAACCGGGACCTGTCTTTACCTTTCGACGGACTGGTGATCGCCAGTGGCGCAGACCCACGCGAATGGCCGGGTGGACCGGTTCCCGACGGGGTGCTATTGCTGCGCACGGTCGAGGACTGCCTGGCCATCCGGCAACGCCTCGGCTCGCGTCCGCGAGTCGCCGTGGTCGGAGGCGGGTTCATCGGCGCCGAGGTCGCCGCGACCTGTCGATCGATGGGGCTGGACGTGGTGCTGATCGAAAAGGCTGCCGGCCCATTGGTTCAGGCGTTGGGTGAGGAGGTGGCGCCTTGCTGGGCTGAATTGCATCGTCAGCATGGCGTAGACCTGCGCGTCGGAGTTGGGGTCGACCAATTCGTCGGCAACGGGCGGGTGGAAGCGGTGAAGCTAGACGACGGCTCGCAGGTGTCGGCTGACGTCGTCGTCATCGGCTTGGGCGTCACTCCTGCTACCGATTGGTTGGCCGACTCAGGACTGCGTCTAGAAGGTGGGGTGGTCTGCGATGCGACCGGTACCGCGGAAGGCAGCACGGGAGATGTCGCTGTCGTCGCTGCCGGTGATGTGGCCCGCTGGTGGCACCCACTGTATGAGCAGCATTTGCGCATCGAGCACTGGGACCACGCCGCACGTCAGGGCGCGGCTGCGGCCCGAACTCTGTTGGCGGGGAAGGACCGCGCCGAACCCTACGACGAGGTGCCCTATTTCTGGTCGGACCAATACGACCTCAAAATCCAATTGCTCGGCATTACCACGGACTACGACGCTTTCGACGTCATCGAGGGCAATCCCAACAACAGGGAGTTCGTCGCTGCGTACGGCCGTGGCGGTCGCACCATCGCGGTGCTGGGAACGATTTGGGACCGGGTGTACGCGTACCGTGACGCGATCAGCAAGGGAGCCGAGTTTCCGCCGAAGCCGACGGACTAGATCGGATGGTGGCGACCCGCTTCGCCCGGCTTCGCCGCGCTTGCGATCGCCGCGGGTCGGATGGTGGCCGACCCGCTTCGCCCGGCTTCGCCGCGCTTGCGATCGTCACGGGTCGGATGGTGGCGACCCGCTTCGCCCGGCTTCGCCGCGCTTGCGATCGCCACGGGTCGGATGGTGGCCGACCCGCTTCGCCCGGCTTCGCCGCGCTTGCGATCGCCACGAGACGGGCGGGGGGCTACTCGCCGCGGGCGGCGATCATTGCCGAGCGGTTCACTTTGGTTGCCGCGGTGCGGGGAATCGCGTCGACGAACTCGACCGTTTTGGGCGCCTTGTACGGCGCCAGTCGGCCCTTGGCGTAGTCGATCACCTGCTGTTCGGTGAGCAGCGCGCCGCCCGCGAGCTGCACCACGGCGTGCACCCGACGTCCCCATTGCGGATCGGAGATGCCGATGACGACGACGTCGGAGATTTCCGGGTGTCCGGATAGCGCGGATTCGACCTCTGCCGGAAAGACATTCGCGCCGCCGGTGACGATCATGTCGGCCCGGCGGTCGGTGATGTAGAGGTAACCGTCTTCGTCCAGATGACCGATATCTCCCGCGGAACGAAAACCGTCCTCGGTCGACGGCAACGGCGGCGCCCCGCCCAGATAGCGGTAACCGGCACTCATCGGCGCGCGCAGGTAGACGTCGCCGTACTCGCCGGGGCCGAGCGGGTTTTTGTCGGCATCCAGGATCCGGATCTCGGTGTCCCGAAAGCCGCGGCCGACGCTGCCCGGATGACTTAGCCACTCGTCGCCGCGCAACGCGGTAAGCCCGAGATTCTCGGTCATTCCGTAGGCCGTCACGATCTGTTCCGGGCTGAGCAGCTCGAACCAGGTACGCAGCAGCGACGGTGGCATCACGGCCGCACCTTGCAGGATGAAGACGATGCTGGACAGGTCGCGCTGCCGGATGTCGGGCAGCGCGGCGACGCGTGCCAGCATCGTCGGCGTGGCCGTGAAATTGGTGATCCGGTAGCGCTCGATCGTGTCCACAAACAGTGCCGCGTCGAACTTTTCGAGGATGACCAAATGGTCGCCGCCCAACAGCATCAGGAAGGTCGCGAAGCCGTTGGTGTGATACATCGGGGCGGGCACCATGATCGTCTGCGGCTTGGCCACCGGTGTCCAGTTCGACAAAAAGGGCTCACCCTGCTGCGGTATCCACAACGACGGCGCCAGGTTGAGGATCACCTTGGGCACGCCGGTGGAACCGCTACTGCAGATTCCATTGGCAGTGGGCGAAATGGCTGTGGGCAGCGGGTTTTCGGTCTCGGCAGCCGCCAGTGCGGCCAGCTCCCATCGGCTCTCGTCGTCGACGACCACGGCGGGGTTGATAACCGTGCGCACCCGGTCGCGCTCCCATTCGGGCAGGTCCCAGTGCATGGGGATGGGAACGGCGCCGATCTTCCAGCATCCCAGAGTCGCCAACACGAGGTGAACCGAGTTCGGGATCGCAATGGCGACAAGGGAACCCGTTTCGGCGCCGCCGGCGGAAAGCGCCCGGCCCCATTGGTTGGCGCTGGAGTCGAGTTCACCGAATGTCAGCGTCTGCGCGCTGCCATCCAGCGCGACGACGGTCACGGCCGTGTCATTACGGCGCTCTTCGGCCAGTTCCCGCAGTCTGGTGCCGAATGGGATTCCGTCTTCCAGCGGGTTCGGCGTCGGCGAAGCTGCGATGGGCTGGGTGCTCATGCCGGTACCGGTCCGCTGAACAGTGTCTCCAGGTAGCCGTCGCGGACGTCGGGTATCAGGCGCAGGCTGAGTGCCTCGGCGCTCAGCGGCAACCGGATCAGCGGTTGAGTGTGCCGGTCGAGCACGCTGACGTCGGACTCGTCGCAGAATCCCAGGGCGCCCAGCAATTGGTGGGACGTGCGCAAAACTTGCCTCGTGGTGTCGGCGGCCTTGAGCCGAAGCACCAGAGCGTCGGCCGAACGAACCTGCGCCGCGGTTGATTCCGATCGGATCGCGGTGTACTTGGCGAGTTCGTAGAGCCCGCGCGCCGCCACCGAGGCATCCGCAACGGCGAACCTGACGGCCTGGAAGTCCGCCAGCGGCTTGCCGAACTGAACCCGCGCCCGCACGTGTTGGGTCGCGATGTCCAGCGACCGCTGCACCGCGCCCAGCATCCGCCACGACCCAAGCATCAGATGAAGGTCAACGTCGGCGGCTGGCACAGTCCCGTCGGGGCCGCGCAAGGTTGCCGGCACCAGGAAAGGCCCCAGTTTGGCGTTGCTTCGCGATCCCAGCTGCGGGTGATACCGGTTGCCGTCGAGGTCGGCGGCGACCCAATCGCCGGGCAAATCGCCGTGGTCGACGCGTGGCGCCTCGGGATTCACCAGGGTGAGGCGAGCGCCGTCGATCGCCAGCAGCTCCTCGATAAGTGGATAGGGCAGGGCTGTGGCGCCGGCGGCCTGACACAGCACCGCCGCGGCAAGCAGGTCGTCAGACCCCGACCGGACGTCGAGCTCGAAGGCGCCGACCTCGCTTAGGGCCTCGCGAGCCGCGAGCCGCACGCCGTCGTCCGTCTCAGCCCGAAGTGCGGCCTGCGGCCCGCCGAACCGCACCAGCCGCTTGGCGGCGACGGCAGCGAAGTCGGCAATATCTTGTGGCAGCTCGGTTTTCACCGGTGTTCTCCCAACACGTCGCGGGCCACCAACATGCGCTGCACTTCGATGGTGCCCGACGCCACGGTGGCCGCCTGCGCGTAGCGCCAGTGGTCGTCGACCGCCCCGTGCAGCGCCGCGGTGTCGCCGCTGTCCAGCGCGGTGGGGCCCAGCACGTCGAACAGCAACTCCGCGATCTGCTGATCGCAGGTGGTAGTGGCGATGCGGGCGGCACTGGCCGCTGCGCCCGCCGCCGGATCGTCCTGTAGCGATACGGCCCGATAGGCCATCAGCCTGGCCACCCGCAAGTCCACGAGTGCCCGAACCCACCGGGCGCGAATGGATTCCGGCAACTTGTCCCAGTCGTCGCCGAGCCGGGCCTGCATCCGGTGCAGCAGCGACTCGCAGCGCGCGTAACGCGCGATACCGACTCGTTCGAATGCCAGCGCCTCGCGCATCACCCGCCAGCCGTCGCCGGGCTCACCTAGCACATCGCCGGGGAATGCCTGCACGTCGTCCAGGAACATCTCGTTGAGGTGATGGGGTCCCAGCATCGACGGAATGCCGCGGACGGTGAAACCCGGGCGGTCCATCGGAATCAGGAACAGGCTGAGCCGCTTCGACTTCGGCGCGTCCGGATGGGTACACGCGGCCAGCACGCACCACGACG
This sequence comes from Mycobacterium sp. NGS41, assembly GCF_059812725.1. NCBI lineage: Bacteria > Bacillati > Actinomycetota > Actinomycetes > Mycobacteriales > Mycobacteriaceae > Mycobacterium > Mycobacterium sp. NGS41. The sequence continues at coordinate 12,830 of NZ_JCALDF010000011.1, forward strand.
CCATCCGGGCATACGACGTCCATACCTTCTGACCGGTGATGCGCCAAGCCTTGCCGTCCGGGCCGTCCGGGCCGTCCGGGCCGTCGGGGCCGTCGGGGACGGCGCGGGTACGCAACGAAGCGAGATCCGTTCCGGCTTCCGGTTCGGAAAAGCCTTGGCACCAGATCACTTCGCCGGACGCGATGCCCGACAGGTGTTTGGCCTTCTGCTCGGCGGTTCCGTAACGCATTATCGCCGGGCCTACCCAGTTGATTCCCATGTACTGCGGTCCGCGGGGCTCGTAGTTGGCCCACATCTCCTCCCGCAGCACGGTCTGCTGCCAGATCGAACCGCCGCCGCCGCCGTGCTCTTTCGGCCAGGCCAGTGCCAGCAATCCCTCGGCGGCCAGCAGCTTGCAGAACGATTCGGTGGTGGCCAGGTCGTCCGGATCGTCGGTGCAGGCGCCGAGAAAGTCGGCGGGTATGTGGTCGGCGATCAACTGGCGCAAGTGCGTTCGCAGGCCAGCGGCGTCGTCGCCGAGTTCGTAATCCATCGTCGTCACCCCTTCGGCAGCCCGAGCAGCCGCTCGGCGATGATGTTTCGTTGGACTTCGGAAGTGCCGCCGTAGATGGTCGCGGCAAGCGCGTCCTGGCGTTCGAAGAGCAAGTCGGGGTCGGCGGCCGAAGCGGGGCCGGCGGCCGTCGCGCTCAGTTCCCAAACACGCTGCAGCGTAACCGATCCGAGGAGCTTCATAATGTCTGCCTCCGGGCTCGGCCGTCCGGCCAGCTCGTTGTCCAGGGCGCGGTATCCGGTCGCCCGCAGTGCTTCGGCGTCGGCGAGCAGCGAGCCGAGCTCGGTATAGATGTCGTCGTCGCGACTGCCGCGCACCGAGGCGAGACCGCGCTGGATCTCCACCCAGTTCATGATCCAGATCATTTGGCGCTCATGGTGTAACGACGACATGGCGACATTCCAGCCGTCGTTGCACGCGCCCAAGAGGTTGTCCACCGGAATCTCGACGTCGTCGAGAAAGACCTCGCAGAACGTCTCGTCGGAGATCGACGCCATCCGGATGGGTTCGATCCGCACTCCTGGTGAGTGCAGGTCGAGGATCAAACAGGAGATGCCGCGGTGTTTTGGCGCGTCGGGATCGGTGCGAACATACAGCGTGCACCAGCGCGACAGATGGGCCTGGGTGGTCCAGATCTTATGACCGGTGACCCGGAACGTGTCGCCGTCGCGCTCGGCACGGGTGCGCAGTCCGGCGAAGTCCGAACCGGCCTCCGGCTCGGACATGCCCAGCGCCCACCACTCGTCACCGCGCAATAGGGGTACCAGCAGGCGGTCGATCTGTTCGGGCGTGCCGAACTGGCGGATGCCGGGCGCCGCGACGCCGGGACCCTGGATGTTGGGCAGTTTGGGGGCCGACCGCAGCGCGGCCCCGATCCGGACTTCCATCGCGTCGCGCAAGCCCAGCGATCGGCCGCCGTGTTCGCGGGGCCAGGTGGGCTGAAGCCACCCGGCCTCGAATGCGGCCCGTTGATAGTCGCGCCGCAGTGGCATATCCCAGCGGTACTGCTGGTATCGCTCGTAGTAGTCGCCCGGCAGAAACTCCGACAACCAGGTGACGAACTCCTCGACTATTGGCATCGCGGCGGTCATGCGGCGCCTCCGGCGAAGCGTCGCCCCACCTCGTGGTAGAGCGCGCGACTGTCTCCGAGCATCGCCGCACCCTGCCACACATGCCGGAGATAGAGGTGGATGTCGTGCTCCCACGTCTGCGCGAGCGCGCCGTGCACCTGAACCGCGGTGCGCGCGCAGTTGGTCGCGGCGTCGGCGGCCGCCGCTTTGGCCAGTGCGGCGGCGGTCCAGGCAGCCGGGCCCGGGGTGCTGGGGTCGGCGAGCCGGTTTGCCGCCGCGTAGGTGAGGCTGCGGGCGCGCTCCAGATTGACGTAGTTGTCGGCCAGCGCGTGTTTGACTCCCTGGAACGCGCCGATCGGCGTGCCGAACTGACGGCGCGCCTTGGCGTGCTCGACCGAGCGGTGCAGGACGGCGCCGGCGACGCCCACCAAGTCGGCGGCAGCGGCAACCATCGGCGCCGTCAGCGCGGATTCGATGTCGACTTCGGCGACAACCAATGGCTCGGTGTCGAGCTCGACGTCCGCGACCGGCTGCGCGGGGTCGGTGGATTCGCCCGCCGCGACGCTCACGCCGGAACCGCAGCGCGCTACCGCGGCCATCACACCGTCGTTCGGGGACCGGGCCAGCGTGACGATCAGCTCCGCGCGACTCACGTTGGGGACCGCGACTGCGCGCCCCCGCAAGCGTCCGTGCTGCAGGGTAAGGGGTGCGCCAGGCAGCCGGTCCGTGGGGGCGTGCACCGCAAGTGTGGCGACGACCCCCGTGACGATGTCGGAAAGCACGTGTTCGAAGGTCTGGCCGGCGGCCCGCAGCACGCCCGCGGCCAGTCCGATGCTGCTCAGCAGCGGGATAGGGGCGATGGCGTAGCCGCATTCTTCAAGCACCAGAGTCTGCTCCACCGGCCCGAAATCGCCGTGCGCTTGAGGATCCGCGAGTTCCGTCCAGCCCAGGTCGACGACGGTCTTCCACAGCGTGCGCCAGCGTTCCGGGTCGGTGATCGCCTGGCGGCCGACGTCTGGCGGACACTCGGCACGCAGGATGTCGCGCACGGTGTCGCGCAGCGCCAGCTGCTCTGAAGTCAGACCGACATCCATAAGACCCCTAACATAATAAAAATAGTAAACTAGCGAGCCGGACGCAATCGCACAGCCGGGCGCAGCATGCGGCCAGGAGACATAGGTGAGCGCATGGTCGAGTGGTATCTGTTCCTGCCGCAGGTGCGGTTGCCGGTAACCGACCTCGTGGTGCGGGCGCGTCAGGCGGAAGCCAGCGGTTTCGACGGGCTGGCATTCATCGACCACCTGGAAGCGCCGGGCCAGCCCGATGAAAACATCTGGGAGGCAATGGGTATTGCGACATGGGTGGCGGCCAAAACCAAGCGGTTGAAGATCGGCCATCTGGTGCTCTGCGACGCGTTCCGCCATCCGGCCGTGCTCGCCAAGCAGGCCGTCACGCTGTCCGACGCGTCGGGCGGCAGATTCGAGCTCGGCCTCGGCGCGGGATCCTGGCCCGCCGAATTCTCCAGATTCGATGTCGGTCAACAGGATCCGGTCGCCCGGGTCGAGCAACTCGAACGCCATCTGGGGTTGATCAGGCAGTACTGGGGGGACGGCGATGCCTCGTCGAGCCTAGGTCAAGCTCCCCGGGCCACGCATCCGATACCGCTGGTACTCGGCGGCAGCGGCCGCCGGATGATGGAACTGGTTCGCAAATACGCGGATTGGTGGAACCTGCAGGCCAACCATGTTGACCGGCTCGCTCGGCTTTCCAAGGCCGCGGGATCAGCCCGGATCTCGGTTCAGCAGATGGTGGGCTTCGCCCGTTCAGGCAGCGATCCCGACGTCGTGCGCGAAGTCAGCACCCGGCGATTCGGTCACCTCGGGCCCGGGCTGGTCTGCGGCGATGCCGGTGAGCTGATCGCGCACTTCAACGGCCTGGCGGCCCAGCGGGTCGAGCGCTTCTACGTGTGGTTCGCCGACTTCGCCGCGCCGGATTCGCTTGCCGAATTCGGCGAATCGGTGATCAAAGAATTCCCCTGACCGGCACGGCGGCGGACTTCCGTGGGCACGATCGGCGGGCGTGCGTAGGGACCACGCTGTACCGCGCTCAACCTAATCTCCGGCAGATCCACCGACGGGTCGACGGTGTCCAGCCAGGCGACCGCCTCAGCGACATCAGACACCTGGATGGCGTACATCTCGAAGGGAACATCTTGCAGCATCTCGGTTTCCACCGGTCCCGGGGTCACGATGTGGACGCTGATGCCGTCTCGATCGACCTCGAGTGCCAGCGCGCGGGCGAACGCATTCATGCCCGCTTTTGTCGCGGAGTAGGCAGTTCGCGCCATCATCGGCTCGTGCGCCGCGGACGACGAGATGAACACCAGCCGCGAGCCTGGGCCCATCCGCGGCAACACGGCGGAGGTCACCACAAAGCAGGAATCCAGATTCGCCGACACGATCGTGCGCCACTGCTCGAATGTCTGCTTGCGGGCGTAGGTCCCGCCCAGCACACCGGCGGCATGAACGACGAGATCGATTGTCTCCAAGGCGCTTATCGCCTCCGGGAAGCCAGCCGGATCCGACACGTCCGCCACGATATGGCGCGCGCCGAGCTCTTCGGCCGTGGCGCGCAGTGGGCCCTCCCGCCGCGCCACCAGCACCACGTCGTAGCCGAGCTCACATAGCTTGCGACCGCACGCCTTTCCAATTCCACCGCTGCCGCCGGTCACCAGTGCGGTTCGCATTGTCAACGGGCGTCTACGGCCGACGGACATCCCGCGGGCGCGACAACGCCTGCGGCGACAGCGCATAGATGCGTTGATCGGCCCGACCGGACAACACGTAGGTCTGCGTATCGGCGAGATGGCGGCCCGCGATCCGGCGGGCCCGGTCGACGTCGCCCTCCGCGATCGTCTCGGCCAGCTTGGTGTGCGTGTTAAGGACCGCCCGGCGCTGGGCCAGCGAGGGGTAGGTGCCACGTGCCGAACTCTCGTTAGCCCACTGCTGTTCGTGGCTGGTCCACAGCGTCTCCAGGCTGCCGACGACCGCGATGATGGTGTGGTTTCCACAGCCACGGACGATGAGATCGTGGAATTGACGGCCGATTTCGGTGAAGAGGCGTCCGTCTTCCAGGTTCTCGGCCATGGAATCGTTGATCTGCTTGAGTTCCGGCACCAGGGTGTCCGCGCGGTCCGGCCGCTGGGCGGCCAGCGCCGCACACGCCGGTTCGAGTTCCTGCAAAGCCGCGCCCAGGTCGGCGACGGCAACGGACTCGCTCTGCAACAGCAACCCGAGCATGTAGGCGGCGCTGGTTTTCGCGGGTGCATGCACGACGGCTCCGCCACGGTTGCCCCGCCGAACCGAGACCAAGCCCTCGGTCTCCAAAATCCGCAACGCTTCCCGCAGCGAAACCAGGCTGACGTTGAACTGCTCGACCAGCACCTCCTGGCGAGGCAGCAGATCGCCGTCGGCGAGTTCGCCGTCGATGATTTGACGGCGCAACTCGTCGGCCACGATCTCGGCAATCCGCGGCGCCGACAATCGGCGACGGGCGTCAGGGCCAATTCCCAGAGCGGTCATCCGATCCTCGCAGGCTCGATTCGATGCGTGGCGACCCGCCGCGCCCGGCTCCGCCGCGCTTGCGATCGCCACCGGGTACTCGACTGGCTTAGCTATCTTAGCAGTAATGGTATAAATAGCCGGGTGAGCCGCGGTTCCGACAGCCGGCCGACGCCGCTTGACGAATTGCGCGTGGTCGAGATCAGTGACCGGATCGCTGGCGGCTACTGCGGGAAACTGTTCGTCGACGCGGGCGCGGACGTGCGCAAAATTGAACCGTCGCAAGGAGATTCGCTGCGACGCTGGTCGGCGACCGAAGCCACTGCGGCTCAGGTGCCGCCTCCGGGCAACTCGCCGTTGTTCACCTACCTCAACGCGGGCAAACGCAGCCTGACGTGTAGCGCGGATTCGGATCGGTTCCGCGCCGAACTCGCCGCCGCCGATGTCGTTGTGGTTACCGCCGGCCCGTCGCAGGCGGCGACGCTGGGCATCGATCCGCAGCGGTTGCTGGCCGACTCCCCGCATGCCGTCGTCGTCACGATCTCCGACTTCGGCTGGACGGGTCCGTACGTCGACCGCGCCGCCAGTGAGTTCACCCTGCAAGCCTGGGCGGGTTCGCCGGGGTTCCGGGGTGATCCGGCCGGGCCGCCCATCGCGATCGGCGGCGACCTGGGGGAGTACATGGGCGGCGTGTTCGCCGCGTTCGGCGCGCTGGCCGTGCACCGCCGCGTCGCGCGCGGCGGCCCGGGTGAGCATCTCGACCTGTCCATGCTCGAGGCGATCACCCTCATGCAGAGCAGCGAATGGCTGCACTCGCAGCTGCTTCGGGTTCCGCCGATCCGCCGCACTCTCGAAGTGCCCTCGATCGAACCGGCCAAGGACGGCTACGTCGGGATCACGATGGTCACTGGTCAGCAGTGGCTCGACTTCGCGGCAATGGTCGAATGCCCACAGTTCGAGGAGATAGAGGAGCTGCGATTTCAGATCGGCCGGTGGGCCTACCGTGATTTCATTCGCGAACATATCGGCCCCTGGATGGCCGAACGGACCGTCGAGGAGATCGTCGAGCTCGGACAGCTGTTCCGGTTGCCGATCGCGGCGCTGGGCAACGGCTCCACGATCCGCGACATGGACTACGCGACCGAGCGTGCAGTGTTCGTCCGCAACCCCGCCGGCTTCCATCAGCCCCGCCCGCCGTGGCTGATGTCTCGGTGCGCGCCCGCGCCACTGCGCGCTACCGCGGCACCCGGTGCGGATAACAGCGAACCGCTTCGGCGTACAAAAGAATTCGACGGCACGCTGGCACCACGCGAGCTGCCCTTGCACGGCGTTCGCATCGTTGATTTGACGGCGTTCTGGGCTGGGCCGGCCGCCACCCACGTGCTGGCCGCGTTCGGTGCCGATGTCGTCAAGGTGGAGTCCATCCAGCGGCCGGACGGCATCCGTTATTCGGGCGGCATGCGCAAAGACGTCGACGACTGGTGGGAGTACGGCTGGGTGTTCCATGCGATGAACACCAACAAGCGTTCCGTCACTTTGGATTTGAACTCCGACGATGGTCGGCGCTTGTTCAAGACGCTGGTGGCCGAAGCCGACGTCGTGATCGAGAACTTCTCGCCGCGGGTGATGGACCATTTCGGGCTCACCGCGGAAGTGCTGCTGCAGGTCAATCCCAAGCTCGTCGTCGCCCGGATGCCGGCGTTCGGGCTGGACGGCCCGTGGCGCGAGCGGGTCGGATTCGCCCCCACCATGGAACAGCTCGCCGGCCTGGCCTGGGTGACCGGATTACCGGAGAATCCGCCGGTCACGCCGCGCGGAGCCTGTGATCCGCTGGCCGGGGTGCACGCCGCTTTCGCGGTGCTGGCGGCGCTGAACTTCGCCGACCGGACCGGCACGGGCCAACAGGTCGAGTTGCCGATGATCGAGACGGTGTTGAACGTCACCGCGATACAGCCGATCGAACACGAGGTCTTCGGTGTGACGCTGAGCCGGCGCGGCAACCGCGGTCACGGCCGCGCCATCCAGAACATCTACCGGTGTGCCGGCCCGGACGATGACTGGATCGCGATCACCGTGCAAGACGACAAACAATGGCGCGCGCTGGTCGACGTGATGGACCAGCCGTCGTGGTGCGATGAGGGGCTGGCCACCATCGCCGGACGGCGGGAGCGGGCCGACGAGATCGATGGACGGCTGCGCGACTGGTTCGCCGGACAGCCGCTGGTATCGACGGTGGAGCGACTAGCCGCCGCGGGCATTCCCGCCGCCCCGGTGGTGTCGCCGTCGTTGGTGACCGAGAACCCTCAACTGCGTGACAGGGGATTCTTCGAGGAACTCGACCACCCCAGCACCGGGACCGGCCTCTATCCGTGTCCGCCGTTCGCCCGGTTATCCGGCCAAGACAAGTGGCTCAACCGACCGCCGCCGCTGCTGGGCGAGCACAATGAAGAGGTGCTGCGCGATCGGTGCGGGTTAACCGGGGCAGAGCTGGCGCGCCTGGCCGCCACCGATGTGATCGGGACCCGTCCCAAGGGCGTATAAGGAGGAGCAGCTGATGCGTGTGATCGTCGACCCGGACCTGTGTGAGGCAAACGGCTTCTGCGAATCGATCGCCCCGGACATTTTTGAACTCGGCGACGAGGACGTGGTGCAGATCGCGGAGGGCGAGGTGCCGCCAGACCGGGAAATCGACGTCCGGGCCGCGGTGGAGCAGTGCCCGAAAGCCGCGCTGAAGCTGCGCGAGTGACCGGCCCAACTCAGCGGGCGGTAAGCGATACCGCCATCTCGTCATAGATCGACATGTTGGTGGTCAGGTTTGGATAAGCCACTTTGGCCGCCCCCAGAGCAATGTCATCGCAGCGCAGCAGCAACTCGTCGAACACCGCGCGAAGTTCGGCCCGCGCCAGCATGGCGCCCAGGCAGTGGTGAGGGCCGCCGCCGCCGAAGGCCACGTGCGGGTTGGGCTGCCGGCCGATGTCGAAGGTAAACGGCGACTCGAAGACTTCTTCGTCGCGGTTGGCCGACCGCAGCATCGACACCACCCGGTCGCCGGCGGGGATGTGCACGCCGTCCATCTCGATATCGACCTTGGCGGTACGCGTCCAGTACGCCACCGGTGACGCCCAGCGCAGCACCTCCTCAACGGCGGTTGGCCGTAGTTCTTCCCGCTCCCGATAGCGTTCGATCTGTTCGGGATTCGCGACGAACGCTTGTATCCCGATGGCCAGCGCGTTCTTGGTGGTGTCGCTGCCGGCGAAGGCCAGCACGAAGAAAAAGAACTCGAGTTCGTTGGCGGGCAGCTCGAACTCTTCCCCGTCCTCACCGGTGATGACCGCGGTCGCCAGCGTGCTCCAGATGTCGTCGGCGGGGTTGCGCCGCTTCTCGGCGGTGAGCTCCATCGCGTACCCGAAGATCGTGGGGTACAGAGCGGCTTCCTCCTCCCGGCTCAGCCGCGACTCGGGCGAGCGGGCTTTGAGGATGCGGTCCAAGGAGTCGAATATCCGCGGCCGGTCCTCGTCGGGTATGCCGATGATGTCGCCGATCACCGTCATCGGCAGTGCATCCGCCACGTCTTCGATCCAGTCGCCGCCGCCCTTGGCCAGCAGGTCGTCGATCAGCCGCGCGGCGCGCGCCCGGATTCCGGCCTCCAGCTTGGCGATCGCCCGCGGATTGAAAGCGCTCGAGATGAGCTTGCGACGCTTGTTCAGTCCCGGCGGATCCATGTTGATGATCGTCGGGTACGACGAAAACAAGTCGGCCGGCTGGATGAGCGGGCCGTCGACTGCGGTGAAGGAGTCGACGTCACGATGCACGCGCACCGCGTGCTGGTGCTTGGTCGTCACCCAGAACTCGCGACTGACGGCTCCCGAAAAGAGTCGAGTGACGCCGGGCGTGAGCTCATGCCGGAAAATGGGCTGGGTGCGGCGCAGTTCGGCGAACAGCTCGTCTGGAAACCCATTGCGCCACAAGGCGAAATCAGAAAGATCCACTGTGACAGCTGTCATGGCCAACCTCGCTCCGACCGTGCCCCGTCCGGGGCCCGCGTTGACGTTCAATGCTTAAGATAGTAAAAATAGACCTAGTCGTCGAACCGCGGTGTCAAGGGCGGTCCAGGAATGTTCGGCCAAGTGCCCTCGGCCGTGTGGAAAACGGAGTGCTCGTGACGCATACGATTTCAGACCCGGCTTCAGAATCAGCTGAAGACCCGTCGGAACAGGAGTTCGGTTCGGCCGGCATCGCCCTGTCGAAATACCGATTCCCGACGGGGTGGTTCATCGTCGCCTTCGCCTCCGACCTGGCCCCGGGTCAGGTCAAACGGGCGCACTACTTCGGTGAGGAACTCGTGCTGTTTCGCACCGCGTCCGGCGAGGTGCACGCGCTCGACGCCTACTGTCAGCACCTCGGCGCCAACCTCGGCGTGGGCGGCACCGTGGAAGGCGAGAACATCGTCTGCCCCTGGCATGGCTGGCGATGGCGCGGCGACGGCACCAACGCGCTGATCCCGTACAGCAAGATCGGCTGCAAGAACAACGTCCGCATCCGCACCTACCCGGCCGTCGAGTGGTACGGGTTCATCCTGGTGTGGCACGAACGTCACGGCCGGGCGCCCTACTGGCAACCGCCGGTGCTACCCGAGCTGGAGACCGGCGAGTACTACCCGCTGCACCCGCACACCCGGATGCTCAACCGGGTCAAGGTGCACGCGCAGATGATCATCGAGAACGCCGCCGACCCGTACCACGTCCAGTACGTGCACAAGGCCGCCAACCCGGCGAGCACCGCGTCGTTCGAAGTCTCTGGCTATCACCTGCACGCCACCGTCAACGCGCATTTCGGCGGTGGCCGGGCGCAGACCTGGTTGACCCCGAACGGGCCGGTCGACGCCAAGATCATCTACGACAACTACTCGCTGGGGCTGGGCGTCGTCCGCTTCCCGAGCGAGCTGGTGGCGACCGTCCAGGTCACCGGACAGACGCCGGTCGACGAGGACTACACCGACTACTTCTACACGCAGGCTTCGATTCGCGAGCCCGGCGACACCGGCGACGTGCCGACCGACCGTGCCGCCAAGTTCCTGGCCCTGCAGCAAGAGGTCATCAAGCAAGACTTCTTCACGTGGGAGAACATGAAGTACCTGGAAAAGCCGAACCTGGCGCCCGAAGAGGCGCACGACTACGCCGCACTTCGCCGCTGGGCACACCGTTTCTACCCGGGCACACAACCTGCGCCGAACGACTTCGGTTACACCGCCGAAGGCGAGCCCGACCCAGCCGCCGCCAAGGGCTGACGCTGGAAGCTGATGCGCTCACAAGGGAGTGAGCCTTTGGGGCCCTCCGATTTCGGCGTCGATCGCTTCACCGTGCCGGCGGTACTGGATCGGCGGGCCGAACAGCATCCCGACCGGGTGATGATGTCGATCGACGGGACCGACGTAACCTTCGATCAGATGCGGCGACGGTCTTGCGCGGCGGCGAACCTGCTGACCGATCTGGGCGTCGGCCGAGGTGACTGTGTGGCGCTGTTCACCACCACCTGTCCGGCATGGGTCTACTTCTGGCTGGGCGCGGCCCGCATCGGCGCGGTGAGCGCGGCGGTGAATGCCGCCAACAAGGGTGACTTCCTGCTGCACACCCTTCGATTGTCAAAGGCGAAGATCATTCTCACCGACGCCGATCGGCGCTCCCGTGTCGACGAGGTCGCCGACCAGTTGGACACGCTGACCGACGTTGTGGTGCAAGATGGTTCGCTCGAGGAAGCACTGGAACGCGTGCGAGATTGCCGCCCACCGGACCACGTCGCCGAGATCGGCGAGGTTGGGGCGCTGTTCTTCACGTCGGGCACCACCGGACCGTCGAAGGCCGTTGCCACCACATGGCACTACTTGTTTTCGGTGGCGGCGACCGTCGCTTCGGCCTGGGAGTTCGGGCCTGGAGACGTGCTGTGGACCGCGATGCCCCTGTTTCATCTCAGTGCGGCGCCCAGCGTGCTGGCTCCCATGCTGGTCGGCGGTACGACCGTGCTGGCCGGCGCTTTTCATCCCGCCACTGTCTGGGACGATGTGCGCGCCCACGATGCCATTGGCTTCGCCGGTGCGGGCGCGATGGTTTCGATGCTGCAGAACCTGCCCGCCGACTCGCGTGACCCGCAGCTGCCGTTGCGGTTCATCTCGGCGGCGCCGATCGACGCACATTCCTACCGCGACATCGAAAAGCGTTACGGGTGCCGGATCGTCACGATGTACGGCCTGACTGAGGCCTTTCCGATCGCCGTCAAAAACCTTACCGACGAAGGTGTTCCGGGAACATCGGGTCGCCCGACCCCGAATTTCGAGGTGCGCATAGTCGACGCGGACGGCAACCCGCTGCCCGCCGGAACGGTAGGAGAGATCGCCTGCCGGGCCCGATACCCGCATGTGATGAGCGAAGGGTACGTGAATCCGGCTGACACACCGGAGCTTTGGGTGGAACCGCACCCGGAGTGGTTTCGCACCGGCGACCTGGGCAAGCTGGACGACGACCAAAACATGACGTATGTGGATCGCGTCAAAGATTCGCTGCGCAGGCGTGGCGAGAATATATCCTCGGTCGAAGTGGAAACGGTTGTGATGCGCCACCCCTCGGTGGCCGAGGCGGCAGCGGTCGGAGTGCCCAGTGAGTTGGGTGAGGACGACATTCTGCTGGTGGTGACGGTGCGCGCCGGTGCCGAGCTGGATTACGCAGAGCTGCTGGACTTTTGCGCTGCCCGCATGCCGTACTTCTGCGTGCCGCGATTCGTCCAGACCGTCGATGAGCTTCCGAAGAACGGCATCGGGCGGATACGCAAGGATCTATTACGGAAACGAGGTGTGCAGCAGGGTGTCTGGGATCGGGAAAATCAGGGCTATGTCGTCAGTCGGTAAGCCAAGTTACTAAGGTCTGGAGAGCAAAGATGACCATGAGCTATCAGGAACAGCAGATGCTCCAGGCCGCAACCGGCCGCGGCGCCATCCTGGATCTGAATGCGCGCCAGAATCGGGCCTACTCTGAGGGCGACCGCGCACGCTGGATTGCCACGTTCCGTCACTCCGGCGCCAGCTACACGCGGGACGGTGAGTTGTTCTCCGATCTGCGCTCGGCCTTCGACGGCGGCGACGGACAGCGTTTGGTCACCGTCGATCACGAGATCCACGTCGACGGTGTGCATGCCAGCCAACATTGTGTCGCAGTACTTTTCGCTGCGGCATACGGCGAGACCACGCTGCGCGCCGCCGGAACTTTCCGGGACGAACTGATCTACGAGCGGGGCGGCTGGTATTTCACTTCGCGGGTACTCGCCTGGGATTCGGTGCCCAGCCGGCCGCTCGTCATGTGAAGCGGCACCGATACGTGGATCAGAACTCCCGCGACGGGGTCGGCTATCAGCCCACCATCGGTACCTATGACGACGCATTGCGCATGGTCGGCGCGGCGAGCGAACCGCGGACCGCGCGAACCGCGGTCAGCGGCGCCCGCATTCAGCTGTTCGCTTCGATGGTTCGCGACGGCAATCGTTCCTACTGGGACGCCGAATACGCCCGGCAGACATGGGGGGGCTTGCTGGCTCCGCCGGCTCTTTTGATGGGCTGGTTGATACCTCCGCCTTGGGAGCCGGGTGGCCGGCCCCCGGCGGCCTCTCTCGTGCTGCGGGTGCCATTGCCGGGTACCACGTTCATCAACGCGGCCAACGACGTTGAGTTCTTCGAGCCAATCGTCGAGGGCGACGTGCTCACCGTCGTCGAGGAGTTGGTGTCGGTGTCGCCGGAAAAGCGGACCCGGCTGGGAGTCGGTCACTTCGTCGAGACGCTGGAGACCTACCGTCGTCAGGACCGCGTCGTGGTAGCCAAGTGCCGAAATACCTTGTTCCGCTTCACGCCGGGGGCTCCGTCGTGACCGGCGTTGATCTGGACTGGAACGAGATCGAGGTTCCCATCGACCTCCCGGAGGTGGTCGAGGAGATCAGCTACCAGCGGGTGGTGGAGAACTCGGGAGCGACTTGGGACTATTTCCCAGGTCATTTCGATCCCACGTACGCACGAGGTCAGGGCAACCCCACCATCTACGTCAACACCATGCATCTCGCCGGATTCGCCGACCGCGTCGCGACCGACTGGGCAGGGTCGGGCAGCCGCGTGATGCGCCGCTCTATGCGGCTGGCCGGTTCGGTCTATGCCGGGGACACCATATTCGGCCGCGGCCGGGCGGTCGCCAAGCGATGTGACACATCGGTTGACCCGCCGGGCTACCTTGTCGACATTCAGATCGCAGTGACCAATCAGCACGGCGCACTGTGCTGCCCTGTCGAGCTCACCCTGCAGCTGCGCCAACGTCCTTGAGCGGTGGCATCTTTCCATTGCATACCACCGACTGCAGCTCGACGTACTCGTCGAGACCTTCCGGGCCGAACTCCCGCCCGATGCCCGACTGCTTGAAGCCGCCGAACGGGCTGCTGATATCGAGCATGTACATGTTGATCCCGTAGGTTCCGGTGCGCACACCGGCGGCTATCTCGAGGCCGTGGGCGGTGTCGGCGGTCCACACCGAACCGGCCAGCCCATAGTCACTGTCGTTGGCGATCCGGATCGCGTCTTCCTCGTCGCGGTAGCGCAGCACGGTCAGCACCGGGCCGAATATCTCCTCTCGCGCGATGTGCATGTCGTTGGTCGCATCGGCGAACAGCGTCGGCCGCACATACCATCCGCGCTCGGCAGCATCGTCCGCACCGCCGACGACGATGCGGGCGCCTTGCTGCTGCCCGGAGCGGACATAGTCCTGGACCCGCAGCTGTTGCCGTTGAGCGACAAGGGGTCCGACGTCGGTCGCCTCATCGGCGGGATCTCCGACGCGCAGGCCCGACATCATCTCGGCGAGCGCATCGACGACTTCGTCGTGACGCCGTTCGCTGACCAGGATGCGGGTTTGGGCGACGCACGCCTGCCCGTTGTTCATCAGCGCGGCGGTTTTCAGACCGGCCACGGTCTTGTCGATGTCGGCGTCGTCAAGAATGATCGCCGCGGACTTGCCGCCCAGTTCCAGGCTCACCCGTTTCAGCCGTTCGCCGCAGAGGGCGGCGATGCGTCGTCCGGTGGCACTGGAACCGGTGAACGCAATCTTGTCCACACCGGGGTGACACACCAGCGCCTCACCGACATCGGACCCGCCGGGCAGCACCGACACCACGCCTTCGGGCAGGCCGACCTGTTCGATCATCTCGGCCAACCACAAAGCGTCCAAAGGTGTTTCGGGAGCCGGTTTGAGGACGACAGCGCAACCGGCGACGAGTGCGGGAATCAGCTTGGGCATGATCAGGCATTGCGGCACATTCCACGGCACGATCGCGCCGACCACACCCACCGGTGCGCGGCGCAAGTGTGCTTCCCCGAGGACGCCGCGGCGGCGTTCCACCCACGGGAAGTCGCGGGCGACCGCCAGCGTGAGGTGCATCATCGACGCCGCGCCGGCCGCTTGGCCGAGCCTGCTGAAGCTGCGCGGAGAACCCATCTCCGCTGTGATGAGGTCGGCCATCTCATCGATGTGTCCGCCGTAGACGGCTGCCAGCTCTCCGAGTTTGGCTATCCGCGCTGCGACGCTCATCCGGGGCCACGGCCCGTGGTCGAACGCGTATCGTGCTGCAGCGACGGCAGTGTCGACATCTTCGGGCCCGGCCACCTGCACCTGGCCGATTGGCTCTTCGGTGTGCGGCGAGATGACCGCGAGTTGCCGTGGCTTGGCGGGTTTGCGCCAGTGGCCCGCGATGAACAGTTCGTGATATGAACGCCGGCTGGGACTTTCCGTCATCGGGGATCCACCTCGGAGCAGCGACGTTAATTTCGCTATTGATGCTAACATAGCGAAAAAAGCGCCCTGGCCCGGTGGCCGTCCGGCGATTACACAAACGGCAACAACAGGGGCGAGGCCTGACATGGATGGCGACTGGCGCAGCTACCCGTTCCAACTGGTGCCCGGTGACAGCCTGCTGGATTTTCCCGCCGCCGAAGGCGAACACCCTGACCAGGAGTCCGATACCTGGTTCATTGCCGGCCAACTCGCGGCGGCCGAGTCGGGCCGGTCGTTCGCCTTCCTGACCATCTTCAACAAGAACCGGCCCGGCGGAACGGTGGTCGCGGATTTCTACACGCTGGCCCTGTTCGACCTGGACACCGGCGAGTACGGCACGTATACCGATTACGACATGCCGCCGGCCAATATGAAACCGGGCGCGGTGCAGAAGCTGTCGATGGCCACGGGGTACCTCGACCTCGAATACCGAAGCGGAGCCGGCACCGCGTCGTGGACCACCCGCCGTACCGACGACGACGACTTGGTGCCCTACACCTACCAAGTCAGCCTGACTGGTGAGAACCAGACCGGGAAGGCGATGGCGCTGGATCTGGCCGTGACGCCCACGCGAGCGCCGACACCGGTGGGCGCGTCGACGTATAACGGCAGGATCGTCTGCTTCGGGCAGGCCGACACGTACTCCTACTTCCAAACCGGAATGGCGATGACCGGAACGCTGCGCTGGGGCGGGTTGACCGAACAGGTGTCGGGCACCGCCGGCCATGTCGACCGGCAGTGGTTTCCGAAGTACGCCGGTGGCGGCGGCAGCGGGGGAGCGCCGCGGGCCAGGTCGCATGAATGGCGAACGATCAATTTCGACAATGGTGTCGACCTGAGCATCTGGCGGCAGTTCGACCGCACGAATGGCAATGCGCTGCAACCGTTCACGGGTGTCACAACGAGCTCTCCCGATCCCGCGATGGCGCCGCAGTGCGCCGAAGACATCGACGTCGAGGTGACCAGCTACGTCAAATGGCCTGATTCGGTGCGGCCCCTGCTACGTCCGCCTGCTCAAGCTCGATATCTGTCGGATCGTCACCGGATCACCTGTCCCACACTCGAATTGGATATCGTCGGAGAGCCGCTGGTGGCCGCGCCGGCTCACGGCCTGCCGATCGAATACATGGAAGGCCCCTACCGCTACCGCGGCACCATGTGGGGCCAGCCGGTAAGTGGTTTCGCGTTCAACGAGCGATCGCTTGCGCTGTACCGTGATTGGGAGCTCGTCGACGTGCTGACCACGACCCTGACCACGACCCTGAACAAGACCCTGAAAAACACGACGAACACCGACCCTCCTGCGCCGGACCTACCGGCCTTGGTGGATCAGGTGAAGGCATTGGTGGACACCGGCCGTCCGGAATGCCGCAGCGAGGCAGTTGCGCTGTTAACCAAGGCGCAGCCCGAAAACCGCGAGCTTGCAACCATTCTCGACGACCTGATCACCGCGCTGTCCGAACCGCAGTCAGCCGACAGCTGACGCCGCCCCGGAAATCGCCTGCTCCCAGGTGATGTGGCGATGCTGCAGCCCGGGCTCGTTGCGCCCGAACACCAGTTGTTCGCGCGCGCCCGACTCGAGGTTGGCTTGCAACGATGCGACCAGTCGGTAGTCCTCGTCGCGCACGGTGGCATGCGCATACTCGAAGACGGCCGCAGCGCCGGCGGCCACGGATTCGTCGGATAGGTCAAGCGGCGTGGAGTTCTGGTGGACGGTGATCGACCGACCGGGCCGGTCGCCGGGGTAGACCCGAAACAGCTCGCCGTTGGCGATCGTCACCGACAACACGATGTTGGGGAACAGCGCGTAGATCACCACCATGCTGCGGAACGGCTCCCACTGCTCCTCGGGGATGTCTTCCAGGTCGAGAATGCCGTTGAGCGGGAAGATCAACCGGTGATGCGGTCCGTACGAGTCGAAAACCGTGCAGTTGCTGCGGGCGATGGTGGCGAAGGTCTGCCGGTGCACGGTAGCGAAGTGGTAGTTCTCCGCGAAGGTGTCGACGGCCAGTTTCCAGTTGATCGGGGTATCGAGCACCTTCTCGCCCAGCGGAGACCACCGTCCGATGCCCCACGAGTCGAGCTCGTCGGCCAGCGGGCCCAGATGCGCCGCAATATCCAGAGTCGCGCCGGGATCCAGTGCCACCCAAAGGAATCCGGCGAACTCGACGGCCGGTAGCTCGGTCAGGCCGTCGGACTTCAGCGCCACGTCGGGGAAGCCTTCGCGCCCCGGCACCCCGACCAACCGCCCGGTGTTGTCGTAGGTCCATGCGTGGTAGGGGCAGGTGAACCGCTTCGCGGTGCCGCACCCGGTGGCTACCTGCGACTGTCGGTGCAGGCAGACATTGTCGAATGCCTTGACCGATCCGTCCGATGTTCTGGTCAGCAGAATGGACCGGCCCATCACGGTCTTTGTGCAGTAGCTGCCCGGTCCGGGCAACTCCGAGACGTAGCCGACCAGTTGCGGGCTGGACAGCAGCAAGGCCCGGTCGCGGTCGTGGCGCTCGAGTGAGGTGTATTCCCGCGCGTCCACCGAGTATTGCTTGGGCGCCAGGTCGGTCGTCTTGTCGCGTGCCAGCTTTACGGCACGACGGGTCAGGTCGATGAGCTGGTCGTGATCCATCGAAAATTCCTTGCAGTCGCGTGTGGTCCACGGAAAGACCTGCTGCACTTCTCGCTAACTTTACTAACTTTATAGTGAAAGTAAGTCACCGGGAACCGATGTAGCCGAGCAGTTGCGGGTATCGATCGACGAAGGCGCGCAGGCGGTCGTCGTCGAGCCGGCGCAGGTAGTCGGCGGTCGCGGTGTCGGCCGGAAAGAACGATTCCATGGCGAGGTTTTCCACCCCGACGTCGAGCGGGCTGCCAAACGTCGCGATGGTGTTGACGAAGTGCAACTCGGCACCGTCAACGGTGGCCATCCGGAACGGTACGTACAGGTCGCCGACGGATTCGCCCGACTCGGCCGGCCGAGGCACCGGATACGCGGAGAGCTCCCGGTGCAGACGCTGGATTTCGGGTGACGCGGTGGCGTTGGCAGTTCGGCGCACCCGGCGCAGGATGCTGGAGTGCACCTCCGCGCGGTTGAGCAATCGCTGCGACAGTCCTTGCGGGTGCAGGCATAAGCGCATCACGTTGATCGGCGGACTAAGCAGCTCGGCGGCAGCCCGGTCGTCCAGCCCTTCGACCAGCACGACGCATCCCACATTGGCGCCGATGAGGTTCCAGCTGGCATCGGTGGCGACGGCCGGGTACGGAGAATGGCCGGCCAGCACCGAGTCAATGGCCGCCTTCACCGGCCGCATCTTCTCGGCGTCGAGGGGGTGCTCGCCGTAGGCGGGCGCATAGCCGCCAGCGAGTAGCAGCCGGTTGCGCGCGTTCAACGGGAGGTCGAGTGACTCACAGATGCGGAGGAGCAACGCCCGACTCGCGTTGGATCGACCGGTCTCGACAAAGCTGAGATGGCGCGGCGAAACGCCGATCTGTTGTGCCAGATCCATTTGGCTCATCCGCCGGCGAGTGCGCCACTCGCGCACCCCGGTACCCGCAGGCATTTTTCGAATCTATCGCCGGATAAAACCTAGAACCACTACCTCGCAGGTAATCGACATCACTATCTCAGCGGCCGAGACTGCGTTCATGAGCACAACACTGACAACCGCACCCAGCACTACTCCGGACTTGCCACCCCAGCCCACCGCCTTGCGTCGCGCCTTTGCGGCCGCGGCCATCGGCAGGATTGCGCTGGGCACGGCCGCATTCGTGTCCCCGCGGTCGCAGACCCGGATGAATGGTGTGCCAGACAGCACGCTGTCCACCGAGATGAAATACCTGATCCGCGTCTTCGGAGCCCGTGCACTGGGCCTCGGTGTCGGGTATCTCACCAGCGACGAAGCCAACCGTCGGCGTTGGCAACGCATCGGTCTGATGGTCGACACACTGGACAACCTCAACGCGCTCATGGAGCTGAGAAAACTCAACCGCGGCGATCACCGGGTCCGCGCGCTGCTCAGCCTGATCGCGGTGACCGGCCCCTATGCCGCGCTGGGCGCGGTCGGCGCGATCCATTCCCGACTGGAGGGCGTGTAAACGTAGTCCTGAAGATAGTTGTGGCACTGTGATGCAGATGTGACTGCTGTGACCAGTGTGTCAGCTGATATATCTGTCGTACCCTGTGGCATGTGTCGGTGTCGCGGCGTGACGTCCTTAAATTCGCG
The DNA here is from genome assembly GCF_059812725.1 of Mycobacterium sp. NGS41. Taxonomy (NCBI): domain Bacteria; kingdom Bacillati; phylum Actinomycetota; class Actinomycetes; order Mycobacteriales; family Mycobacteriaceae; genus Mycobacterium; species Mycobacterium sp. NGS41. The sequence goes on from NZ_JCALDF010000011.1 coordinate 32,078, forward strand.
GCCGCGACGCCGGGTCTGCTAGCTCTGGGCGTCGCGGGGGCCTCGCTAGTCGCCGCACCGACGTCGGCGAGTTCACTCGGCACCCTGTTGGACTACGCGGCCGGCGTCATCCCCGCCCAGCAGATCAGGGCCGCCGGTGCCGTAGGCGCAATCCGGTACGTGTCCGATCGCCGGCCCGGTGGCGCCTGGATGCTCGGCAAGCCGATCCAGGTGGCGGAGGCGCGCGACCTGAGCACCAGCGGACTGAAAATCGTCTCCTGCTATCAGTACGGCAAGGGCAATACCTCTGATTGGCTCGGCGGCGCCGGCGCAGGCGCGCAGCATGCCCAGCGCGGAATGCAGTTGCACGCAGCTGCCGGCGGTCCGCCCAGCGCCCCGATCTATGCCTCGATCGACGACAACCCGTCCTATGACCAGTACAAACAGCAGGTATTGCCGTATCTGCGGGCCTGGGAGTCGGTAGTCGGGCACCAGCGCACAGGCGTATACGCGAACTCGAAAACGATCGACTGGGCGGTGCGCGACGGCGTGGGCTCCTACTTCTGGCAGCACAACTGGGGGTCGCCCAAGGGCTATGCCCATCCGGCCGCGCACCTGCACCAGGTCGAGATCGACAAACGGTCGGTCGGTGGTGTCGGAGTAGACATCAACGAAATACTCAAACCCCAATTCGGGCAGTGGACGTAGCAGGCCGGGGGCGACTCAAACTGTTTTGGTGCTATCTGGCGCGCGGTTGACGGTCTGTGTGCCACCCCAGAGCAGAACTCCAGCAAACACTCGTTCGCTCAATTCTGGGCGGCGCAGCTGGCGGGCGACTCATGCAAGCTCAGGTGAGGAGGTCGGAAGCACGTTCGAGCGCCGAAATTTTTTACATAACGATTCCATAACAATACTGCCTTGATCAGGGCAGTTATAGCTACTCGACCGTAACCACCTGCACGCAGGACGTTTGTCGGCGACACCCACGCCGGGGGTTAAACCAGGTGTTACCCACGACACGGTTACCCGCGCGTAGAACTCACCAGTAACCGATCACCACGTCCGGTGGGCGGAAATCCTTATGACACCCTTATGTGAGCCGGTGCAGTCTGCAGAGCCGCTCGACCCACGGGCCGGCCCGCTGACAACACGATGGTCAGCTGATTTTTTGGCGCCGATTCAATGCGGAATCGACGACGCCAGGCCCGCCGGCGCCGACCGGCGGCAAGGAAACGTCAAGAAAGCTTCAAGAAAACTTTTAGAGGCAGCAGGGGAGATATAGAGGTGACGATCCACGAGCACGACCGGCTGTCTGCTGACCACGACGAGACTGGCCCCCACAGCACCCATGCTCTGGTCGATCGCCTGGCTGCCGGTGAGCCGTATGCCGTCGCGTTCGGCGGCCAGGGCAGCGCCTGGCTGGAGACCCTCGAGGAGCTGGTCTCCTCGGCCGGGATCGAGTCCGACCTGGCAGCGCTGGTCGGCGAAGCGGACCTGCTGCTTGAGCCGATCGCCAAAGAGCTGGTCGTGGTGCGTCCGGTCGGCTTCGAGCCGCTGCAGTGGGTACGAGCGCTCGCGGCCGAGGAATCGGTGCCGTCCGACAAGCACCTGACGTCGGCCGCGGTGTCGTTGCCCGGCGTGCTGCTCACCCAGATCGCTGCCATCCGGGCCCTGGCACGCCAGGGTATGGACCTCTTCGCCACCCCGCCGGTCGCCCTGGCGGGGCACTCGCAGGGTGTGCTGGCTGTCGAGGCGCTCAAAGCCGCGGGAAACCGCGATGTCGAGCTGTTGGCCCTGGCTGAGCTGATCGGCGCCGCCGGAACGCTCGTCGCGCGCCGACGTGGAATCTCGATCCTCGGCGACCGCCCGCCGATGGTCTCGGTCACCAACGCCGATCCGCAGCGCATCCAGCGGCTGCTCGACGAGTTCGCCCAAGACGTTCGCACCGTGCTGCCGCCGGTGCTGTCGATTCGCAACGGCCGGCGCTCCGTCGTCATCACCGGTACCCCCGAGCAGCTCTCCCGCTTCGAGCTGTACTGCCGGCAGATCTCGGAGAAGGAAGAGGCCGACCGCAAGAACAAGGTCCGCGGCGGCGACGTCTTCGCGCCCGTCTTCGATCCGGTCCAGGTTGAGGTGGGCTTTCACACCCCGCGGCTGGCCGACGGTATCGACATCGTCGGGGGCTGGGCCGAAAAGATCGGCCTCGACGTCGAGTTCGCCCGAGTGCTCGCCGACTCCATTTTGGTAAAGAAGGTCGACTGGGTGGACGAGATCACCCGGGTGCACGAGGCCGGCGCGCGCTGGATCCTCGACCTGGGCCCCGGCGACATCCTGACCCGGCTGACCGCGCCGGTGATCCGCGGAATCGGCGTCGGCATCGTGCCCGCGGCAACCCGCGGCGGCCAGCGCAACCTCTTTACCGTCGGGGCCACGCCCGAGGTTGCCCGCGCCTGGTCGAGCTACGCCCCCACCGTGGTGCGCCTGCCCGACGGCCGCGTCAAGCTCTCGACCAAGTTCACCCGGTTGACCGGCCGCTCACCGATCCTGCTGGCGGGTATGACCCCGACCACCGTTGACGCCAAGATCGTCGCCGCCGCGGCCAACGCCGGGCACTGGGCTGAGCTGGCAGGTGGTGGGCAGGTCACCGAGGAGGTCTTCGCCAACCGCATCGAGGAGTTGTCGGGACTGCTCGAGCCCGGCCGCACCTACCAGTTCAACGCGCTGTTCCTCGACCCTTACCTGTGGAAGTTGCAGGTCGGCGGCAAGCGACTGGTGCAAAAGGCCCGCCAGTCCGGTGCGGCTATCGATGGTGTGGTCGTCAGCGCCGGTATCCCGGACCTGGAGGAAGCGGTCGAGCTGATCGACGAGCTCAACGACGTCGGCATCAGTCACGTCGTGTTCAAGCCCGGCACCATCGAGCAGATCCGCTCGGTCATCCGCATCGCCACCGAGGTGCCCACCAAGCCGGTGATCATGCACGTCGAGGGCGGGCGGGCCGGCGGTCACCATTCCTGGGAAGACCTCGACGACCTGCTGCTGGCGACCTATTCGGAGCTGCGGTCGCGGCCCAACATCACGGTCTGCGTCGGCGGCGGTATCGGAACTCCCGAACGCGCAGCCGAATACCTGTCCGGACGCTGGGCAGAGTCCTATGGCTTCCCGTTGATGCCCATCGACGGCATTCTGGTCGGCACTGCCGCGATGGCGACCCTCGAGTCCACCACGTCGCCGTCGGTCAAGCGGACGCTGGTCGAGACCCAAGGCACCGACCAGTGGATCAGCGCCGGAAAAGCCCAGGGCGGCATGGCTTCCAGCCGTAGCCAGCTGGGCGCCGACATCCACGAGATCGACAACACCGCCTCGCGTTGCGGCCGTCTGCTCGACGAAGTTGCCGGCGACGCAGACGCTGTCGCTGAGCGGCGCGACGAGATCATCGCGGCGATGGCCAACACCGCCAAGCCCTACTTCGGTGACGTGGCCGAGATGACCTACCTCCGGTGGCTGCAGCGCTATGTCGAACTGACCATCGGCGAGGGCAATTCGACCGCCGACACCGCCTCACCGGGCAGCCCATGGCTGGCCGACACCTGGCGGGACCGGTTCGAGCAGATGCTGCAACGCGCCGAAGCCCGCTTGCATCCAAAGGATTTCGGCCCCATCGAGACTCTGTTCAGCGATGCGGAGCTGCTGGAGAATCCCGAGGCGGCGATCGACCTGCTGGTTGACCGCTATCCGGACGCCGAAACCGTGCAGCTGCATCCGGCCGATGTGCCTTTCTTCGTCACGCTGTGCAAGACGCTCGGCAAGCCGGTGAATTTCGTGCCCGTCATCGATAAGGACGTTCGCCGCTGGTGGCGCAGTGACTCGCTGTGGCAGGCGCACGACGCCCGCTACGACGCCGACCAGGTGTGCATCATCCCGGGCACCGCAGCGGTTGCCGGTATCACCCGAATGGACGAGCCCGTCGGCGAATTACTGGACCGTTTCGAGCAGGCCGCCATCGACGAGGTGCTCGCCCTGGACGGCCAGCCGCAAGACGTCACCTCGCGCCGGCTGGGCCGCCCCGACGTGACCGGTCCGCTGGCTGTCGTGCTCGACGCACCCGATGTGCTGTGGGCCGGTCGCATCGCGACCAACCCGGCTCATCGTATCGCCGAGCCCGCCGAGTGGCAGGTCCATGACGAGCCCGGAAACCTGCGCGCCACACACTCTTCCACCGGAGCCCGACTGCAGGTTGACTCCGATGATCAAGTGGTACTTAGTGTTCCGGTGTCCGGGATCTGGATCGACATCCCGTTCACATTGCCCGCCAACACCGTTGACGGTGGCATTCCAGTGGTCTCTATCGAGGACGCGAGCACCGCCATGCGCTCCGTGCTGGCAATCGCCGCCGGGGTGGACGGCCCGGAATTCCTGCCTGAGGTGAACAACGGGACAGCCACCGCGACGGTGGACTGGGATCCCGAGCGAGTCGCCGACCACACCGGGGTGACGGCCACCTTCGGTGAGCCGCTGGCGCCTAGTCTGACTACTGTGCCCGACGCACTGGTCGGTCTTTGCTGGCCGGCGGTTTTCGCGGCGATCGGCTCGGCCGTCACCGACACCGGTGTTCCGGTGGTGGAGGGCCTGCTGAGCCTGGTGCACCTGGACCACGCGGCCCGCGTGGTCGGCCAGCTGCCCACCGTTCCGGCTCAATTGACCGTCACTGCAACGGCTTCCAACGCGATCGACACCGACATGGGCCGGGTGGTCCCGGTCTCGGTGACCGTGCAGGGCGCAGCCGACAACGACGGCGGCGCGATCGCCACACTGGACGAGCGGTTCGCGATCCTGGGCCGCACCGGTTCGGCTGAACTCACCGACCCGGTCCGGGCCGGCGGCGCGGTGTCGGAGAACGCGACCGACACGCCGCGGCGTCGTCGCCGCGACGTCAGGCTTACCGCTCCGGCCGACATGCGTCCGTTCGCGATGGTGTCCGGCGACCACAACCCGATTCACACCGACCGGGCGGCTGCGCTGCTGGCGGGCCTGGAATCGCCCATCGTGCATGGCATGTGGCTGTCGGCCGCCGCGCAGCACGCGGTGACCGCCACCGACGGTCAAGCCCGGCCGCCGGCCCGGCTGGTCGGCTGGACGGCCCGATTCCTGGGCATGGTGCGTCCCGGCGACGAGGTCGACTTCCGGGTCGAGCGCGTCGGAATCGACAGGGGCGCGGAGGTTTTAGAGGTCAGCGCCCGCATCCTTGGGGGCAGGAGCGAAGCGACCGGGGGGGCCCGGCTAGCGTCCGACCTGGTGATGTCGGCGACGGCACGACTGGCCGCACCCAAGACGGTCTACGCCTTCCCCGGCCAGGGAATCCAGCACAAGGGCATGGGCATGGAGGTCCGTGCCCGCTCTAAGGCGGCCCGCAAGGTTTGGGACAGCGCGGACAAGTTCACGCGTGACACGTTGGGCTTCTCGGTGCTGCACGTGGTGCGAGACAACCCGACCAGCCTCATCGCCAGCGGTGTGCACTACCACCACCCCGACGGCGTGCTCTACCTGACGCAGTTCACCCAGGTCGCCATGGCGACGGTGGCGGCCGCGCAGGTCGCCGAGATGCGCGAACAGGGTGCCTTCGTCGAAGGTGCCATCGCCTGCGGCCACTCGGTGGGCGAGTACACCGCGCTGGCCTGTGTCCTGGATGTCTACGAGCTGGAAGCCTTGCTGGAGACAGTGTTTCACCGCGGGTCGAACATGCACGACATCGTGCCGCGCGACGAGCTGGGCCGCTCCAACTACCGCCTGGCCGCAATCCGGCCCTCGCAGATCGACCTTGACGACGCCGATGTCACCGCCTTCGTCGCCGAAATCGCCGAGCGCACCGGTGAATTCCTGGAGATCGTGAACTTCAACCTGCGCGGCTCGCAGTACGCGATCGCCGGTACAGTTCGCGGACTGGAGGCACTGGAGGAAGAGGTAGAGAGGCGCCGCGCGCTCACCGGCGGCAAGCGCTCGTTCATCCTGGTGCCGGGCATCGACGTGCCGTTCCACTCGCGAGTGTTGCGGGTCGGCGTCGCGGAGTTCCGCCGCTCGCTGGACCGCGTGATGCCGCGGGACAAGGACCCCAACCTGATCATCGGGAGCTACATCCCCAACCTGGTACCGCGCCCGTTCACGCTGGACCGCGATTTTATCCAGGCAATCCGGGATCTGGTGCCCGCCGAGCCGCTCGACGAGATCCTCGCCGACTACGACACCTGGCTGCGTGAGCGGCCGCGCGAGATGGCGCGCATCGTCCTCATCGAGCTGTTGGCGTGGCAGTTCGCCAGCCCAGTGCGCTGGATCGAGACGCAGGATCTGCTGTTCATCGAGGAGGCCGCAGGCGGTCTCGGTGTGGAGCGCTTCGTCGAGATCGGCGTGAAGTCGGCGCCGACGGTGGCGGGACTGGCTACCAACACCCTCAAGCTTCCTGAATACGCCCACAGCACAGTGGAAGTACTCAACGCCGAACGCGATGCCGCGGTTCTGTTCGCCACCGACACCGACCCCGAACCGGAGTTCGAAGCGGAGGTAGATGATTCCGCCGCCGGCGCGGCGGATGCCGCTCCCATGTCTGATGTCACGCCAGCCGTCGCTCCGGCTCCTGCCGGAGCACCGTCCGCCGCTCCGACGGGAACCGCTCGGCCGGACGATCTTTCGTTCGACGCGGCCGATGCGACCCTGGCGCTGATCGCGCTGTCGGCCAAGATGCGCATCGACCAGATCGAACAGCTGGACTCCATCGAATCCATCACCGACGGCGCATCGTCACGACGTAACCAGCTGCTGGTGGACCTGGGCTCTGAGCTGAACCTGGGTGCCATCGACGGCGCCGCCGAGGCCGACCTGGCCGGGCTGCGCTCACAGGTGACCAAGCTGGCCCGCACCTACAAGCCTTACGGCCCAGTGCTTTCCGATGCGATCAACGACCAGCTGCGGACGGTTCTCGGGCCCTCTGGCAAGCGCCCGGCTGCCATCGCCGAGCGGGTCAGCAAGACCTGGGAGCTTGGCGAAGGCTGGACCAAACACGTCACCGTAGAGGTCGCGCTGGGAACCCGGGAAGGCACCAGTGTGCGGGGCGGCGCCATGGGTCATCTTCACGAGGGTGCGCTGGCCGATGCCGCTTCTGTCGACAAGGTCATCGACGCTGCCGTTGCTTCGGTTGCCGCGCGCCGCGGTGTTGCCGTGTCGCTGCCGTCCGCGGGCGGTGGCGGCGGTGCGACCGTGGATGCAGCCGCGCTGAGCGAATTCACCGACCAGATCACCGGCCGCGACGGGGTGCTCGCCTCGGCGGCCCGCCTGGTGCTGGGTCAGTTGGGTCTGGACGACCCGGTCAGCGCTGGGATCCTGGGGCCCGCCGCCACCGATGCCGAACTCATCGACCTGGTGACCGCCGAATTGGGTTCGGACTGGCCACGTTTGGTGGCGCCGGTGTTCGACGGCAAGAAGGCCGTCGTCTTCGACGACCGCTGGGCCAGTGCCCGCGAGGACTTGGTCAAGCTATGGCTGACCGACGAAGGCGACATCGACAGCGACTGGGTGCGGCTGTCCGAGCGCTTCGAGGGCGCCGGTCACGTCGTTGCCACGCAGGCCACCTGGTGGCAGGGCAAGTCGCTGGCCGCGGGCCGTCAGATTCACGCGTCGCTGTACGGGCGGATCGCCGCCGGTGCCGAGAACCCGGATCCCGGTCCTTACAGCAAGGAAATCGCCGTCGTGACAGGCGCTTCGAAGGGTTCGATCGCCGCGTCGGTGGTCGCGCGGCTGCTCGATGGCGGTGCCACCGTCGTCGCCACGACCTCGAAGCTCGACGACGAGCGCCTGGCGTTCTACCGCACGCTGTATCGCGACCACGCCCGTTACGGCGCGGCGCTGTGGGTGGTGGCCGCCAACATGGCGTCCTACTCCGACATCGACGCCCTGGTCGAATGGGTCGGCAGCGAGCAGTCCGAAAGCCTTGGGCCGCAATCAATTCACATCAAGGACGCGCAGACCCCAACGCTGCTGTTCCCGTTCGCGGCGCCGCGGGTCGTCGGTGATCTCGCGGAAGCTGGTTCGCGCTCCGAGATGGAGATGAAGGTGCTGCTGTGGGCCGTGCAGCGGCTGATCGGCGGTCTGTCGAAGATCGGCGCCGAGCGCGACATCGCGTCTCGCCTGCACGTGGTGCTGCCCGGCTCACCCAACCGCGGGATGTTCGGCGGCGACGGCGCGTACGGCGAAGCCAAGTCGGCGCTCGACGCAGTGGTAAGCCGCTGGCACGCCGAGCCGTCGTGGGCGGCCCGGGTCAGCTTGGCGCACGCGCTGATTGGCTGGACCCGCGGGACCGGACTTATGGGTCACAACGACGCCATCGTCGCCGCCGTCGAGGAGGCCGGTGTCACGACCTACTCGACCGACGAGATGGCCGCGATGCTGCTGGGCTTGTGCGAGGTGGAGTCCAAGGTCGTCGCTGCCAGGTCGCCGATCAAGGCCGACCTGACCGGCGGGCTGGCCGAAGCCAACATCGACATGGCCGAACTGGCCGCCAAAGCGCGCGAGGAGATGACGGCTGAGGCCGCCACCGAGGACGCCGCGACGGAAGGAACTATCGCCGCGCTGCCGTCGCCGCCGCGAGGATTCACTCCCGCCCCGCCTCCCGAGTGGGACGACCTCGACGTCGACCCCGCGGATCTGGTGGTGATCGTCGGCGGCGCCGAAATCGGCCCGTACGGCTCGTCGCGTACCCGGTTCGAGATGGAGGTCGACAACGAGCTGTCTGCCGCCGGCGTATTGGAGCTGGCCTGGACCACCGGGCTGATCTCCTGGGAGGACGACCCCCAACCCGGTTGGTATGACACGCAATCGGGCGAACTCGTCGACGAGGCCGAACTCGTCGAGCGGTATCACGACGTCGTGGTCGAGCGCGTCGGCATTCGTGAGTTCGTCGATGACGGCGCGATCGACCCCAACGAAGGCTCCCCACTGCTGGTGTCGGTGTTCCTGGACAAGGACTTCGCCTTCGTCGTCTCGTCGGAGGCCGACGCCCGAGCCTTCGCCGAATTCGATCCGGAGCACACGATCGTTCGTCCGGTGCCCGATTCGAGCGACTGGCAGGTCATCCGCAAGGCCGGCACCGAGATTCGCGTGCCGCGAAAGAACAAGCTGTCGCGACTGGTCGGTGGTCAGGTCCCGACCGGGTTCGACCCCATGGTGTGGGGCATCACCCCGGACATGGCGAGTTCTATTGACCGGTTGGCTGTTTGGAACATCGTGGCGACTGTCGATGCATTCCTCACCGCCGGTTTCAGTCCGGCCGAGGTGATGCGCTACGTGCACCCGAGCCTGGTGGCCAACACCATGGGCACCGGCATGGGTGGCGGTACCTCGATGCAGACGATGTACCACGGCAACCTGTTGGGACGTAACAAGCCCAACGACATCTTCCAGGAAGTATTGCCGAATATCGTTGCCGCGCATGTGGTTCAGTCCTACATCGGCAGCTACGGCGCGATGATCCACCCGGTCGCCGCGTGCGCCACGGCCGCGGTGTCGATCGAGGAGGGCGTCGACAAGATCCGGCTGGGCAAGGCCGAGATGGTGGTGACCGGCGGCATCGACGACCTGACGCTGGAAGGCATCATCGGCTTCGGTGACATGGCGGCCACCGCCGACACCGGCATGATGCGCGGCCGCGGCATCGACGACTCGAAGTTCTCCCGGCCCAACGACCGGCGGCGGCTGGGCTTCGTCGAAGCCCAGGGCGGCGGCACCATCATCCTGGCGCGTGGCGATCTGGCGTTGAAGATGGGACTGCCGGTGCTCGCGGTGGTGGGCTTCGCGCAGTCGTTCGGTGATGGCGTGCACACCTCGATCCCGGCCCCTGGGCTGGGCGCGCTGGGGGCCGGCCGCGGCGGCAAGGACTCGCCGCTGGCCCGGTCGCTGGCCAAGCTGGGCGTCGGCGCCGACGACATCGCGGTGATCTCCAAGCACGACACGTCGACGCTGGCCAACGATCCCAACGAGACTGAGTTGCACGAACGGCTGGCCGACTCGATGGGCCGTTCCGCGGGCGCGCCGCTGTTCGTGGTGTCGCAGAAGAGCCTGACCGGCCACGCCAAGGGCGGCGCCGCCGTCTTCCAGACGATGGGGTTGTGCCAGATGTTGCGGGACGGCGTAATTCCGCCCAACCGGAGCCTGGACTGCGTCGACGACGAACTGGCCGGCTCCTCACACTTCGTGTGGGTGCGGGACACGCTACGGCTCGGGAAGAATTTCCCGCTCAAGGCCGGGATGCTGACCAGCCTCGGGTTCGGCCACGTGTCGGGCCTGGTCGCGCTGGTGCACCCGCAGGCCTTCATTGCCTCGCTCAGCCCCGACCAGCGTGCGGACTACCAGCGCCATGCGGATGCCCGGCTGTTGGCGGGTCAGCGCCGGTTGGCCTCGGCCATCGCCGGCGGTGAGCCGATGTACCAGCGGCCACCGGATCGCCGCTTCGACCACAGCGCGCCGGAGAAGCGGCAGGAGGCGGCGATGTTGCTGAACTCGGCGGCCCGGCTGGGCGACGGCGATGCCTTCGAGGTGTCTGCTAAATGACTCGGCCGGATTGCCCGGCTTCTCCTCGGTCCGTCGCCCGCAAGCGGGTGGCGCCCCCAGCGCCGACCGTATCGTCGCCGGCCTCGGGCATCCACTAACCTGGCGACCCATGGGCATCGTCGGAGTGGGGATTGACCTTGTCTCCATTCCCGATTTCGCCGAGCAGGTCGACCAGCCGGGAACGGTGTTCTCGGCGACGTTCACCCCGGGTGAGCGCCGCGACGCCTCGGACAAGAGTTCGTCGGCGGCGCGTCACCTGGCGGCCCGCTGGGCCGCGAAGGAGGCGGTGATCAAGGCCTGGTCCGGGTCGCGGTTCGCGCAGCGCCCGGTGTTGCCGGAGGACATCCATCGCGATATTGAGGTGGTCACCGACATGTGGGGCCGCCCGCGGGTGCGGTTGACCGGGGCCATCGCCAAGCATCTGGCCGACGTGACGATCCATGTGTCGCTGACCCACGAAGGGGACACCGCGGCCGCCGTCGCGATCTTAGAGACTCCGTAGGCGGAGCACCTTAGTACGCCGAGCAGACGCAGAATCGCATCATAATCGCGGTTTCCGTGCGATTCTGCGTCTGCTCATGCGCTTGGGCGATCCGCTCCAGGGCTGGCGTAGTACTACGCTCTGTGGTACTACGTAAGATAGTAGAAAGCCGGGTGCCGCACTGGAGCGGTTTCGGCGTTGAGGGGGTGCCCGCCGTGAGCCTCAACCGACAGGCGCAGGAAATCGACACGCGCTATCACCCCGCGGCGGCCGTTCGCAGACAGCTCAATAAGGTCTTTCCGACGCACTGGTCGTTCCTGCTGGGCGAGATCGCGCTGTACAGCTTCATCGTGCTGCTGATCACCGGCGTGTACCTGACGCTGTTCTTCGATCCGTCGATGACCGAGGTCACTTATCACGGTGTCTACCAACCGCTGCGCGGCGTACAGATGTCGCGCGCCTACGAGTCGGCGCTGAATTATTTCTTTCGAAGTCCGCGGCGGGCTGTTCGTGCGCCAGATTCACCACTGGGCCGCGTTGATGTTCGGAGCGGCGATCATGGTGCACCTGGCGAGGGTCTTCTTCACCGGTGCGTTCCGCAGACCCCGTGAGGCGAACTGGGTCATCGGCTCGCTGCTGCTGATCCTGGCGATGTTCGAGGGCTACTTCGGCTACTCGCTGCCCGACGACCTGCTCTCGGGTATCGGCCTGCGCGCCGCGCTGTCGTCGATCACGCTGGGCCTGCCGGTGATCGGCACCTGGCTGCACTGGGCGCTGTTCGGCGGCGACTTCCCGGGTACCACTTTGATTCCCAGGCTCTACGCGCTGCACGTCCTGCTGCTGCCGGCGATCATTCTGGGGCTGATCGGGATGCACCTGGCATTGGTGTGGTTCCAGAAGCACACGCAGTTCCCCGGGCCGAGACGCACCGAGCACAATGTCGTCGGCGTGCGGGTGATGCCGGTGTTCGCGGTGAAATCCGGTGGGTTCTTTGCGGCCATTGTGGGTGTGCTGGGCCTGATGGGCGGCCTGCTGCAGATCAACCCCATCTGGAACCTGGGCCCCTACACGCCATCTCAGGTGTCTGCCGGGTCCCAGCCCGACTTCTACATGATGTGGCCGGAAGGGTTGATGCGGCTGTGGCCGGCGTGGGAGATCTACATCGGCCACCACACGGTACCCGCGGTAGTTGCCGTCGCGCTGATCATGGGACTGGTCTTTGTCCTGCTGATGATCTATCCGTTCCTGGAGAAGCGGTTCACCGGCGACCGCGCACATCACAACCTGTTGCAGCGCCCCCGCGACGTACCTGTGCGGACCTCGATCGGTGCGATGGCGATCAGCTTCTACATGGTGCTGACGCTGGCCGCGATGAACGACATCATCGCGCTGAAGTTCCACATCTCGCTGAACGCGACGACGTGGATCGGGCGCATCGGCATGGTGATCCTGCCGCCGCTGGTCTACTTCGTCACTTATCGGTGGTGCATCGGGTTGCAGCGCAGCGACCGCTCGGTGCTCGAGCACGGGGTGGAGACGGGCATCATCAAGCGGCTGCCGCACGGTGCCTACATCGAACTGCATCAACCGCTCGGCCCTCTCGACGCTGAAGGCCACCCGCTACCGCTGGAATACCAGGGCGCGCCGATTCCCAAGCGAATGAACAGACTTGGCGCCGGGGGGAAGCCCGGTTCGGGCTTGCTCTTCCCCGACCCCGCCTCGGAAAGCACAGCACTCTCGGAGGCCAAACACGCCGCCGAGCGACGCGCCCTCACCGCACTGCGCGAAAGGTCCTAGGGCGAGCAGACGCGGAATCGCATCAAAATCGGAGATTTTGTGCGATTCCGCGTCTTTTCGCGAGGAAAGCCGCCATCAGTCGTCGAGGCCGTGCTCGATGGCGTAGCGGGTCAGCTCCACCCGATTGGCGACTTGCAGCTTCCGGAACGTCGCCTGGACGTGGTTTTCCACCGTTCGGTGGCTCAACGAGAGCTTCTCGGCGATCTGCTTGGCGGACAACCCTTTTGCGACGTAACGCAACACTTCGGTCTCCCGCTCGGTCAGGCTCGGTCGAGCCGGTCCCGCATCCGGACTCTGCGCGATGCGCCGGTATTCGCCCAGGACCAGCCCCGCCAGGCTCGGGGTGAACACGGCGCGACCCGCCGCGGTGGCCCGCAAGGCTTCGCTCAGTTCGGACTTCGAGGCGCTCTTGACCAGGTAGCCGGTCGCCCCGGCCTTGACGGCTTCCAGGACGTCGTCGCGTTCGTCGGAGGCGGACAGCACCAGCACCCGCGAGGACGGCGAGACCTCGAGTACCTCCGTCGTCGCCTGCACGCCGGTGCCGTCGGTGAGCTGCATGTCCATCACCACCACATCGGGCTTGACCACGGCCGCCCGGCGTTTCGCCGCGGCCACCCCGTCGGCGGTGGCGACCACGTCGAACCCCTCCTCGGCGAGATCGCGCGCCACCGCGTCGCGCCAGATCGGATGGTCGTCGACGACCATTACCGTCGGTAACGCTTCGTCGCTCATCAAGTCACCCGCGTCCAGTCTTTCCGGCACGCCGGCGCGGCACGCGCAGCTCCCACTCGGTGCCCTCGCCCGCCTCCGTCTGCAGTTCCGCGTCGCCGCCCAGCGATATCATCCGTCCCACAATCGATTTCGAGATCCCTAGGCGTCCCTGTCTTTCCGCTTCCTGCAGCCGGCCGGCAGGGATGCCGACCCCGTCGTCGCGAACGCTCACCGCGACCGAATCGCCCAGGTCTTCCAGCAGCACGAAGGCACGCGCATCGGGCCCCGCGTGCGACCACACATTGTCCAGAGCGTTGCCCACCGCAGCATCCAGTTCGACGGCCGTGTGCCGCGCGAGCGGGACGGCGGTTCCGGGCAGGCTCATCGACACACGGTCGCGCTCCCTGCGCCGCAGCAATGTGCGCAGGTCGACGGTCTCGCTGTCCCCGTCTCGATCGAGGCTGGTGGAGGTTATCCATCGTCGCAGCGCGCGTTCCTGTTCGCCGGCAAGGTCGGCCAATTCGGATGTGGCACCGCCGATTTCCTGGCCGCGCTTGGCGACGAGCGCCAGCACCTGGATGACGCCGTCGTGAACCTGACGCGAGAGCCGCTCCCGCTCTTCCAGTGCGGCGGACAACTGGGCGGCTCGCTGCAGCTCGGCGTGGGCGCGGCGTGCGGTGCGGGCGGCCATACCTATTGCCAGACCGATTGCCAGCTCGATGATGATGGTCGCGTTGTGCCCGAGGTTGAGGGTGAAGTAATTCTTGACCGCGAAATTGGTGGCCATCACTACCAACCCGGTCAGCATGCCGCCGCCCGGGCCGAACTGCAGGGCGGCCGAAATCGTGGGGTTGCTGGCCCACAAGGTCGTCGGCCAGGTCTGGTTGTCGGCCGCCCACTGCGCGGAGGCGACGATGCGGTTGGACCCCATCAGCAGCACTACGACGATGATTTCCGAGATAACCCATGCCGGCCTGCGACCGAAACCACGCAGGTAGGCCACCGCGCAGGCGGCACTCCAGCCGATCAGCACGGCGAACAGCAGCCAACCCAGCAGTGGGTGGCGCAAATCCTCGTTGATCGCGATGTGGAAGCCCAGCGCGTAAAGGCAACTCAGCAGCCGGAACACTTGCGCCGCCCGCCAGAGCGGCGCGGTCGGGTCGGGACCGTGGGTCGGCACACAGCCAGCTTAGCTAGCCTCGAAACATGAGTGATCTGGTTGAACGAGTCCGTGAGGTGCTGCCGTCGGTGCGGCGCGATCTCGAGGACCTGGTGCGCATCGAATCGGTATGGGCCGACCCGGCTCGGCGCGACGAGGTACACCGCAGCGCGCAAGCCGTCGCAGACCTGTTGTCGCAAGCAGGTTTTGGCGACGTGCGCACAGTCAGCGAAGGTGGCGCGCCGGCGGTCATCGCGCGGTATCCGGCACCCGACGGCGCACCCACCGTGTTGCTGTACGCACACCATGACGTGCAGCCCGAAGGTGACCGCGCCCAGTGGTCATCGCCGCCTTTCCAGCCGAGCGAACGCGACGGCCGACTGTACGGCCGCGGCAGCGCCGACGACAAGGCCGGTATCGCAACGCATTTGGCGGCTTTTCGGGCACACGAGGGCCGCCCTCCGGTGGGTGTCACAGTGTTCGTCGAAGGGGAGGAAGAATCCGGTTCGCCGTCGCTGGCCCGGTTGCTTACCGCCCACCGCGACGCGCTGGCGGCGGACGTCATCGTCATCGCCGACTCGGACAATTGGAGCACTGACATTCCGGCGCTGACGGTGTCGCTGCGCGGGTTGGTCGATTGTGTGGTCGAGGTCGCCACATTGGACCACGGATTACATTCCGGCTTGTGGGGCGGCGCGGTTCCCGACGCGCTGACCGTGCTGGTGCGGCTGCTGGCCAGCCTGCACGACGACGACGGCAACGTGGCGGTGGCCGGATTGCACGAAACCGACACCGCCACGCCGAATTTCCCCGACTACCCGGCGGAGCGGCTGCGGAACGACTCCGGTCTGCTGGATGGGGTGACGGAAATCGGCTCCGGGTCGGTGCCGCGACGGCTTTGGGCCAAACCTGCGATCACCGTGATCGGCATCGACACCACATCGGTCGCGGCATCGTCGAACACGCTGATACCGCGGGCTCGGGCCAAGATCAGCATGCGGGTCGCTCCAGGCGGCGACGCCGACGCTCATCTGGACGCGCTGACCGCCCATCTGCAGCGCAACACCCCGTGGGGTGCACAGGTCACCGTCACGCGCGGCGATAAAGGCGAGCCCTACGCCATCGAGGCCAGCGGCGCAGTCTATGACGCCGCGCGGGCGGCGTTCCGGCAGGCGTGGGGTGCCGAGCCGATCGATATGGGGATGGGCGGTTCGATCCCGTTCATCGCCGAGTTCGCCGCGGCATTCCCGCAGGCGAAGATCCTCGTCAGCGGGGTGGAAGATCCCGCAACACAAGCGCACAGCGTCAACGAAAGCCTGCATCTGGGGGTGTTCGAGCGTGCGGCTGTCGCCGAGGCGCTGCTACTGGCCAACCTGGCCAACCTGGCCTGACCATGCCGGAGGTTTGCTCGCGCACGTTATCGAGACGAGCCTGGTTTCGCTGAAGCGGTCCGAGCGCCCCCTTCGTCTGTGCATACTTGTGTCGCAAACCGGGGGGAGCGGATGACGACGACATGCCGGGGACGTGCCCAAAAGACATTCGTGGTGGGCGTCGCAATCGCAGGCGCGATCCTGGCCGGCGCCCCAATAGCGACCGCCGACGATCCCGACGATCCCGCCACGACCTCGTCGCCCACGCCGTCCCCCACAGCACAAAAGCCCCCCGATCTGAAGCCACCGAAGCTCCCCAACAACGGCGAGCCCAAAACCGGCGACCTCGCGGATAAGAATTGCTGGGTCATCGACGGTGTTCCGACCTGGAATGCGCCGGGAACCGCGCCCAGGCCCATCGGTCCAGGACAAACTGCTGTGCCCTGCTATGTCGTCTACGGCCTAACGCCGCACTGAGCCAAGCCGCTACGAAGCCAGCTGCTTCTGGATGAACGTGGCCGTATGTGCGGCCTTGACGTTGTACTGCGCGACCGCGATCTTGCCTTTCTCGTCGACGACGAACGACGAACGGATGACTCCCGTGACCGTCTTGCCGTACAGCTGCTTCTCCCCATACGCGCCCCAGGCGCTCAGCACCTTACGGTCCGGATCGGACAGCAGCGGAAACGTCAGACCCTCGGCGTCACGGAATTTGGCCAGCTTCTCCGGCTTGTCGGGGGAGATCCCGACGACGTCGAGGCCGGCATCGTTGAGGTCGCGCAGACTGTCGCGAAACGCGCAGGCTTGCTTGGTGCATCCCGGAGTTGAGGCCGCCGGGTAGAAGTACACGACGACGCGGCGTCCCTTGTAGTCGGCCAGCGATACCTTGTGGCCGTCGGCGTCGGGCAGGTTGAATCCGGGTGCCTTGTCGCCGGGGGCCAGTCGCGGGGTCTCGGACAACGTGGGGTCCCTTTCTGTTCACCGGAGCGCCGGGGTCGGTACCAGCTGCTCTAGGGTAGTTCGTCAGTGCACCAGCCCGACTTGGAGGACAGACACGTGGCGGAACGGGACCCCGAAGCCATCAAGCAGGAGATCGACGTCGCCCGCAACCAGCTGGCGGCCACCGTCGACTCACTTGCTGAGCGGGCTAATCCCCGCCGTCTGGCCGACGATCTGAAAGCCCGGGCGATCGAATTCGTCAGAAAGCCCGCAGTGATGGTGTCGCTGGCCGGAGTGGGGGCGCTTGTCGTTGTGGTGGTGGTGCGGCAAGTCAGGAATCGCTGACGCTTCGGAGGGCGGTCAGCGGGTGGTGTAGCCGCCGTTGGCGAAGATGGTCTGCCCCGTGATCCACCAGCCGTCGCTGACCAGGAAGCGGATCAGCGCGACGATGTCGTTGGGATCGGTGAGACCGGTCTCGGTGAATTTCGACAGGTCTGCTGCTGTTTGGTTGAACTTGGCCGACTCGTCGGTTTCCTGGCCGTAGAAAAACGGGGTCTCCATAGGCCCGGGCGCTACCGCGACGACGGAGATGCCGCGCTCCCCGAATTCTTTCGACGCCGCGCGGGTGAAGTGTTCCACCGGACTCTTCGAACCGGCGTAGATCGAGTAGAGCCCGGTGTAGGCGGCCAACAAAGACGTGACCAGGGTGACGAGCTTGCCACCGTCGGAAAGCCGTTTGCCCGCTTCTTGGATGAAGAAAAATGCGGCTTTGGAGTTGATCGCGAAGATCTTGTCGTAGTCATCTTCGGTGATCTCGGTGATCGGTTTCTTGATCACCATTCCGGCGGTGTTGACCGCGATATCGATCGTTCCCATGGCCGCCTTCGCGTCGTCGAACAGGGCCGATACCGCGGCAGCTGAGGTCAGATCGCCCTGATACGCGTAGGCCGCGGGACCGGCCGCCTCAATGGCTGCCACCGTCTCCTCGGCGGCCGCCTTCGTCGCGCCGCTGTTGTAGTGAATCGCGATCGACTTGACCCCCTGGCCCGCAAGATCACGGGCGAGCAATCCGCCCAGATTCTTCGCGCCTCCGGTGATCAGAACCGTCTTGCCCTGCAGCGTGTGATCACTCACATGGAGCCTCCCTCGATCTATTTGCGGTGACGTCGTACCAACGACGCTACGACGAAGAAGCACAAATCACTAACAGGGTTTAATGGTCGAAGTACAAGCATTGTTTGTTGAATGGAGTTAGCCGTGGCGGATCCTTCCCACGAAGGAGGCGGCGGGCCGATGGACCTGTATCGGCTGGCGCAGTTTTTGGCGGTGACCGATCACGAGAATCTGAGCGCCGCGGCAGACCATCTCCATCTGACTCAGCAGGCGTTGAGCACAGCGATGCGACGACTCGAGCGCACGCTCGGTGTAGGTCTGTTCGAGCGCCGCGGCCGCCGACTGGCACTCACCGCGGCGGGCCGGAAACTTCGCGACGGCGCGCCTTTGCTGCTGGCGGCCGCTGCTGCCCTTGCTGACGCGACACGGCAGGCCGCGGCGGGAAGCCAGCCGCCCTTCGTCGTCGGACACACGCCCGCGATCACGGCCGAGGAAATCTTCGCGATCATCGAACCGGTGCGAACGGCGCGGCCGGAGTTGTCGGTCACGGCCCGTCAGATGTTTCCAGACGAGATGCAGCGCGCCCTGCTCGACCGCTCGATCGACGTCGGCCTTCGACGCGGTGCCACCACGCCCCCCGACTTGGCCGGAAGCGTCATCGGCTATGACGAGCTTCGGGTTGCGGTGTGCGCCGGACACCCGCTGGCCGGACAAGCTCACATCGCACTGACCGATATCGCCACCTACACTCTGGTCGTGTGGGCGCCCCCGACCTTCTCGTTCTATACCGACTTCCTCGTATCGGCCTGTCGCCGAGCAGGTTTCGAGCCAACGCTGGTGGTGAACAAAACGCAGGGCACACCCCCGGTCACTGCGGTGGCCGACAACGATTACGTCGCGCTAGTTACCGCGCCCACTGGTACTGCGCTGCAGGGCCGCGTCGAAGTGCGGCCATTGATCGACCCGCCGCTGGTGCCGGTTCAGGCCCTATGGCTGCCGCACACCATCTCCGAAGCGCGAAGCATCCTGCTGGCACCGCGTCCGAGGGAAGGTTAAGAGGACCGTCAGGCCAAGTCGGCCTCGGCGCTGCTCTGGACGTGCACCGGAAGATCATCGGCCCACGGCTGAGCGTTTGCCATATCCGCGACGTCGATGTAGCCGCGCTCGAACTCACCGGTCGCGGCGTCGACCAGCCGGTACTCCTGGGTCGGCCGGTGAATAGGCTGCGCGTCGAGGATCACCACCCGCACCTCGCCGGGCTCGAAGCCGCATCGCTGCTGCAGCGCTTCGATGAGGCATTCGTTGTGCATATGCCCGTCGCCGAAGTTCCAGCCAAGAACCATGGCGCACAGATTCTCGCCCTCGCAGACGTTGTAGTCGTCCTCGTCATAGCCGCTCAGCGCGCGATGTACGAGCGTGTAAAGCGCGCGGCCGTGCGTGTTCATCCCGCGGAAAGCGAAGGCGAGGTGAATGGGGACCAGGATCTCCTCTCTGGTTTTGTACAACCGCTCGAGCTGCAGGTGATACATCGGGCCGAGCGCACGGGCGCCGGCGCGAATCTTCTCGTCGGCCGAGGGCTTGACACACCACTGGGTGGTGTCCCAGTTGCCGGCGTAGTAGCGCATGCCGGGCAGGAACGAAACCTTGCGCGGGTACAGGTTTCCGATGACGACGGTTCCGGCGATCACCACGAACAGGACGGCTATCGGCCACGGGTTGGTGACGTCCGGCAACCCCACTTGCGCGTGCGCGACGAACAGCCACAGCACCCCGAAGATCATGAACACGTTCCATTCCAGCGGCACGCCCATCGGGAAGGCCAGCAGGATGTTCAGGTGGAACACGATCATAACGAACGCGGCGATCGCCGTCGGCCAGCCGCCGTGGGAGAAGAAGAGCGCCAGAGGCACCAGCCCCTCCACAGCGGTCGAGAAGTGGGCGATGAAACCCGCCAACCCGCTGGGCCGCAAGTCATCCGGATAGCGCTTGAACAGCGACCGCTTGAGAAACCCCGCGGGGATGAACGGATTGTTGGCCAGCATCGTCGAGATCACGAACGGGAAGTGCCGGTTGAGCTTTGACGTCGCGGCGCCCAGCCAGATCACCATGAAGACCACCTTGGCGCCGACGACCATGTCTGGTCCGAAGAACAGGAACACCAGCGCCAGCGGCGCGTACACCTCGCCGCGAGCGGCCAGAAAGATCACCTTGTCGCGCAGGCTGACTACTGCCAGCACCGACAGGATCGCGACAGTCTGCCACCGGGGCAGCACGCCAATCGTCGTGTCCAGGCCAGGAATTGGCCCGCTGCCGTCGGACAGCAGCGCAGTTAACAGCAAAACGAGCAGGGCGCCGTAGAGCAGCACGTCGAACGGGGTTCTGTTGTGGCCTTTGGTCATTGGCACCCGGTCCGGCCAGGGCGGCAACCGGATGGTGCCGGGCCGCAGCCAGTACAGGATCGAACCCATCGGCGGGAAGTAGCGTCCGGCCAGCGGGCCGAAACAGCAACCGAGACCTACGACTTCGAACAGCATTGTGAAAAGCACGGCCTTCTGGAACACGATGGGTTCCGACCACCAGGCGGCGACGTTGGTGAAGCCATGGATGTCTTTGGTGCACAACGCGAATAGCCAAGCGCCAAGGATGTACAGCGCGATCTTCACGCCGTACATCACGTGCATCACCAGCGGGGTGCCGAAACCGTTCTCGGCGATGTGGCGCGCCATCGGCACAATTCGCTCGGCGCGCGTCCGCTTCCTCCACTCGTCGTCGACGACGGGCAGGTTGGGCTGGATGAACCCCATTGCAGCTCCTTCGACAAGGGGCGCCAATCGGTACTCATGGCGGTTGCTGGTGAGAAAAAGCTACCTGTCGCGGGGTCAGTGCAACAGGCCCTCGTCGAGGGCGGTGATAGTACCCGCGAAATGCTCGGGGTGCGTTCGAGTCTCGGCTATCGGGTTCTCAACGCGCGACGAGTTGACCTGCGGTCAGGTTCACACCCGAACGGTGGTCCGCCACTTCCAGCGCTGGCTAGTGCTGGAAGAACAGCTGCCCGATGCCGATGACGAGCAGCAATCCGAGTACCACGCCGCTGATGGCTATCCCGGCGATCGCCATGCCGCGGCCGTCTTGCCCGGTCTGCTTGATCTGGCCCAGCGCGACGAAGCCGAAAATCAACCCGAGGATGGGCCCGATGAGGCATATCCAGCCGACTAAGGAGCACACCAACGACGCGATGGCCATGCCGTTGGTACCGGAGCTGCCTTGGGACGGATAGCCGTAACCTGGCGGCGCCGGAGGCGGATAGCCGTAGCCTCCTGATGGGGGCTGGTTACCGTAACCTTCGGGCGGTGGTGGAGGCGGCGGGGGGAAGTTGGGCGGTTCCGACACGGCAAGCTCCTATGGAATCGAGCGAACCACATACTCTACCCGGCATTTTGGCTCGTCTGACGGTAAGCGCGCCGGAGAATCCGGCGCCGATCCTGGGGTCACGAGCAGTGGCCCAACTCGGATGTTTGAAACCCGCATGTATGCACGTATAGATATGCAGTCGAGACTGCAAAAGCGCCTTGAAGTGCGCCGTCAGGGTTTCGAACCCCGGACCCGCTGATTAAGAGTCAGCTGCTCTACCAACTGAGCTAACGGCGCCTGAGACGGCCGAGACCGCGTACGCGACAATAACAGGCGTCGTGCCGCGGGGCGAAATCCCAGATTCCTCTAGGGTAGCTGCTGCGCCGCGAAGCGGCTGAGTACTCCTAAGCGGTCACACACGGCATTTCGCCTGCAGCAGGAATCAGAAGAGCGTGCCGCAATAGGGTGCCCGCTCGGTCCTGAATATGGCATCCAAGTCTCGTAACGCGCCCTCACGCTCCTCAGTGATGCGGTCCGCTCGGGAAAGCTGGGAAGCAGAATGCGCGCCCATGTAGATCGTGGCCAATTCACCCAGACCAATTTTGACGTCGGGTGGCCCGTCGTGCGGCGTGCAAGCAGCGCGCCGCGCATCGGATCACTGACAGCTCGGTCGGCCACCTCGGGCTGTTCGCCAACCTGCTGCGCGATCAACGCTGGCGGTGGGGCACTCTGCTGCTCGCGGCGAGCATTGCTCTGCAGGCGGCCGCGCTGGGCCTGGGTTCGGTGTTACTGGTGCAGGCACTGCTGATGCTTTCGCTCTTGTTCCTGCTGCCGATCAATGCCAGGTTGTCGCACCGCAGGGTGACCCGCGTCGAGTGGATCTGGGCCGGCTTGCTTACTGCTGCTGTGATCGTGATGGTCACCGTTGGCAATCCGCAGGCCGGTCGCTCGAGCGCATCCGCTCAAATGTGGGTCGCGACGGCCGTGGTGTTGGGGCCGCTGTTGATCGCATGCGTGGTGGCAGCCCGAATCTGGGGCGGTGCCCTGGCCGCGGTGTTGTTCGCCCTCGTCTCGGGTTCGCTGTGGGGGTTTTTGCGTGCTGACCAAAGGAGTCGTTGCTCGCCTCGGCGATGGCGGATGGGCTGTGATTCGCACCCCCGAGCTATCTGCCTGGCTCCTGGTGGCGCTGGGCGGCCTCGTGTGGAGCCAGTCGGCGTTCCGGGCCGGGCCGCTGACCGCGTCGATGCCCACCCTGCAGGTCTCGCAGCCTGTCGTGGCGGCGGTGCTGAGCGTTGTTGTTCTTGACGAGACGTTGAACACCAGCCGCACCGGGATCATCGCTTTGGCGGCCGCGGCGCCGGTCATGATGGCGGCCATCGTCAAACTCGCGCGTGTCGAGGCGGTCGCGGCCCGCGGCGGGGTCGAGGAGGACGTCCACGACCCCGTCAGCCAACCGATGTAGTTGGCGTCCACTGCTGTGGGGTGGGCTGTGCCGAGCCTGGACTGTGACCAGACAAACGAGCCTGTTGGACAGTCGAGCGGCTGTAACCCATTAAAATATCTGCAACTATTCAGGGCCTTCAGGGTCAGTGGTGACCGAAGTGAGCCATGTCAGGTGGAGAGGTTGCCCGATGACACCTTTGCGGACGCCGCGATTATCGCTGCTTGTGGCGATGATCTTGGTAGCTGTGTTCGGTGTTGCGTGCGGCAATAGCCAAGGTCCCGCACCGGCGAAGGCCATCACCGACAAGGGCACGCCGTTCGCCGATCTGATGGTCCCGAAGCTCACCCCCTCGGTGACCGACGGTGCCGTCGGCGTCACGGTGGATGCGCCGGTGACGGTCAGCGTTGCCGACGGTGTACTGGCCTCGGTCACCATGGTCAACGACAACGGCAGGACGATCAACGGTCAGCTGAGCCCCGACGGACTGCACTGGTCGACCACCGAGCAACTCGGCTACAACCGGCGCTACACGCTGAACGTGAAGGCGCGCGGACTGGGCGGTGCGGCGACCCGGCAGATGACGTTCGCGACGAGTTCTCCCGCCCACCTGACCATGCCCTACGTCAATCCGAGTGACGGTGAGGTCGTCGGCATCGGTCAACCGGTGGCGATCCGGTTCGACGAGAACATCGCCAACCGGATGGCGGCCCAGAAGGCCATCACGATCACCGCCAATCCGCCCGTCGAGGGCGCCTTCTACTGGCTGAACAACCGCGAAGTGCGTTGGCGGCCAGAGCATTACTGGAAGCCGGGCACCACGGTGGACGTGGCGGTCAACACGTATGGCGTCGACTTGGGCGACGGCATGTTCGGCGAAGACAACGTGAAGATGCACTTCACCATCGGTGACGAGGTCATCGCTACGGCTGACGACAACACCAAGATGGTGACGGTTCGCATCAACGGTGAAGTTGCCAAGACCATGCCCACGTCGATGGGCAAGAACAGCACCCCGACGGCCAATGGCATCTACATCGTCGGCGCACGGTTCAAGCACATCATCATGGACTCGTCGACTTATGGGGTTCCGGTCAACTCGCCCAACGGATATCGCACCGATGTCGACTGGGCCACGCAGATTTCCTACAGCGGTATTTTCGTGCACTCGGCGCCATGGTCGGTCGGCGCCCAAGGCAACACCAACACCAGCCATGGGTGTCTGAATGTGAGCCCCAGTAACGCCGTGTGGTTCTACGAACACATCAAACGCGGCGACATCGTCGAGATCGTCAACACAGTGGGGCCGACGCTTCCCGGCACCGAGGGCCTCGGCGACTGGAACATTCCCTGGCCGCAGTGGAAGGCCGGCAACGCCAACACCTGATGTGCTGGCCACCTGTGGGGTGGCTGACGGGGCTCGAACCCGCGACATCCAGGATCACAACCTGGTGCTCTACCAGCTGAACTACAGCCACCATCGCCGCGCTGGCCCTGACAGCTTGTGGGCTTACGCGCGGCGACGTCGATACTAGCCGGTCGGTGGCTCGTCGGCCGAATCGTTTGACTCCGGTGCGGCTGACCCACTCTGCAGTTCGCCAGCGACCGCTGCGATTTCGCTGGTAGACGGCCCTGGCAGCGGGACGAACACGGTGCGCCGGTAGAACTGCAACTCGCGGATGGATTCGTGAATGTCGGCCAGCGCGCGGTGTGCCAGGCCTTTGCTCGGCTGGCCGAAGTAAATGCGCGGGTACCAGCGCCGGCAGAGTTCTTTGATGGAGCTGACATCGATCATCCGGTAGTGCAGAAACGAGTCCAGCTTGGGCATGTCACGGGCAATGAACGCGCGATCGGTGGCAATGGAGTTGCCCGCCAGCGGCGCCGTCTTGGGTTGCTTCACGTGCTCGCCGATGTAGTCGAGCACCATCGTCTCGGCGGTCGCCAAGTCGACGGTGGACGCTTGGACCTCGTCGATCAACCCAGAGCGGGAATGCATCTCGGCTACTACGTCGATCATCGACGTCAGCGCGGCATCCTCGGCGTGAATCACCACGTCGATTCCGTCGCCGAGAATGTTCAGCTCAGCGTCGGTGACCAGGGCCGCGATCTCAATCAGCTTGTCCGAGCCCAGGTCAAGCCCGGTCATCTCGCAGTCGATCCACACCATTTCGTCGCGCACAGCGCTCTACAGTATGCCCACGCCAG
Organism: Mycobacterium sp. NGS41; assembly: GCF_059812725.1. Taxonomy (NCBI): domain Bacteria; kingdom Bacillati; phylum Actinomycetota; class Actinomycetes; order Mycobacteriales; family Mycobacteriaceae; genus Mycobacterium; species Mycobacterium sp. NGS41. Next base: position 57,214 of record NZ_JCALDF010000011.1, read on the forward strand.
ACCGTGCCCCCGCGTCCCCCTGGGAAGTAGTGTGATGCTTTGCCGTACTTGATGGGGACTACTCGAAAAGAGGTACGTGCCACGATGAGCACCGAATCGACGGCTGACGGGCCTGCCAAGCGGATCGCGGCGGGCTATGCCGTAACAGGCCAGGCCCTGGAATTGGGAACGGTCGTCGTAGACGGCGAGGCCGACCCGAGTGCTCAGATCCGTATTCCGCTGGCCACCGTGAACAGGCACGGCCTGGTGGCCGGAGCCACCGGAACCGGCAAGACCAAGACGCTGCAGCTGATCGCGGAGCAGCTCAGCGCCGCAGGTGTGGCGGTATTGATGGCCGACGTCAAGGGCGACCTGTCCGGTCTGGCGCGGCCAGGGGAGGAAAACGACAGGACCGCCGCGCGCGCGAAGGACACCGGGGACAGTTGGACGGGCACTGGGTTCCCGGTGGAGTTTTTGTCGCTGGGCACCGCCGGCGTCGGCGTCCCGGTGCGCGCGACCATCTCCAGCTTCGGCCCGATCCTGCTGTCAAAGGTATTGGGGCTGAATGCAAGTCAGGAATCCACGCTGGGACTGATCTTCCACTACGCCGACCAGAAGAGCCTTCCGCTGCTGGATCTGAAGGACCTACGCGAGGTCATCAGCTTCCTCATCAGCGACGAGGGCAAGGCCGAGTTGAAAACCATCGGCGCAGTCTCGTCTACGACCGCCGGCGTGATCCTGCGGACATTGGTCAACCTGGAATCCGAGGGCGCCGACACCTTCTTCGGCGAGCCGGAGCTCGACCCCGATGATCTGCTGCGCGTCGACGACCAGGGCCGCGGCATCATCTCGCTGCTCGAGTTCAGCGGCCAGACGCTGCGGCCGGTGCTGTTTTCCACCTTCCTGATGTGGGTGCTGGCCGACTTGTTCCAGCACCTGCCCGAGGTGGGTGACGTGGACAAGCCCAAGCTGGTGTTCTTCTTCGACGAGGCGCACCTGCTGTTCACCGACGCGTCGAAGGCGTTCCTCGAGCAGGTCGAGCAAACCGTCAAGCTGATTCGCTCCAAGGGCGTCGGGGTGTTCTTCTGCACCCAGCTGCCGACGGACCTGCCCAACGATGTGCTGTCCCAACTGGGCGCCCGGGTGCAGCACGCCTTGCGCGCGTTCACCCCCGACGACCAGAAGGCACTGAGCAAGACGGTGCGCACGTATCCGAAAACCGATGTCTACGACCTGGAGTCCGCGCTGACGTCGTTGGGTATCGGCGAGGCCGTCGTCACCGTGCTGTCGGAGAAGGGCGCGCCCACGCCGGTGGCCTGGACCCGGATGCGGGTGCCGCGATCGTTGATGGCCGCCATCGGCACCGACGCGGTCGGCGCGGCGGCTCAGGATAGCCCGTTGCAGGCCAAATACGGCCAGACCGTCGACCGGGACTCGGCCTACGAGATGCTGCGCGCCAAGCAGGCCGCCGGGCCACCCGACTCGGCGGACGGTGCCGACTCTCCGCCAGTGCCGGCGGACGGCGAGGTGCCGCCAATGCCGGCGCCGGCTGGGAAAAAGAGCCCCAGCATTTTCGAGCAGGTGTTGCACGACCCGACCGTGAAAAGCGCCATCAACACCGGCGTGCGCGAGATCACCCGCAACATCTTCGGCACCGGACGGCGCCGCCGGAAGTGACGGCCGGCTAGCCGCCGAGCTTCTTGTAGAAGCTGCCCACAATCGGTGCCACGATGGCACGCGGAGCGTACTGGCTTGCCACGGACATGGCTTTCGACGTCAGGCCCGGGACGACGCGCATCTTGTTGCGCTCCAACGCATCCAGTGACAGCCGGGCGGTGTGCTCGGTCGAGATCCACAGGAAGTCGGGCACCAGCCTTTCGACCAGCGTGGCTTCTGACTCATCGGGGAGTTCGGTGCGCACAGGGCCAGGCGCCAGCAGCGTGACGTGCACACCGGAGCCGCGCAGTTCGCCGCGCAGCGACTCACTAAACGTATTAGCAAACGCTTTCGTCGCGGCATAGGTGGCGTTGTAGGGAATCGGCGAATTGCCTGCCGCCGAACCGGAAATCAAGATTCCGCCGGCCTTGCGCTCGATCATTCCCGGCAGTACCGCCAGCGTAAGATCGTGCACCGCTACGGCATTCAGCTGTACCTGAGCCTTTTCGCCGGCGGGGTCGAGGCCCGCAACCGGACCGAAAGTCGCGGTACCCGCGTTGGCGCACAGGATCGAGACGGGTCGGTTGGCCAACTCGTCGCACAGCTTCGCCCGCTCCTCCGGATCGGCCAGGTCGGCTGGTCGTACTTCTACGGCCACGCGGTATTTGTCGACCAGCCGTGCGGCCAGCTCGGTGAGCACGTCCTCGCGTCGCGCGGTGACGATCAGGCTGTGTCCGCGGGCGGCAAGTTCGGTGGCCAGCGCTTCGCCGATGTTTTGCGAAGCTCCGGTGACAACGGCACGCGCCTCGGGACTGGGAGCGGGTAACGGCATGCGCCAATCGTAGACAGGGTTCCCTTCCGAACCATCGAGACTGCGCCCAAGGCTACTCTGCGCCACGAGACGACGCCCTCACCGCAGTTTCGGCGCTGTCGGCGCAGGCGTAGCCGGGCGCAGCGGGTCGTATGCCCGACCAATAGAGTGCCGGGCATGGGTCAGCCGACGCCGGCTTCGGGCGCGATCGTGCGATCTCGGGTAGCTGCGTGGGCGCTGTGGGACTGCGGGTCGACCGGTCTGAACGCGATCGTGGCGACGTTCGTGTTCGCCGTCTACCTGACCAAGACAGTGGGCGTGGGCATCTCCGGCGGTACCGCGCCGGAGAGCTGGTTGGGCCGTGCCGCGGCGGTCGCCGGGTTGACCGTTGCAGTGCTGGCGCCGGCCGTCGGCGTATGGGTGGAGTCCCCGCATCGCCGGCGGGTGGCGCTCAGCGTGTTGACCGGCATGGCGGTGGCACTGGCCAGCGCGATGTATGTGATCCGCGCCCAGCCCGCCTACTTTTGGGTCGGGCTTGTGTTGTTGGAAGGGAGCGCGGCGTGCGGCGACCTGGCCAGCGTCCCGTATAACGCGATGCTGCGCCAGCTCTCGACGCCGGCGACATCAGGCCGGATCTCCGGCTTCGGTTATGCCGCGGGCTATTTCGGCAGTGTCCTGCTGCTGTTGCTCGTTTTCTTCGGATTCATTTCCGGAACCGGCGACGAGCGCGGGCTGCTGCATCTGCCGGTCCAGGACGGGCTCCATGTCCGGACGGCGATGCTGCTGGCCGCCGCATGGCTGGCCGTCTTGGCCCTGCCATTGCTGTTGGTCGCACACCGATTGCTCGACGCCAACGAGGTGTCGCACCAAACGAGCATGTTGGGCGGCTACCGCAAGCTGTGGCGGGAAGTCAGCGCGGAGTGGCAACGCGACCGCAACCTGGTCTTCTTTCTGGTCGCCAGCGCGCTCTTCCGGGACGGGTTGTCGACGATCTTCCTCTTCGGCGGGGTGCTGGGCGTCAACGTTTACGGCATCTCGCCGGCCAACGTGCTGATATTCGGTGTCGCGGCCCTGGTGGTGGCCGCCGTGGGGGCGGTGCTTGGAGGCTTCCTCGACCACCGGATCGGATCCAAACCGGTCATCATCGGGTCGCTGCTCATGATCCTGTGCGTGGCGGTCACCCTGATCGGGCTGTCCGGTCCTACGGCCTTCTGGGTAGGGGGACTGCTGTTGTGCCTGTTCATCGGACCGACGCAGTCGTCGTCGCGCGCCTTGCTGTTGCACATGGCGAACGAGGGCAAGGAGGGGGTGGCCTTCGGCCTATACACGATGACCGGGCGCGCGGTGGCCTTTGTGGCGCCGTGGCTGTTCTCGGTGTTCGTCGACGTCTTCGGCACCGTGCGCGCCGGTTTGGGTGGCATCTCGGTGGTCCTGTTCGCCGGCATCCTGGGGATGCTGGTGGTTCGGGTTCCACCGCGTCGCGTCGCGGTCGGCGAGCGGCTTTAACCCGGCGGGGCGTTGCAGACTGTCAGTCCCATACCTTCACGCTGACGTACCTGTACCCCGGCGACAGTGAGCGAGCAGGTGACACTGTGGCCGATGTTGATGATCGTGACGATTGGCGGTTGAACGGCCGACTTTGCCAGGCTGACCTCTTTGCTCCACGGTAGCGCCACATTGAACTCCGTCTGCATCACGTTTCCGGTGTCCAGATAGGTGATGCTGAGAGCCCGGCCTTCTCCGATGACGTTGTAGACGACGCTTTGCATGGTGGCGGGACCGGTCGTCTGGGTCGGTGTCCCGGACCCCGTGGGCGGGAGCGCAGGCCGCGGGTAGCGCGAGGTCGACGGCCCCGTCGAACCTGAGGGTGCTGTCGAACTCGACTCGGGCATGGCCGGTAATGGCGGGACCGCAGTCTGGGTTCTGACCGCGCCATTGGCCAGGACCAATGCGATGACCAGGCCGACGACCAGCATCACCGCGGCGCCTGCGAAGAACCACAACCAACGCGGTGACTTCGGCCCTTCCGGCAGCGGGGGTGCCAGCTCTTCGCGCGGGAGTCCCTTGGATAGCGCCTGCTCTTCCTGCCAGTACGCGGGTAACTCGAGGGTCGGATTCGTCTCGTGATTCGGCGCCCAGGGGGAAGCCGGGCCCGCGTAGGACTGTGCATACGGCGCCTGGTCCGCATAGGCAGGGTCGACGTAGGGCTGGTCGTGGAGGTCGTTCGCTTCAGACCCCGTTCGAGAGGGACTTAACGAGTCCGGCCGACGTGGATCGGTCATGTCCACCTCATGGATTGCAGGGTACCCGGGCCCCGCGCAGTGGCGCTTTCTCGAATCCTGCCGCCGGGACCGATCGGCCGGCCTACTGATCACCGCCCGCCAGTGCGGCTACCGTCATCGCGCGCATGACGGCGCGCGAACGCAGCGCGCCCGTCGGTTTGGTGTCGGCCGATTTCATGCTGTGTGGCGTCGAGTTCAGCAATCCGAACGTGGCGTGCGCCATCAGCCGGGCATCGGCTTCGGCCAGCTCGGGGTTCAGCTCGCGCAGCACGCCCACCCAGATCTCGACGTACTGCCGTTGGGCCTTGCGCACCTGTCGCTGCGCTGCTGCGGGAAGGTGGGCGAGGTCGCGGTCCTGGATCCGGATGAGGTCGGGTTCGCCCAGGGCAAAGTCGAGGTGAAAGTCGATGAGGCCGTCCAACGCCGTGGCAGCGTCAGGGTTACCGGCTGTCACATCACGGGCACCGGCGAGTAGCCGCGCGCTGATGCCGACCAACAGCTCGACCAGCAGCGACTCCTTGTTGGGAAAGTGCCGGTAGATGGCGGGACCGCTGACACCGGCCGCGGCGCCGATGTCTTCCAGCCGCACGGCGAGAAATCCGCGTTCGGCGAAGAGCCGTTCGGCGGCCGACAGCAGCTGCAGGCGCCGGTCGGACTTCAATTGGCTGCGCCGATTCGGGATTTCGGCGGAGCCGTTCCGGCCGTTTGGGGCGGACGCTGTCACAATCGGCCTCCGTCCAACTCGTCCTGGACAGTTCGGTTAATCGCCACTAACGTAGCACGAGTTATGTGCGATTAACTCGAAATTGTCGCACGGTAAGCGTCAGGCGGAGGAGCAGTGGCAGGCGCAGGACCCCACGCCCGCGACCCGCTGTCCTATGACCGGGGCCCGAGCCAACCTCCGCTGCTCGACACGACAATTGGCGCCAATTTCGCTGACACCGCTACCGAATTCGCGCACCGCGACGCACTCGTCGACGTCTGGGCGGGTCGCCGGTGGACCTACGCCGAACTGCTCGCCGATGTACGCCGACTGGCGACAGGGCTGTTGGGGGCGGGGATCACCACCGGCGACCGGGTCGGTATCTGGGCGCCGAACCGCTGGGAGTGGGTGCTCGTCCAGTACGCGACCGCCGAGATCGGCGCGATTCTGGTATCCATCAACCCCGCCTACCAAGCCCGCGAATTGGAGTATGCGCTAAGGCAATCCGGGGTAGCGATGGTGATCGCCGCGCCCAGTTTCAAGTCCACGGACTACGCCGCCATGCTGGCCGAGGTCACTCCGCGTTGCCCGGATCTGCGCGACGTGGTGCTGATGGAGAGTGATCGCTGGGCAGAGTTGACCGCGACCGAGCCGGACCCGACCGCGCTGACGAATATCGCGGCGACCCTGGACAGTGGCGATCCCATCAACATCCAATACACCTCTGGCACAACGGGTTCCCCAAAGGGTGCGACGCTGAGCCACCGTAACATCCTCAACAACGGCTATCTGGTGGGCGAGCTGCTCGAGTACACCGAAGAGGATCGGATCTGTATCCCGGTGCCCTTCTATCACTGCTTCGGCATGGTGATGGGCAATTTGGCGGCCGTCAGCCACGGCGCCTGCATGGTGATTCCGGCTCCCGGCTTCGAGCCTGCCGCCACCCTGCGGGCCGTGCAGGCTGAGCGCTGTACCAGTCTCTACGGCGTGCCGACGATGTTCATCGCCGAGCTCGGCCTGCCGGAGTTCGCGGACTACCAGCTCGCCAGCTTGCGAACCGGAATCATGGCGGGTTCGTCGTGCCCGGTCGAGGTGATGCGCAAGGTGATCGACCGCATGCACATGTCGGGAATCTCGATCTGCTACGGCATGACCGAAACATCGCCGGTGTCTACCCAGACGCGTACGGACGATTCCCTGGAGCGGCGCGTCGGCACGGTCGGCCGGGTGGGTCCGCACCTGGAAATCAAAGTGATCGACCCGGGCAGCGGCGAGACCGTTCCCCGCGGCGTGCCCGGAGAGTTCTGCACTCGGGGCTATTCCGTGATGGCCGGCTATTGGAACGAGCCAGGCAAGACCGCCGAGGTGATCGACGCCGACGGCTGGATGCACACCGGAGATCTCGCCGAAATGGACGGGTGCGGGTACGTCCAGATCATGGGCCGGATCAAGGACATCGTCATCCGCGGCGGTGAAAACATCTCTCCGCGCGAGGTCGAGGAGTTTCTGTACACCCACCCCGACATCGTGGAAGCTCAGGTCATCGGGGTACCCGACGCGAGGTACGGCGAGGAGCTCATGGCGGTGGTCAAGCTGGGCGACGGGGTTGCCGGATTGACCGTCGAGCGGCTGCGTGACTTCTGCGTGGGCCAGATCGCGCACTTCAAGATCCCGCGGTACCTGTGGATTGTCGACGAATTCCCGATGACCGTCACCGGCAAGGTCCGCAAAGTGGAGATGCGTGAACGGGCAATAGAGTATCTGCGCGGCCAGCAATGAGCACCCGCGTGGTACTTCGGCTTCCCTGGACGCACCGAGCGGGCGATGGTATCCTCAGCTCCAGTTAATGAAGATTAACTGAACCGGGAGGCTTTGCGGTAATGGACAAGGTGGTAGCGACCGCTGCGGACGCGGTCGCGGACATAACCGACGGGTCGTCCCTGGCGGTAGGAGGGTTCGGCCTCTGCGGCATCCCCGAAGCGCTGATCGCCGCGTTGGCCGACTGCGGCGTCACCGACCTCGAGACGGTGTCGAACAATTGCGGCGTCGACGGCGTGGGGCTGGGGGTGCTGTTGCAGCACAAGAGGATTCGTCGCACCATTTCTTCCTATGTGGGCGAGAACAAAGAGTTCGCCCGTCAGTTCCTGTCCGGCGAGCTCGAGGTGGAGCTGACTCCGCAGGGCACCTTGGCCGAGCGGTTGCGCGCCGGAGGCATGGGCATACCGGCCTTTTACACTCCGGCCGGGGTCGGCACCCAGATCGCCGACGGCGGACTCCCGTGGCGCTATGACGCGTCGGGTACGGCGGCTGTGATGTCGCCTCCCAAGGAGACTCGCGAGTTCGACGGTGTCACCTATGTTCTCGAACGGGGGATACGCACCGACTTCGCGCTGGTGCATGCCTGGAAGGGCGACCGGCACGGCAACCTGGTATACCGCTACGCCGCGGGCAATTTCAACCCAGAATGCGCCCCGGCCGGACGGATCACGATCGCCGAAGTGGAACACCTCGTCGAGCCCGGGGAGATCGATCCCGCGACGGTGCACACTCCCGGTGTCTTCGTGCAGCGTGTCGTGCACGTGCCCAATCCTGCCAAGCGGATCGAGAAGGAGACGGTGCGGTGATGAGTTGGCCGAGTGACCATGCCCCGCCGAGCGTGACGGCAGCGTCACGTTCGGCCCGTGCAGCGAAGGAGACGGTGCGGTGAGCTGGACGAGGGAAGGCATGGCCGCGCGGGTGGCTGCGGACTTCGAGGACGGTCAGTACGTCAACCTCGGCATCGGGATGCCCACGCTGATCCCGAACCACATTCCCGACGGCGTGCACGTCGTATTGCATTCGGAGAACGGGATCCTCGGTGTCGGTCCCTATCCGAGGCGCGAGGACCTCGACGCCGATCTGATCAATGCGGGCAAGGAGACGGTCACCACGTTGCCGGGTGCCGCGTTCTTCGGTTCGTCGGCATCGTTCGGCATCATCCGCGGCGGGCATCTGGACGTGGCTGTGCTTGGGGCCATGCAGGTTTCGGTCGCGGGTGATCTCGCCAACTGGATGATCCCGGGCAAGATGGTCAAGGGCATGGGCGGCGCGATGGATTTGGTGCACGGCGCCCGCAAAGTGATCGTGATGATGGAGCACGCCGCCAAGGACGGCAGCCCGAAGATCCTCGAACGGTGCACCCTGCCGCTGACCGGTGTGGCCTGTGTGAACCGCATCGTGACCGAACTCGCGGTCATCGATGTCTGCGACGACGGTCTGCACCTGATCGAGACCGCCCCCGACGTTTCCGTCGAAGAAGTGGTCGCGAAGACCCAACCGCCCCTTGCGATTAGAGTGGACACGCGGTGACGACGGTTACGACTGCGCCGTCGTTCGCCGATGAGCACCGCCGGCTGGTGCAGGAGTTGAACGCCAAGCTGGCCGCCGCGGCTCTCGGCGGTAACGAGCGTGCGCGGGAACGTCACGTCAGCCGCGGCAAGCTGCTGCCGCGTGAACGGGTCGACCGCCTGCTCGATCCGGGCAGCGCGTTTCTGGAGTTGGCGCCGCTGGCGGCCGGCGGCATGTACGACGACGAGTCGCCCGGAGCCGGCATCATCACCGGCATCGGCCGGGTGTCGCAGCGCGAGTGCGTCATCGTCGCCAACGACGCCACGGTCAAGGGCGGTACCTACTACCCGATGACGGTCAAGAAGCACCTGCGCGCGCAGGAAGTCGCGCTGCAGAATCGGCTGCCGTGCATCTACCTGGTCGACTCCGGCGGCGCTTTTCTGCCGCGCCAAGATGAGGTGTTTCCCGACCGCGAGCACTTCGGGCGGATCTTCTACAACCAGGCGACCATGAGCGCCAAGGGAATTCCGCAGGTGGCGGCGGTGCTCGGCTCCTGCACGGCCGGGGGCGCCTACGTGCCCGCGATGAGCGACGAGGCCGTCATCGTCCGCGAGCAGGGCACGATCTTCCTCGGTGGTCCGCCGCTGGTCAAGGCCGCGACCGGCGAGGTCGTCACGGCCGAGGAACTCGGCGGCGGTGACCTGCACTCCCGGGTGTCGGGCGTCACCGATCACCTCGCCGACGACGACGAGCACGCATTGCGGATCGTTCGCTCGATCGCGGCTACCTTCGGGCCGCGCGGACCCGCCCAATGGGACGTGGCGCGCCCCGAAGAGCCCAAGCACTCGCAAAGCGAGCTCTACGACGTTGTGCCTCCCGATCCGCGGGTGCCCTACGACGTGCACGAGGTCGTGGTGCGACTGGTCGACGGCGGCGAATTCAGCGAGTTCAAGGCCAATTACGGTAAGACGCTGGTGACCGCCTTCGCGCGTATCCACGGCCATCCCGTCGGGATCGTCGCCAACAACGGCGTGCTCTTCGGCGAATCCGCTTTGAAGGGCGCCCATTTCATCGAGCTGTGCGACAAGCGCAAGGTCCCGCTGCTGTTTTTACAGAACATCGCCGGCTTCATGGTCGGCCGCGACTACGAGGCCGGCGGCATCGCCAAACATGGCGCCAAGATGGTCACCGCGGTGGCCTGCGCCCGCGTGCCGAAGCTGACCGTGGTGATCGGCGGATCCTATGGCGCGGGCAACTATTCGATGTGCGGACGAGCCTACTCGCCCCGCTTCTTGTGGATGTGGCCGAATGCGCGGATCTCGGTGATGGGCGGCGAGCAGGCTGCGTCGGTGTTGGCTACCGTGCGCGGTGAGCAGCTGTCGGCGGCCGGCAAGCCCTGGACAGCCGACGAAGAGGACGCGTTCAAGGCGCCCATCCGTGCGCAGTACGAGGACCAGGGCAGCCCGTACTATTCGACGGCCCGCCTGTGGGACGACGGCATCATCGACCCGGCCGATACCAGAACGTGTGTCGGGCTTGCTCTTTCGGTATGCGCTCACGCTCCGCTGGAATCTGTCTCCTATGGCGTTTTCCGGATGTGACGAGATGTTCGACACGGTACTAGTGGCCAATCGCGGTGAAATCGCGGTGCGGGTGATCCGGACTCTGCGCCGGCTGGGCATCCGGTCGGTCGCCGTCTACGGTGACCCAGACGCCGCGGCTCGGCATGTGCTCGAGGCGGATACGGCCGTCCGGCTGGGACCCGCGGCCGCCCGCGAAAGCTACCTTTCCATCGACAAGGTGATCGCCGCCGCGACGCGTACCGGCGCCCAGGCGATCCATCCGGGCTACGGGTTCCTTTCCGAGAACGCCGATTTCGCAGCGGCGTGTGAACGTGCCGGCGTGGTGTTTTTGGGACCGCCGGCTCGTGCGATCGAGGTGATGGGCGACAAGATCACCGCCAAGAACGCTGTCGCCGCCTTCGACGTGCCGGTGGTGCCCGGAGTAGCCAAACCTGGATTGACCGACGACGAACTCGTTGTCGCCGCAGACGATGTCGGCTACCCGGTGCTGATCAAGCCGTCCGCCGGCGGCGGTGGCAAGGGCATGCGGATGGTGGAGGATCCCGCCCGGTTGCGTGACGCCTTGGTCAGCGCCCGGCGGGAGGCGGCCTCGTCGTTCGGCGACGACACGCTGTTCCTGGAACGGTTTGTGCTGCGGCCCAGGCATATCGAGGTTCAGGTGCTCGCCGACACGCGTGGGAACGTGCTGCATCTCGGCGAGCGAGAGTGCAGCCTGCAACGACGTCATCAGAAGGTGATCGAAGAGGCGCCCTCACTGCTGCTCGACCCGCAGACTCGGGCTCGAATCGGGGCAGCGGCCTGCAACACCGCCCGCAGCGTCGACTACGTCGGTGCCGGCACGGTGGAGTTCATCGTCTCCGCCGATCGCCCGGACGAGTTCTTCTTCATGGAGATGAACACCCGCCTGCAGGTGGAACATCCGGTCACCGAGGCGATCACGGGTTTGGATCTCGTCGAGTGGCAGCTGCGAGTGGCCGCCGGCGAAAAGCTGCCGTTCGCTCAGGACGACATCGAGCTCGACGGCCACGCGATCGAGGCCCGGGTGTACGCGGAGGATCCGGCCCGGGGATTCCTGCCCACCGGCGGCCGGGTGCTGGACGTGTGCGAGCCGTCCGGCGCCGGCGTGCGGGTGGATTCGTCGCTGCTGGCGGGCACGGTGGTCGGCAGCGATTACGACCCCATGCTGAGCAAGGTGATCGCACACGGCGAAGACCGCGAACAGGCGCTGGCACGCCTCGACCACGCGCTCGCGCAGACCGCCGTCCTGGGCGTGCAGACCAACGTCGAGTTCCTGCGGTTCCTGCTCGATGACGACCGCGTACGCGCCGGCGACCTGGACACGGCGCTGCTGGACGAGCGGCTGGCCGACTTCGCACCGTGGCCGGCGCCCGACGATGTGTTCGCCGCCGGGGGTCTGTATGTCCAATGGGTGCTGGCGCAACGGGCCCGCCGTGGCTCGGACACCCTGTGGGCTGCGCCGACCGGGTGGCGAGTCGGCGGCGCGACCGCCCCGGTGCGCACCGCGATGCAAACCCCGCTGCGTACCGAGACGGTTTCGGTGTGGGGCCCGCCGGACACGGCCACGGTACAGGTCGGCGATGGCGAGATCCTTTCCGCAAGTGTGCAAGTCGAGCACGACCGAATGAACGTGACGCTGGATGGGGTGCGACGTGAGTACCGGTGGGCCGAGGCCGACCGGCATCTCTGGATCGCCGACGAGCGGGGGACCTGGCATATCCGCGAGGCCGAGGAGCAGAAGATTCACCGCGCGACGGGGGAGCGGACCGCCGAGGTCGTCAGCCCCATGCCCGGCAGTGTGATCGCGGTGCAAGTCAATTCCGGCGAGGACGTGGTTGAGGGTGACGTGGTGGTGGTCGTGGAGGCGATGAAGATGGAACACTCACTCACCGCGCCGGTTTCGGGGCGAGCGGAGGTTTTGGTGTCCGTGGGGGATCAAGTGACGGTGGACCAGGTGCTGGCCCGGTTGGTCCCAGATTCGACAGAAGAGGATCAGGCAACATGACGACAACCATCCCGGCCGGGACGCTATCCAAAGAGTATGAGGATCTTCGCAACACGGTGGCTGACTTCGCGCGCACCGTGGTCGCGCCGGTGTCGGCCAAACACGATGAGGAGCATAGCTTTCCGTACGAAGTCGTGGCCAAGATGGGCGAGATGGGGCTGTTCGGCCTGCCGTTCCCGGAGGAGTACGGCGGCATGGGCGGCGACTACTTCGCGCTGGCGCTCGCGCTCGAGGAACTCGGCAAGGTCGACCAGTCGGTGGCGATCACGCTAGAGGCTGCCACCGGCCTCGGCGCGATGCCGATCTATCGCTTCGGCACCGAGGAGCAGAAGCAGAAATGGCTGCCGGACCTGATCGCCGGACGGGCGCTTGCCGGTTTCGGGCTGACCGAACCGGGGGCCGGCTCGGACGCCGGCGGCACCCGCACCACCGCGCGCCTGGAAGGCGGTGAGTGGGTTGTCAACGGCACCAAGCAATTCATCACCAACTCGGGCACCGACATCACGTCGCTGGTTACCGTCACGGCGGTGACCGGAAGTATCGCGGACGACAAGAAAGAGATCTCGACGATCATCGTGCCCAACGGCACACCGGGATTCACTGTCGAACCGGTCTACAGCAAGGTCGGGTGGAATGCGTCGGACACCCACCCGCTGACCTTCGCCGACGCACGGGTGCCAGAGGAAAACCTGCTGGGACCGCGCGGCAGCGGCTACGCCAACTTCTTGTCCATCCTGGACGAGGGCCGCATCGCGATTGCCGCACTGGCCACCGGAGCCGCGCAGGGCTGCGTCGACGAGAGCGTCAAGTACGCCAAGGAGCGCCAGTCATTCGGTCAGCCGATCGGCTCCTATCAGGCGATCAGCTTCAAGATCGCCCGGATGGAGGCGCGCGCACACGTCGCCCGCACCGCTTACTACGAAGCAGCGGCAAAGATGTTGGCGGGCAAGCCGTTCAAGAAGGAGGCCGCGATCGCGAAGATGGTCTCCTCGGAGGCGGCGATGGACAACGCCCGCGACGCCACCCAGATCCACGGCGGCTACGGCTTCATGAACGAGTATCCGGTGGCCCGGCACTACCGCGACAGTAAGATCCTGGAAATCGGCGAGGGCACCACCGAGGTGCAGCTGATGCTCATCGCACGATCGCTGGGGCTGTCGTGAGCAGACCGGCCGGCGAAAGTGAATCTGGCGACGCCACGTCGGCGGGTCGCGTCGCGGAATCCGCAGTCGGTGGGGGAAAGTTAGTTGTCCAGCGGGGCTTGTGGTTTGACGAGTTCGAGATCGGCACGACGTACCTGCACCGGCCCGGCCGCACGGTCACCGAAGCGGACAACGTCTTGTTCACCACGTTGACGATGAACACCCAATCGCTGCATCTTGATGCCGCCTGGGCTGCTGAGCAGCCGGGCTTTCGGGGCGAGCGGCTGGTGAACTCGATGTTCACCCTCTCCACGCTGGTCGGGCTTTCGGTTGCGCAGCTGACGCTGGGCACCATCGTGGCCAATCTCGGCTTCTCCGAGGTGTCATTTCCCAAACCGCTCTTTCACGGCGACACGCTGTACGCCGAGACCGTATGCACCGGCAAGCGGGAATCGCGGAGCAGGCCCGGCGAAGGCATCGTCACCCTCGAGCACACCGCGCGCAATCAAAATGGCGACGTCGTTGCCCGCGCGGTGAGGACCACGCTGGTGCAAAAGCGGCCGAGTGAAGGGGCTACCCCGTGAACCTGCGTGCCGCCGGCCCGGGCTGGCTGTTCTGCCCCGCCGATCGCCCCGAACGGTTCGCGAAGGCCGCCGCGGCCGCCGATGTGGTCATTCTCGACCTCGAAGACGGCGTGGCCGAAGCGGATAAGGCCGCCGCGCGCAAGGCATTGCAGGACACGCCGCTGGACCCCGAACGCACCGTGGTGCGCGTCAACGCCGCTGACACCGAAGAGCACGCCCGTGACCTGCAAGCGCTGGCGGATACCCCCTACACCACGGTGATGCTCTCGAAGACCGAGTCGGCTGCACAGGTGACCGCGCTGGCGCCACGCGACGTGATCGCGCTGGTGGAGACCCCGCGCGGGGTCGTGTTCGCCGCCGAAATCGCTGGGGCTTTGGACACGGTCGGGATGATGTGGGGAGCCGAGGACCTGGTCGCTTCCCTTGGTGGCAGCTCCAGCCGGCAGGCCGACGGCAGTTATCGGGATGTTGCTCGCCACGCACGGTCGACGGTGCTGCTTGCGGCGTCCGCATTCGGCCGGATCGCGCTGGACGCCGTGCATTTGGACATCAAGGACATCACGGGTCTGCGCGCCGAGGCCGACGACGCCGTGGCGATCGGTTTCGACGCGACGGTGTGCATTCACCCGAGTCAGATACCGGTGGTGCGTGAGGCGTATCGCCCGAGCGAGGAGAAGCTCGACTGGGCGCGAAGGGTTTTGGCAGCGGCGAAGACCGAGCGCGGCGTATTTGCCTTCGAGGGGCAAATGGTCGACTCTCCGGTGCTCAAGCACGCCGAAATGATGCTGCGGCGGGCGGGTGAGCCGGCGTCCGGCTGACGGTTGCCGCGCCTCCACGATTTCCCCCGCTGTCTTGGGATTTGGGAGCATAATGGGCAAATCCTTCAAGGCCTCGCGCCGAGAATTGACGTAGTTTGGCCGAGCAGCCGGCCACGCGATACGAGGACCAATTGTGACCACCGCGGCAGAGTCAACCACCATCAGTAAGAAGGCTGCCTACCTCCGGTTGGCGATGGTCTCATTTGTTGCGATGGCACTCGCTGCGGTGGGGATCGGTGTCCTGTATCTCGAAGCTCCGGTACGCGGTGAGACGTGCTCCGCGGAGCACGCGACCACGCAGGACGCGATTGGGCACTCCTTGACGTGCAACCCGAGGATGTCCGGAAGCGGCGAGCTGGTCTGGGAGTACACGTCGGAGTCGGAGTTAGAAGCGCAAAATGAGCGCAGCTAGCTCTGCGGGGTCATCGGATATCTAGCGGAGTCTGCCGAAACCCGAAAGGCCGTTACGCCGTTTTCGCCGCAGTGCCCGGACGCAGCGCGCCCGGCGATCGACCGGTGTGCTTCTTCACCAGCCGGTGCAGCGTCGCCGGATCGCCCAGCCCAACTGCGGCAGCGATCTCCTCAAGCGACATTCGGGTCGTTCGCAGTAGATGCAGCGTGCGCTCAAGGCGCACGCGCTGCACGAGTTGCAGGGGACTGAGACCAACCGCATTCCTCGTTCGCCGTGCCAGTGTCCGTGGGCTGACGCCGCACCGATGAGCCAACGACTCCAGCGTGTGCAGTTGGTCTAAATGGGACCGCACAAAGGATTCCAGCGCCGCCACCGTGTCGTCGCGAGCCGCCAGATGCGAGGGAATCAAGAAGCTCGCTTGCGACGTGCGCTGGTCGGCCACGAGGCGGTTGGCCAGTTCGTCGGTCAACACCGCCCCGCCCAGATGACGCATGACCGCCAGCATCAGGTCGATGTGCGCAAAGGCGCTTCCCGCCGTCCAGATCGGCCCGTCACGTATCACCATTTCGTCGATGACGACGCGGGCTGTGGGCACAACCTGGGCGAGCTCCGCGCCGAGCCACCATGTGGTGACACAGCGCCGCTGGTGTAGCAGACCGGCCGCACCGAGAACGAACACGGCGGTGCACGAGGCGGCGATGTCGGCGCCGCGGGCATTCGCGCGCACCAGCCAGGCGCCGGCTTGGGCGATGTCGGCGGCGCTCAGGCGGTGGGAGATCTCTGCTGCGGTGGCCGCTCCCAGGCCGGGTATGACGACGACGTCACGTGGTTTCGCGCGTCCCAGCGGTTGTGCCGTCGCAATCAGACCGCCCCGCAAGGTAACTCGGCTCTGCGGTGATACGAAGCGCAGATCGAAGGTGGAAGTGCCGACGATGCGATTCGCCGCGGAGACAACGTCGATCGTGGTGCCCACCGCGCTCGCGCTAGCTTCGTCCATCACCAGAACGTCGATCCCGATCATGTGGCAAATTATGCAAGAAAATTGTCGTTCCTGCCACTGGTGTGCAGCGCCCGCCGGGACGACATTGGGGAACGAGTTGTTCAATAGACCGCCGGAGGAAACACCATGCCGTTGACGCGAGTAACCCTGACACCAGGCGCATTTGACGAGACGCAGAAGGAGCGTCTTGCCATCGCACTGACCGAGGCCGGCTGCCGTGCCGAATCGGTTCCCGATCAGCCCCAAAGCCGCATGCGTGCGTTGGTGCTTTTCCAGGAGCTGGCGACGGGATGTTTCTACTCCGGCGGCGCCCAGGCTGAGGCGGCGGTTGCGGGAGTGTTCATCGATTGGCAGGTGAGCGCCGGAGTCCTCGATGGGGCACGCAAGGAACGGTTCGCGCGCGAACTCCAAGACGCTGCGCAGCTGGCCACGGGCGGCGACACCGACCGGATGGTGGTCACGTCATGCGTCATTCACGAGATACCCGAGGGGCAGTGGGCCCAGAACGGCGCAATCCGCCGCCTTCCCGAGACCGTCGCGCTCGTCGGCTTCGATCACCTGGTCTCCATCGGCTGAACCGGCTGGCCTCACACGAAAAGGACCCAGCCGATCGGCTGGGTCCAATTCGTGGGGTTATTGCAGGGTTAGCGGCAGGGACCCCAGTACCAGTAGACCGGCACGCCGTTGCGGTAGACCTGGCAGTACACGGCTTTCGGCGCGTTGTCGGTCGGGGCGGCGTTGGCGATGCTGGACAGCCCGATGGCCGAAAAGCCGAGGGCCGAGGCAACCAGAGTCGAGCCGACGGCGGTGCGGACGATGGTGCGAACGCGGTTGGTGATCATTTGGGTTACTCCTTGGATGTGTAGGTGTGGTGGTGCTGTCGTAAAGAATTGCTAACGGCCCTTGACGCATCCTTAAAAGATTCTTGGCATCCAACGGGGGCAGCGTCGGCGTATACGTCGCGGTTGTGCCTGGCGACCGCGAGGGCACTTCGGGCCATACGCCCGGTGCACGGGCAGCCAAGCCAGCTCGAAGCCGCCGCGACTCGCCTGGTGATCTTCCAAGAATCTTCCAAGAATTCGCCAACGCCCACGTCGGACGCTGTTCTCACGCGAATCGACACCAAGGAGGGTGCAATGTTCCGAGTTCACGAAATGACCCCATTCGGCACACCCCCGCGAGTCGCCGCACCGCAGCTTCCATCGGCTGCACTGACTGGTGCTGCGTGGACGCAGACCAGTGACGACCCTTTCTTTGCCGAGATCAACGCCACCGAGATGGGCTACCGGACCGCTCCAAAAGGCTTCGCTGATGGCACCGCCCGACGCGGGGGACATCGGCGGCACCTGAAGCCGCGTCCAGCGTTCTCGCTAAGTGCTGTTGGCGCGCTCCTCCACCTTGGTGGAGGCGGTCGCCACCTTGTCGGTGCCTGAGAGGTTCGGCCGAGGGCGCTGCACGACTTCCACACGGCCACAGGCAGGTGCACACTTGCGGCATGGAGGTATCTGAGCCCGAGCCCCGCCGCGTGTTGAACGGCATCTCCGACGTACGCGCGTTCTTTCACACCAACACCGTGCCGCTGTACTTCATCTCGCCGACCCCGTTCAATCTGCTGGGCATCGACCGCTGGGTACGAAACTTCTTCTACCTGACGTACTTTGACTCTTTCGAGGGCATACATTCGCGCGTGTTCGTGCCCCGGCGTCGCGACCGCATTGATTTCGACTCCATGGGAGATGTGTGCAACCACCTGCTGCGCGATCCCGAGACACTCGAGTTCATCGCGGGCCGAGGACCCGGTGGCAAGGCCTGCTTTGTGATGCTCGACGAGAAAACCCAGGCCCTCGCGCACGATGCGGGCCTCGAGGTCATGCACCCCCCGGCTGAGCTGCGCCATCGCCTGGGCTCCAAGCTCGTCATGACGCGCCTGGCCGACGAGGCGGGCGTGCCGAGCGTGCCGCACGCGATCGGGCGCGTCGGCTCCTACGAGGAGCTCTCGGCGCTCGCGCAAAGCGCCGAACTGGGAGATGACCTCGTCGTCGTGGCCGCCTATGGCGACGCCGGCAGCGCGGTGTTCTTCGTGCGCGGTCAGCGCGACTGGGACGATCACGCCGGTGACCTGGCCGGGCAGGAAGTCAAAGTGATGAAGCGCATCCGCAATGTCGAGGTGTGCCTTGAGGGCACCGTTACCCGACACGGCACCGTGATCGGACCCGCGATGACGAGCCTGGTCGGATATCCCGAGCTGACTTCGCGGAAGGGTGGCTGGTGTGGCAATGACATCTGGCGCGAGGTGCTGCCGCCCGCACAGACGCGCGTCGCGCGGCAGATAGTGGGAAAGCTGGGCGACGTCCTGCGCCGCGAGGGATACCGCGGCTACTTCGAGGTGGACCTGTTACACGACCTGGATTCCGACGAGATTTACCTCGGCGAGGTGAATCCGCGGTTGAGCGGTGCGAGCCCGATGACGAACTTGACCACCGAGGCCTACGCCGACATGCCGCTGTTCCTCTTCCACCTGCTTGAGTACATGGACGTGGAGTACGAGCTCGACATCGACGAGATCAATGCGCGGTGGGAGCGGGGCTACGGCGAGGACGAGGTTTGGGGTCAGCTGATAATCAGTGAAACCTCGCACGATGTCGAGCTTTTCACCGCGACGCCGCGCACCGGTGTGTGGCGCATCGACGACGACGGGCGTGTCTCCTTTGCGCGCCCCGCCAATGACTGGGCCACGCTGCTCGACGGGTCCGAGGCGTTCTACATGCGTGTCGCCGCACCCGGTGACTTACGTTGCGAGGGTGCACAACTCGGCGTGCTGGTCACCCGCGGGCACCTGCAGACCGATGACTACCAGCTCACCGAGCGCTGCCGGCGCTGGGTCAAAGGCATCAAGGCGAAGTTCGCCTCGACACCCCTGGCGCCGGCGACGCCTATCGTCTCGCGGCTCGTAGCACGAGCGTGAGCGGCCCCGCCGGTATCTCCCTGGACAACTGGCTGTCGGCGCCACATTCGCATTGGTCGTTTCAGCACGTCGAAGACTTCGTGCCGACCGCGACAATCTCGCGCGGGCCCGGGCCGGCCGCGGCGTTGCCGGCAGCCAGTGCTCCGCTGGCCGAGATCGCGGTGACCAGCACTGACGGGGCGGCCACCACCGTTGGCGCGGTGATGGCCACTACCGCTACCGACGGGTGGGCCGTCGCCTACCGCGGTTCGATGGTGGCCGAGGAATACCTCGACGGCATGGAGGCCCAAACCCGGCACCTGCTGTTCTCGGTGAGCAAGTCGCTGGTGGCAGCCGTGGTAGGCGCGCTGCACGGGGCCGGCGCCATCGAGCTGGACGCGCCGGTCACGACATACGTTCCCGCCCTGGCGAATTGCGGCTACGCCGGTGCGACCGTGCGCCACCTGCTGGACATGAGGTCGGGTATCGCCTTCTCAGAAAATTACCTCGACCCGACCGCGGAGATACACGTCCTCGAGCAGGCGCTCGGGTGGGCACCCAGGCGCAGTCCGGACGTCCCCGCCACGCTGCGTGAGTTCTTGTTGACCTTGCGGCAGAAGTCGGCTCACGGCGGCCCGTTCGAGTATCGCTCGTGTGAAACCGACGTACTCGGCTGGATCTGCGAGGTCGCAGGCGGCCAGCGGATGCCCGAACTGATGTCGGAACTGCTGTGGAGCCGCATCGGCGCCCAATGCGATGCCACCATCGGCGTAGACGCAGCGGGCACCGGACTATTCGACGGCGGTATCAGCGCCTGCCTGACCGACATGGTCCGGTTCGGGTCGCTGTTCTTGCACGACGGTGTCTCGTTGACCGGGCAGCAGGTGGTGCCGGCGGCGTGGATCGCCGACACTTTCGACGGCGGTCCCGACTCGCGTCAGGCCTTCGCCGCCAGCCCCGACGACACAGAGATGCCCGGCGGGATGTACCGCAACCAAGTGTGGTTCCCCTACCCGGGCAGCAATGTCGCGTTGTGCCTTGGCATGTGCGGTCAGATGATCTACGTCAACCGGGCCGCGGAGGTGGTCGCCGCCAAGTTATCCACCCAGCCGGAATCTCATGAGCCGCACATGTTGGACACGCTGCGCGCATTCGATGCGGTGGCACATGAACTGGCTGGAATCACCAGCTAGCCAGAGGTTTCCGCTGACCATCGTCCGAATAGAAGGCGCGGTGACCTAAGGAACGGCGTTGTTCCGAACGGGCACAAGCAAATTGACTACCGAAAGCCGATTGCGCCTTGAAGGGGGCTGCCAAGGCTCTTGCGGGCTGTCTGCTGGCTTGGGGCGCCAACCCGGCCCTGTTCGTATCTCTGCGCGTCACTGAGCGGGGCATAAACTCTCAATACGGCGCAGGGGAACGGTGACGCTGATGGCCGACACTTTTGTGGATAACGCCCGACTGGTGGCGCTTGATGTGTTCCGTCAAATCGGATGGATGGACGGCATTCTGCGGAATCTGCCTGTTGAAGTTCCCACTGTCCCGGACCTCCTAGACCACCCCACTCATTTGGAGATCGCCGACAGGCAGCGGGGGATCATCCTCTGGGATTTGGAGTCAGCCCGGCTTATTCGTGAGCACCGCATCCGCACTGTGCTGAACGGCGTCACCGCCTTGCTGATACCGCTGGGCTGCGTGGCAGCTTGGGTCGCGAGCGGACGGCCGTTGGCGGCGACGCTGTTCGTAGTCGGGCTGGTGTTGGCGTGGCGGTGCTATGCGGGGGTGGACGAATTGGTCGCCGGATTCGCCGGAAAACCCGACAGCCAGCGGCCCGAACCGTTGGAGATCGTGCCGTTCTCCGACGCGGAGAACAAGTACCTGTTGCAGTCGCAAGAACCAGAAGAGCTCGTTGCGCGCTGCGCCTGCCCCGGCTGCGGCGACGTGACCACCCATTCCTTGCGCAAACGCGTGTCCGGCGACCCGGAATGGGTGAAAGTTGTCCGTCACTGCGCAACCTGCGCGCGGAAATGGGGACAGGGCTAATTGACAGTCCGCCGCGCTGAATACCAATAATTGGTACCATGCGCTGGTGGGTAAGAACACGTCCTTCAGCCTCGACGAGCATTACAGCGCCTTCATCGAGGGCGAGGTCGCCGCGGGTCGCTACCGGTCGGCCAGTGACGTCGTCCGCTCCGCGTTGCGACTGCTCGAGGACCGCGAGACCCAGCTGCGGGCACTACGCGACGCCCTCGACGCCGGCGAACGCAGCGGTACCTCGACACCGTTCGACTTCGACGCCTTCCTCGACCGCAAGCGGACCGAGAAGTCGCCCCGGCGGTGAGCCGATACCTTCTCTCGCTTGCCGCCCAAGCGGACCTGGAGCAGATCTGGGAGTACACCCACGACCGCTGGGGCATCGACCAGGCCGAGGGATACCTGCGCGAACTCCAACGAGCCATCGAACGTGCCGCAGCGAATCCACTAATCGGCTGGGCTTGCGACGACATCCGCGCCGGTTATCGCAAGCTCGCCACGGGGTCACACACGCTGTTCAATCGGGTCACTGCTGAAGGCATCATCGATGTCGTGCGCGTCCTACACCAGCGGATGGACGTCGACCGCCACCTCTGACTACGTGCGACGCAACTGGCTAGCCTGACCCGGTGCCCCCGGCACGACTCGAACGTGCGACCTAGGGATTAGAAGGCCCTTGCTCTATCCACCTGAGCTACGGAGGCAATGTGCTGGTCAGTCTATCCAACGGCGGCCGCCGATAGATTTCCTCCACCGCGACGCGCGCGAAAAGTCTTGCCCGTCCGCAACTATCGGTTATGGTGTGAGCCTCGACACACGTGCTCCACCGGCTGGCAATCAGCCGTTAACGCAACGATGCGTGTGCCTGACGTCGAGGGGTGGGCTTGACCATGGTCATGAACGTGACTTCGCGGTGCTCCCGGGCTGGTGCCGAAGCGCTGCGACAGGGAGCTCAGCTGGCGGCCGACGCCAGAGTCACATTCCAGAACGGCGCATTGTTGCTGCGTGGCTCGCCGTTCGCCGTGGGCTGGGTCGCCGGCTGGCTGTCCACCGAGTTTCCCCCGCACGTCGTGACCGGGCATGCGTTGTCCCGGGTATCCGGCTGGTCGATCGGCCGCGTCGGCGCGACGTGGGCTGCGCAGCGGGCGGATCAAGCCCTCACCGCCGCGCTCGAGGAATCGTTCGGGCCGGACTACCGCGACCTGGTCTGTCACCCGGCCTGCGATCCGACCGTCCGTGCGCGTCGCGGCCTGTTGCCGGTGGCCGGGCCGCACCGCCGCTACGCGGCCCACACCTCCGACATCCCTTACGGTCCGGGAGGCCGCGACAATCTGCTCGACATCTGGCGGCGCACCGATATCGCGCCCGGCGACCACGCCCCCGTCCTGATCCAGGTCCCCGGAGGAGCGTGGTCGCTGAACGGCAAACGCCCTCAGGCCTACACGCTGATGAGCCGAATGGTCGAACTCGGCTGGATCTGCGTCTCGATCAACTACAGCAAGAGCCCGCGCAGCAAATTCCCCGCACACATCATCGACGTGAAGCGCGCGATCGCCTGGGTCCGCGAGAACATCGGGGACTACGGCGGCGACCCGGATTTCATCGCGCTCACCGGCGGGTCCGCGGGCGGGCACCTGGCTTCCCTGGCCGCGCTCACCGCCAATGACCCGACCTTTCAGCCTGGATTCGAAAGAGCCGATACGACGGTGCACGCGGTTGCGCCCTACTACGGCGTCTACGACTTCACCGACTTCGACAACATGCACGAAATGATGCTGCCGTTCCTCGAGCAGTTTGTGATGAACGCCCGCTACGCCGAGGAGCCGGAGCGATTCAAGGCGGCGTCACCGATTTCGTACGTGCACCCCGCCGCGCCGCCCTTCTTCGTGCTGCACGGCGAGAAGGATGAACTGGTTCCCACCGGCCAGGCCAAAGCCTTCTGCGCCGCCCTACGCGGCGCGGGCGCCGCCACCGTGTCCTATGTCGAGCTCGCCAATGCACACCACGCTTTCGACATCACGCCCACGGTCCGATCCCGGCTGACCGCCAATGCCGTCGCGGACTTCCTCGGCGTCGTCTACGGGCGCCGCACCAGCTCGGTGGTGGATTCGCTGCCGTTAGCAGTAACCCCGGCCAGCTGAACCGCGTCTCGCGAGCAGCGGCAGCCATTCCGCTGCGTCGGTCCTCACCTGCTTTCACCGGCGCGCCAACCGGACTAGCGTTGTCATGACAATCGGGTAGCGCGGTGCTGAAAGCAGGAGGCTTGAGCGGCGGTGGCGAGATTGGCACGTCGGCGGGGTCGTGAAAATGGCTGAGTCCGTCGAAACCTTGAGTTTGTCCGACGAGCTGGGACCGGTCGACTATCTGCTGCATCGCGGCGAGGCCAATCCGCGGACCCGCTCGGGCATCATGGCGCTCGAACTTCTGGACACCACACCGGACTGGGACCGGTTCCGGGCCAGATTCGAAAGTGCCTCCCGAAAGGTGTTGCGGCTGCGACAGAAGGTCGTGGTGCCGACTCTGCCGACCGCGGCACCCCGCTGGGTGGTGGATCCCGACTTCAACCTGGACTTCCACGTACGCCGGCTGCGCGTGTCCGGGCCCGGCACGCTCCGTGAGGTGATCGATCTCGCTGAGCTGATGCTGCAGTCACCGCTGGACATCTCGCGGCCGCTGTGGACGGCCACCCTGGTTGAGGGTCTGGCCGACGGCAGGGCCGCGACGCTGCTGCATATCAGCCATGCGGTCACCGACGGCGTGGGCGGCGTCGAGATGTTCGCGGAGATCTACGACCTGGAGCGTGATCCACCGTCCAGACCGACGCTCCCGCAACCGATTCCGCAGGACCTGACGCCCAACGACCTGATGCGGGAGGGCATCAACCATCTGCCTGCCGCCATCGTCAGCGGTGTCGTGGGCGCGGTGTCCGGGGCGGTATCGGTGGCGGGGCGGGCGATTCTGGATCCGGTGTCGACCGTTTCAGGGATCGTCGGCTACGCGGCTTCGGGTGTGCGCGTGATGAACCGAGCCGCCGAGCCGTCGCCGCTGTTGCGCCGGCGCAGCCTGGCCAGTCACACCGAAGCGATCGACATTCCGCTCTCGGATTTGCACAAGGCCGCGAAGGCCGGGGGAGGATCGATCAACGACGCCTATCTCGCCGGTCTGTGCGGTGCCCTGCGCCGCTACCACGAGGCTCTTGGCGTGCCTATCAGCACGCTGCCGATGGCGGTGCCGGTGAACCTGCGGGCCGAAGGTGATGCGGCCGGCGGCAATCAATTCACCGGCGTCAACCTGGCGGCGCCGGTGGGGACCGTCGATCCGGTGGCCCGGATGAAGAAGATCCGCGCTCAGATGACCCAACGCCGCGACGAGCCGGCGATGAACATCATCGGTTCCATGGCGCCGGTCCTGAGCGTTCTGCCGACAGCGGTGCTCGAGGGGATCACCGGTTCGGTGGTCGGCTCCGACGTGCAGGCCAGCAATGTCCCGGTCTACCCCGGAGACACCTTTATCGCCGGCGCAAAGATCTTGCGGCAGTACGGCATTGGGCCGCTACCCGGTGTGGCGATGATGGTGGTGCTGATTTCCCGTGGCGGGTGGTGCACCATCACCGTGCGCTACGACCGGGCCTCGGTCAAAAACGACACGTTGTTCGCGCAGTGCCTGCTCGACGGTTTCGACGAGATCCTGGCGCTGGCCGGCGGAGATTCGCCACGCGCGGTGCCGGCGTCGTTCACCGCCGAGCCGGCCGATTCGGTTGCTCGATCGGCGTCGGGCTCATGAGCACCTCGAAAGAGCTGGACGAAGACCGCCAGACGAACAGGCGCCCAAAGGAGGGAAAGGATCTGCGGTTGCCCGGGTCGGTCGCCGAAATCATGGCCAGTCCTGCGGGCCCGCAAGTCGGAGCGTTTTTCGATCTGGATGGGACGTTGGTCGCGGGCTTCACTGCCGTCATCCTCACGCAGGAGCGACTGCGGCGCCGCGACATGGGCGTGGGCGAGTTGCTCAGCATGGTTCAGGCCGGTCTGAACCACACGCTCGGGCGCATCGAGTTCGAAGATCTCATCGGCAAGGCGTCGATGGCGCTGGCCGGGCGGCTGATAGACGACCTGGACGAGATCGGCGAGCGGCTGTTCGCCCAGCGGATCGAGTCGCGGATCTACCCCGAAATGCGTGACCTGGTCCGGGCGCACGTGGCCCGCGGCCACACCGTGGTGCTCAGCTCGTCGGCGCTGACCATTCAGGTCAATCCGGTGGCGCGCTTCCTCGGGATCAACAACTTGCTCACCAACAAGTTCGAGACCAACGAAGAGGGGCTGCTCACCGGCGGTGTGCTGAAACCGATCTTGTGGGGGCCGGGCAAAGCCGCTGCGGTACAACGGTTTGCGGCCGAGCACGACATCGACCTCAAGGACAGCTACTTCTACGCCGACGGCGACGAGGACGTCGCGCTGATGTACCTGGTCGGCAATCCGCGGCCAACCAACCCCGAAGGCAAGATGGCCGCCGTCGCCAAGCGCCGTGGCTGGCCGATTTTGCGATTCAACAGTCGTGGCGGCGTAGGCCTGCGGCGGCAGATACGGACGCTCGCCGGCTTGGGTTCGATGTTCCCGGTGGCCGCCGGCGCAGTGGGAGTCGGGGTACTGACCGGCAGCCGGCGCCGCGGGGTGAACTTTTTCACCTCCACCTTCTCGCAGGTGCTGCTGGCCACCGCCGGAGTGCAGCTGAACGTGATCGGCAAGGAGAACCTGACCGCACAGCGCCCGGCCGTCTTTATCTTCAACCACCGCAACCAGGTTGACCCGATCATCTCCGGCGCGCTGGTGAAAGACAACTGGGTGGGTGTGGGCAAGAAGGAACTGGCCAACGACCCGATCATGGGCACCCTCGGCAAGCTATTGGACGGCGTGTTCATCGACCGCGACGATCCGGCCGCCGCGGTGGAGACGCTGCACACCGTCGAAGAGCGCGCCAAGAATGGTCTGTCGATCGTAATCGCCCCCGAAGGTACCCGGCTTGACACGACCGAAGTCGGACCCTTCAAAAAGGGGGCGTTCCGCATGGCGATGGCGGTGGGTATCCCGATTGTCCCCATCGTGATCCGCAACGCGGAGATCATCGCTTCGCGAAACTCCACGATCATGAATCCGGGAACGGTCGATGTCGCTGTGTTTCCGCCGATTTCGGTCGACGGCTGGACTCTCGACACGTTGCCGGAGCGAATCGCCGACGTACGCCAACTGTATTTGGACACGCTGGCCGACTGGCCCGTTGACGAGCTGCCCGAGCACAGCTTGTACGCCCGGGCCAAGAAGACGGCGCCTCGGGCCGCCAAGACGGCCGCCAAGAAGACGGCCGCGAAAAAGGCACAGCCTAAGAAGACGGCAGCTAAGAAGACGACGGCTAGGAAGACTGCGGCTAAGAAGACGACGGCCAAGAAGACCGTGGCTAAGAAGACGACGGCTAAGAAGACAGTCGCTAAGAAGACCGCGGCTAAGAAGACGGCTCCCAAGGCGGCCAGCGCCGAATCGCCGACCGATCGGTCCCGAGGACGGCCGTGACCAAACCGGCCGCACACGTCGGCGCAGTCCTCACCGCGCAAGACTCACTGGTGCTGGCGTCTATGGAGACTCCAGTCGAGCTGCAGCTGGTCATGGATTGGCTTGGCCGCCAGCGGGCCCGCAATCCGGAGACAAGGTTCGACGTGTTGAAACTGCCGCCCGGCAATGCGGCGCCGTCGGCGCTGACAGCGCTAGTTGAGCAACTCGAATCCGACTCCGCGGCGGATGACCGCTCGATCGTGCCGGTGCGCGTGGTCTGGTTACCTCCCGCTGATCGCAGCAAGTTGGACAAGGTCACCGGTCTGCTGCCCGGCCGGGATCCCTACCACCCCAACCAACGTCAGCAACAGCGCATCCTGCGTACCGACCCCCGCCGCGCGCTGGTGCTGGCCGGCGAGCCGGCCAAGGTATCCGAACTGCGCCAGCTGTGGCGCGACACCACGGTCGGAGAGAACGAGCGCGATTTCGCACAGTTCGTCACCCGGCGGGCGATTCTGGCACTGGCGCGCGCGGAGTACCGGATCCTGGGACCGCAATACAAGTCGCCCCGCCTGGTGAAGCCAGAGATGTTGGCGTCCTCGCGATTCCGCGCCGGCCTCAAGCGGATCCCGGGAGCCACCGTCGAAGAAGCCGGGAAGATGCTCGACGAGCTCGCGACTGGATGGAGTCAGGCGTCGGTAGATGTGATATCCGTGCTCGGCAGGTTGCTCAGCCGAGGATTCGATCCCGAATTCGACTACGACGAATACCAAGTCGCGGCCATGCGCGCCGCGCTGGAAGCCCATCCGGCCGTCCTGCTGTTCTCGCACCGGTCCTACATCGACGGTGCGGTGGTGCCAGTAGCCATGCAGGACAACCGATTACCGCCGGTGCACATGTTCGGCGGCATAAACCTCTCATTCGGCGTCATGGGCCCGCTGATGCGCCGCTCGGGGACGATCTTCATCCGCCGCAACATCGGCGACAATGCGTTGTACAAGTACGTGCTCAAGGAATACGTGGGCTACATCGTCGAGAAGCGCTTCAACCTGAGCTGGTCCATCGAGGGCACTCGGTCGCGCACCGGAAAGATGTTGCCGCCCAAGCTCGGCCTGATGAGCTATGTGGCCGACGCATACCTGGACGGACGCAGCGACGACATTCTGCTGCAGGGAGTTTCGATCTGCTTCGACCAGCTGCACGAAATTGCCGAATACGCCGCCTATGCGCGCGGGGCCGAGAAGACGCCCGAGGGCTTCAGCTGGCTCTACAACTTCATCAAGGCACAAGGTGAGCGCAACTACGGCAAGATCTACGTCCGCTTCCCCGAAGCGGTTTCGATGCGGCAGTACCTCGGCCCACCGCATGGTCCGATGGCTCAGGACCAGGACGCCAAACGACTTGCAATGCAGAAGATGTCGTTCGAAGTCGCCTGGCGGATTCTGCAGGCGACGCCGATCACGGCGACCGGCCTGGTGTCGGCGCTGCTGCTCACCACCCGGGGCACGGCGCTGACGCTCGACCAACTGCACCGCACTTTGCAGGACTCACTGGACTACCTGGAACGCAGGCAAACGCCGGTGTCGACAAGCGCATTGCGGCTGCGCTCGCGCGAAGGGGTACGTGCGGCGGTGGACGCCCTGTCCAACGGGCACCCGGTCACCCGCGTCGACAGCGGCCGGGAACCGGTGTGGTACATCGCGCCCGAACACGAACACGCGGCGGCGTTTTACCGCAATTCGGTGATCCACGCCTTCTTGGAGACCTCGATCGTCGAACTCGCGCTTTCGCACGCCCGTCATGCAGACGGCGACCGCATGGAGGCGTTCTGGGCCCAGGCGATGCGGTTGCGCGATCTGCTGAAATTCGATTTCTACTTCGCCGATTCGACGGCGTTCAAGGAAAACATCGCCGAAGAGATGGCGTGGCACGACAATTGGGAGACCCACGTCGCCGCCGGCGGCGAGGAGATCGACGCGATCCTGTTCGCGAAGCGACCGTTGATGTCCGACGCCATGTTGCGGGTGTTCTTCGAAGCGTACGAGATCGTCGCCGACGTGCTGCGCGATACTCCGGCGGACGTCAGCCAGAAGGAACTCACCGAGTTGGCACTCGGGGTAGGTCGTCAATACGTGGCACAGGGCCGAGTCCGCAGTAGCGAACCGGTGTCGACACTGCTGTTCGACACGGCGCGCCAGGTCGTCGTCGACCAGGATTTGATCGCGCCCGCGTCCGACCTCGCCGAGCGCCGGATCGCCTTCCGCGCGGAATTGCGCAACATTCTGCGAGATTTCGACTACGTCGAGAAAATCGCGCGTAATCGATTTATCGCACGCGAGCTGGAGGCCCGCCAGGAACGCTCCACGGCCAAGGCAGAGAGTCAAACTCAGTAGCTCGGGCACGCGACCATACCCTGGGTAGATGACGGTTGCTCGCCCCGCCGGCAAGCCCGCCGCGCTGATCTGGCCGCTGCTGGCCGGCGTCGCGGTGCTTGCGGGTTGCACGGCGGCCGGCATCGGCGCGTTGTCGTTGGCGAACGCGCTGACGGCAACCGGGCTGCCCGATCCCGGTCCGGCGACCACCCTGGGCCTGCCATTCGTCCGCGCGGCCGGTGAGATCGCCGCGGTGCTGGCCGTCGGGTCATTCCTGTTCGCGGCGTTCCTGGTGCCGCCCCAGCGCACCGGGGTACTCGACGTCGGCGGGTACCGTGCGCTGCGGCTGGGGACGGTGGCATCGGGAATCTGGGCGGTGTGTGCCGCCCTACTGGTTCCGCTGACCATCTCTGACGTGTCCGGTCACCCGGTGGCTGAGCATCTCAACCTGGTGAAGCTGTGGTCGCTGGCCGGACTGGTCAACACCGCGTCGGCGTGGCGCTGGACGGCGGTGCTGGCCGCCATCGTCACGCTGGCCAGCGTGACGGTGCTGCGCTGGTCGTGGACGCCGCTACTGCTATTCGGGTCGTTGGTGACGCTGATTCCTCTTGGGCTGACCGGTCACTCGTCGGCCGGTGGTTCGCATGACCTGGCCACCAACAGCCTGCTGATCCACCTCGTCGCGGCCAGCCTGTGGGCCGGTGGTCTGCTGGTGTTGCTCGCCCATGCGCTGCGCGGGCCTGAGCACACTGACCTGGCGGCGCGGCGCTTCTCCGCGATTGCGCTGTGGTGCTGGGTCGCCATGGCGGTCAGCGGTGTCGTCAACGCATTGGTCCGGGTGCTGCCTTCGGACCTGCTGACCACCGGCTACGGACGACTGGTCGTCGCCAAATTCGTCGCGCTGTGCGCGCTGGGCATCCTCGGCTGGCGCCAGCGGCGCACCGCAGTCGCTGCGCTGCAAGCGGATTCGG
Organism: Mycobacterium sp. NGS41; assembly: GCF_059812725.1. Classification (NCBI taxonomy): domain Bacteria; kingdom Bacillati; phylum Actinomycetota; class Actinomycetes; order Mycobacteriales; family Mycobacteriaceae; genus Mycobacterium; species Mycobacterium sp. NGS41. The sequence continues at coordinate 87,395 of NZ_JCALDF010000011.1, forward strand.
ACTCGCCGAGAACGTCCCTGATCCGGCTGGCGCTGACCGAGGCAGTAATTTTCGGGCTGACCTTCGGTATCGCCGTCGGGCTGGGCCGCACACCGCCGCCACCACCGCCGATCCAGATACCCTCGATACCCGAAGCCGAGATCGGCTACGACTTCAACGGGCCGCCCACCCTGTTGCGCGTGCTGTTCGACTGGCGTTTCGACCTGATCTTCGGTACGGCGGCAATCGTCTTGGCGGTGCTGTATGTGGCCGCGGTGATGCGGCTGCGCCGCCGCGGCGACAGTTGGCCGCCGGGCCGGACTCTCGCCTGGCTGCTGGGCTGCGCGGCGTTGCTGTTCGTGACTTCGTCGGGCGTGGGTCGATATATGCCGGCGATGTTCAGCATGCACATGGTGGCCCACATGGGTCTGTCGATGCTGGTACCGATCCTGCTGGTGCTGGGCGGCCCGGTCAGTTTGGCCTTGCGGGCGCTACCCGCCGCCGGCCGAGACGATCCGCCGGGCATGCGGGAATGGCTGTTGGCCGCGCTGCACAGCCGGTTCTCGCAGCTCCTGACCAACCCGGTGGTCGCTACCGCGCTGTTCGTGGCGGGGTTCTACGGCCTGTACTTCGGGAGCATCTTCGACGACGCTGTGGGCAGTCACGCCGGCCATCTGGCGATGAACGTGCACTTTCTGCTCAGCGGCTACCTGTTCTACTGGATCGTGATCGGGGTGGACCCCACACCGCGGCCGATCCCGCCGCTGGCCAAGTTGGCTGTGGTCTTCGCCTCGCTGCCGTTACACGCCTTCTTCGGCGTGGAACTCATGAGCACCCGCAGGGTGCTCGGCGCCGCCTACTACCGATCACTGGGCCTGAGCTGGCATACCGATCTGCTGGGTGATCAACGATTGGGCGGTGGAATAGCCTGGGCGGCAGGCGAACTGCCGTTGGTGATCGTGATGATCGCGCTGCTGGTCCAGTGGGCGCGCAGCGATAAACGGACCGCCCGGAGGTTGGACCGGGCCGCTGAGCGCGACGACGACGCCGACCTGGCCGCCTACAACGCGATGCTGGCCGAACTCGCGCGTCGCGACGCAGGGCACTAGAGCGTGCAGCGACGTTGCGTTAGCGGCTCTCGCGGCGACCGTGTGGACTGGTTTCTCCGAAACTGTAAATTTGCAGCGAAATGTCGAGAAGAAGCCTGCAAAACTACAGGCTCGGCGCTCCGTCCCTTCTCTTCCATCCCGACTCCCAGGCGTCGATGTCGTCGGCGGCCCGCCACACGGCAAGCATGACCTTGCCGGTCCTCTCATCCACAGTCGCGACTTTCTCCACAGCCCCCGTTTGTCACGACCAAGCAGGATCCGACTTGTCGGTGACCCGGCGCTGAATGAGCACCAAGCACGAACGCTGTCTGGAACATCGAGGAAGGAATCGAGTCAATGTTTGAAACATCGCTTACCGTTGTCGGTCACATCGTCAACGACCCCCAGCGCCGCCAGGTCGGCAACCAGGAGGTCATCAAGTTCCGCGTCGCCAGCAATTCCCGCCGGCGAACCGCTGACGGCGGCTGGGAGCCGGGCAACTCGCTGTTCATCACGGTCAACTGCTGGGGCAAATTGGTCACCGGGGTGGGCGCCGCATTAGGCAAGGGCGCACCGGTGATCGTGGTCGGCCACGTCTACACCAGCGAATACGAGGACCGTGAGGGCATCCGTCGGTCGTCGCTGGAGATGCGTGCCACGTCGGTCGGACCCGATGTGTCCCGCGCGATCGTGCGGATCGAGAAGCCGGGCTATACGGGTCCGACCACCGGTGATGCTCCCGCATCCGCGGCAACTGCCGGCGACGCCGCCGACGAAGACACCGGCACCGGAGCGGACCGGACCGAGTCGGCCGACGCCGGCCGCACCCCGCTACCGCTGTCGGCTTAGCACGGCTTTTCCCAGCGAGCGGACACCACCGTCCGCTCGTGGGGAGGTCGGCCGACCGCCTTAGCCCTGCTAGGCGATGCATAGGATGGTCCGCGAGATAAATCTGAAGACCAGAAAGGCATAACTGCGGCATGGCTGAGTTCATCTACACGATGAAAAAGGTCCGCAAGGCGCACGGCGACAAGTTGATCCTGGACGACGTCACGTTGAGCTTCTATCCAGGCGCCAAGATCGGTGTCGTGGGCCCCAATGGAGCCGGTAAGTCGAGCGTCTTGCGGATCATGGCCGGTCTGGACAAGCCGAACAACGGCGACGCCTTCCTGGCCACCGGCGCCTCCGTCGGCATCCTGCAACAGGAGCCGCCGCTGAACGAGGAGAAAACCGTTCGCGGCAACGTGGAAGAGGGCCTGGGCGACATCAAAGTCAAACTCGACCGGTTCAACGAGGTGGCCGAGTTGATGGCCACCGACTACTCCGACGAGTTGATGGAGGAGATGGGCCGGCTGCAAGAGGACCTGGATCACGCCGACGCGTGGGATCTGGACTCGCAGCTGGAGCAGGCCATGGATGCGCTGCGCTGCCCGCCGCCGGACGAGCCGGTGACCAACCTGTCCGGCGGTGAGCGCCGCCGGGTGGCGTTATGCAAGCTGCTGCTGTCGAAACCCGACCTGCTGCTGCTCGACGAGCCGACCAACCACCTGGACGCCGAAAGCGTTCAGTGGCTCGAACAGCATCTCGCCAGCTATGCCGGCGCGATTCTGGCAGTCACCCACGACCGTTACTTCCTGGACAACGTCGCCCAATGGATCCTGGAACTGGATCGGGGTCGCGCATATCCGTATGAAGGCAACTACTCGACGTATCTCGAGAAAAAGGCCGAACGCCTTGCGGTACAAGGCCGCAAAGACGCGAAGCTGCAGAAGCGGTTGACCGAAGAGCTGGCCTGGGTCCGGTCCGGAGCCAAAGCCCGTCAGGCCAAGAGCAAAGCGCGCCTGCAGCGTTACGAGGAGATGGCCGCAGAGGCGGAGAAGACCCGCAAGCTCGATTTCGAGGAGATTCAGATCCCGATCGGGCCGCGGTTGGGTTCGGTGGTGGTCGAGGTCGAACACCTCGACAAGGGTTACGACGGACGCACCCTGATCAAGGACCTGTCCTTCACCCTGCCCCGCAACGGCATCGTCGGTGTCATCGGTCCCAACGGCGTGGGCAAGACAACGCTGTTCAAAACCATTGTCGGGCTTGAGCAGCCGGACAGCGGCACGGTCAAGGTCGGCGAGACGGTCAAGCTGAGCTACGTGGACCAGGCCCGTGCCGGCATCAATCCGAAGCAGACGGTGTGGGAGGTCGTGTCGGACGGGCTGGACTACATCGAGGTCGGTCAGACCGAAGTGCCGTCCCGCGCGTACGTGTCGGCGTTCGGATTCAAAGGCCCCGACCAGCAGAAACCGGCCGGTGTGTTGTCCGGCGGCGAGCGCAACAGGCTGAACCTGGCGCTCACGCTCAAGCAGGGCGGCAACCTGATCCTGCTGGACGAGCCGACCAACGACTTGGATGTCGAGACCCTGGGTTCGCTGGAGAATGCGCTGGTGAACTTCCCCGGCTGTGCGGTGGTGATTTCGCACGACCGCTGGTTCCTCGACCGCACTTGCACGCACATCCTGGCCTGGGAAGGTGACGACGACAACGAAGCCAAGTGGTTCTGGTTCGAGGGCAACTTCGGTGCCTACGAGGAGAACAAGGTGGAACGGCTCGGCGCCGAAGCCGCTCGCCCGCACAGAGTGACCCACCGCAAGCTGACTCGGGACTAATGTCAGCTCTGCCACTGTCTGGCGGTTGACCGAGTGGTATCCGTCGCGAGTTGGGAGCAATCGGCATGACGATCGATCCCCGAGCCAGGCAGGATGTCGCGGCGTGGACCTCGTTCACGCAGAGCAGTGACATTCCGGAGTGGATCTCGAAGGCTTACATCGAAAGCTATCGAGGACCCCACGACGACGCGACGCAGCCCTCGGAGGTCCCGGCACCCGAACCCGCCTCACTGGTGACACCGGCAATGCTGGGCGCCCACTATCGCCTCGGCGAGCGCCGCGCGGCCGGTGAAAGCTGTGTCGGCGTCCACCCTGCGGACGATCCGGCCGGGTTCGGGCCCGCGCTGCAAGTGGTCACCGACCACGGCGGCATGCTGATGGATTCCGTCACGGTGCTGCTGCACCGGCTCGGGGTCTCCTACACGGCGATCATGACCCCGGTGTTCGAGGTCCAACGCAACTCGGCGGGCGAGCTGCTGAGCATCGAACCGAAAGCCGAGGACAGCTCGCCCTACGTCGGAGAGGCCTGGATACATGTCCAGCTCTCGCCTTCGGGCGACAGCAAGACCCTCGCCGAAGTCGAACGCTTGCTGCCCAAGGTCTTGGCCGATGTCCAGCGCGTCGCGTCCGACGCCGCACGGATGATCGCCACCCTGAGCGAGCTGGCGGCAAGCGTCGACAGCAATGCCGACGGCCACTATTCAGCGCCCGACCGCGAGGACGTCGCGGGGCTGTTGCGCTGGCTGGGCGACGGAAACTTCCTGCTGCTGGGTTACCAGCCATGCCGGGTGCAGGATGGTTTGGTCATCGGCGATGGGACCACCGGCCTGGGCGTGCTGCGGGCCCGCTCCGGCACCCGCCCCCGGCTGACCGACGACACCAAGCTGCTGGTCCTGGCCCAAGCCGCCGTCGGCAGCTACCTGCGTTACGGCGCCTACCCGTATGCCATCGCGATTCGCGAGAAGCTCGGCGACGGTGACGGCGGTGTTCTGGAGCACCGCTTCGTCGGCCTGTTCACCGTTGCGGCCACTAACGCCGACGTCCTGGACATTCCGATGATCTCGGGCCGGGTCCGCGCGGCGTTGACGATGGCCGCCAGCGACCCCGCCCACCCGGGCCAACTGCTGCTCGACGTCATCCAGACCGTCCCACGCCCAGAGCTCTTCACGCTCAACGCCGAGCGGCTGTTCACGATGGCAAAAGCCGTGGTCGATCTGGGGTCCCAGCGGCGCGCGCTGTTGTTCCTGCGCGCCGACCGGCTGCAGTTCTTCGTCTCCTGCCTGGTCTATGTCCCGCGCGATCGCTACACCACGGCGGTGCGCTTGCAGATCGAAGACATCCTGGTCCGGGAGTTCGGTGGGACGCGACTGGAATTCACCGCTCGCGTCAGCGAATCACCTTGGGCGCTAATGCATTTCATGGTGCGGCTGCCTGAGGGAGACCCGGCTGCGGCACCGGTCGACGTCTCGGAAGCCAACCGGCTCCGGATTCAGGCGTTGCTCAGCGAAGCCGCGCGGACCTGGGCCGACCGGCTGATCGGTGCGGCGGCGGACCGCTCCGACGGTGCCGTCTCGCGATCCGACGCCGAGCACTACGCCACCGCCTTCTCCGAGGCCTACAAGCAGGTCGTCACCCCGGCCGACGCCATCACCGACATCGCCATCGTCAACGAGCTAGGCGATGATTCGGTCAAGCTGGTGTTCGCCGAGCGCGACGAGCAGGGCGAGGCCCGGCTCACCTGGTTCCTGGGTGGACGCAGCGCCTCGTTGAGCGAGCTGCTGCCAATGCTGCAGAGCATGGGTGTGGTGGTGCTCGAGGAGCGCCCGTTCACGGTCACCCGGCCCGACGGGCTGCCGGTGTGGATCTACCAGTTCCGGATCTCGCCGCATCCGACCATCCCGATGGGAACGACCGAGGCCGAGCGCGACGCGACCGCGGAGCGATTCGCCGACGCGGTCACCGCGATCTGGCAGGGCCGCGTCGAGATCGACCGCTTCAACGAGCTGGTGCTGCGGGCCGGATTGACTTGGCAGCAGGTGGTGCTGCTGCGCGCCTACGCGAAATACCTACGGCAGGTGGGTTTTCCATACAGCCAGTCCTACATCGAATCGGTGCTCAACGAACACGCGTCCACCGCGCTATCGCTGGTCAATTTGTTCGAGGCACTGTTCGATCCCAGGCCATCGGGTGCATCGGCCGGCCGCGACGCGCAAGCTGCCGCCGCCGCCGTAGCCGCCGACATCGACGCGCTGGTGAGCCTGGACACCGACCGCATCCTGCGCGCCTTCGCGTCTTTGGTCCAGGCCACCTTGCGAACGAATTACTTTGTGACACACGACGGTTCGGCCCGCAGCCGTGACGTGTTGGCGCTCAAGCTCAACGCTCAGCTGATCGACGAGCTGCCGCTGCCACGCCCGAAGTTCGAGATTTTCGTGTATTCGCTGCGCGTCGAAGGCGTGCATTTGAGGTTCGGCCCGGTGGCCCGCGGCGGCCTGCGCTGGTCAGACCGCCGCGATGACTTCCGCACCGAGATCCTCGGCCTGGTCAAGGCGCAAGCGGTCAAGAACGCCGTCATCGTGCCGGTCGGGGCTAAGGGTGGGTTCGTCGTGAAGAAGCCGCCGCTGCCCACCGGCGACCCCGCCACCGACCGTGAGGCCACCCGCACCGAAGGCGTCGCCTGCTATCAGCTGTTCATCTCCGGACTACTCGACGTCACCGACAACGTCGATCACAAGACCAGAAACGTCAACCCGCCGCCTGAGGTGGTGCGGCGCGACGGCGACGACGCCTACCTGGTGGTGGCCGCGGACAAAGGCACCGCCACGTTCTCCGACATCGCCAACGATGTCGCCAAGTCCTACGGGTTCTGGTTGGGCGATGCTTTCGCGTCCGGCGGATCGGTGGGCTACGACCACAAGGTCATGGGCATCACCGCTCGGGGTGCCTGGGAGGCGGTCAAGCGACACTTCCGCGAACTCGGAGTCGACACGCAGACCGAGGACTTCACCGTCGCGGGCGTCGGCGACATGAGCGGCGACGTGTTCGGCAACGGCATGTTGCTGAGCAAGCACATCAGGCTGATCGCGGCATTCGACCACCGGCACATCTTCCTCGACCCCGACCCCGACGCCGCGGTCTCGTGGGACGAACGCAAGCGGATGTTCGACTTGCCCCGGTCCAGCTGGGACGACTACGACAAGTCGCTGATCAGCGAAGGCGGCGGGGTATACAGCCGCGAGCAGAAGTCCATCCCGGTCAGTGCGCAGGTCCGCGCGGCGCTGGGCATCGACGGCCCGCGAGAAGGGGCCACCGAGATGTCGCCGCCCACCCTCATCCGCGCCATCCTCGAGGCACCGGTGGATCTGCTGTTCAACGGCGGCATCGGCACCTACATCAAAGCGGAGGCCGAATCCGATTCCGATGTCGGCGACCGCGCCAACGATCCGGTGCGGGTCAACGCAAATCAGGTGCGCGCCAAGGTCATCGGCGAAGGCGGCAATCTCGGTGTCACCGCGCGGGGTCGCGTCGAGTTTGATCTTTCCGGCGGCCGGATCAACACCGACGCGATGGACAATTCCGCGGGCGTGGACTGTTCCGACCACGAGGTCAACATCAAAATCCTGATCGACTCGCTGGTCACGGCTGGCAAGGTCCAACCTGAGGAGCGCACCGCGCTGCTGGAGTCGATGACCGATGAGGTCGCCCAGCTGGTGCTCGCCGACAACGTCGACCAGAACGACCTGATGGGCACCAGCCGCGCCAACGCGGCCAGCCTGCTGCCGGTGCATGCCGATCAGATCAGGCACCTGGTGGAGCGCGGCCTCAACCGCGAACTGGAGGCGCTGCCGTCGGAGAAGGAGATTCACCGGCGCACCGAGGTCGGGCTGGGGCTCACCTCGCCGGAGCTGGCGACGTTGATGGCGCACGTCAAGCTGGAGCTCAAAGAGGAGGTGCTGGCCACCGAGATGCCGGATCAGGATGTCTTCGCATCCAGGCTGCCGCACTACTTCCCGAAGCCGCTGCGCGACCGTTTCACCCCGGAGATCCGCTCGCACCAGCTGCGCCGCGAGATCGTCACGACCATGCTGATCAACGATCTGGTGGACACCGCCGGCATCAGCTACGCATTCCGCATCACCGAGGACGTCGGTGTCACGCTGATCGACGCGGTGCGCACCTATGCCGCCACCGACGCCATCTTCGGTATCGGTCATGTATGGCGCCGCATCCAGGCGGCGAATCTGCCCGTCGCGCTGTCGGACCGGCTGACCCTGGATACCCGTCGGCTGATCGACCGGGCCGGACGCTGGCTGCTGAACTACCGCCCGCAACCGCTGGCCGTCGGGGCCGAGATCAACCGGTTCGCGGCGAAGGTCCGGGCGCTGACGCCGCAGATGTCGCAATGGTTGCGCGGCGACGACAAGGCCATCGTCGAGAAGGAAGCCGCCGAATTCGCCGCGCAGGGCGCACCCGAGGATTTGGCCTACCGGGTCGCGGCCGGCCTGTACCGCTACAGCCTGCTCGACGTCATCGACATCGCCGACATCACCGAAATCGAGGCGCCCGAAGTCGCCGACACCTATTTCGCCCTCATGGACCGGCTGGGGACCGATGGGCTGCTGACCGCCGTGTCCCGGCTGCCGCGAAACGACCGCTGGCATTCGTTGGCGCGCTTGGCGATTCGTGATGACATATATGCCTCGTTGCGGTCGTTGTGTTTCGATGTGCTTGCGGTCGGGGAACCGGACGAAAGTGGTGAAGAGAAGATCTCAGAGTGGGAACACACCAGCGCATCACGGGTGGAGCGGGCACGCCGCACGCTCATCGAGATCCAGGAGAGCGGCGAGAAGGATCTCGCGACGTTGTCGGTGGCCGCGCGTCAGATTCGCCGCATGACGCGAACCAGCGGACGAGGGTCGTCTGGATGAGCGTCGGGTTCGTCGCGCCGGTGCCGGTGCGCTGGTCGGACATCGACATGTACCAGCACGTCAACCACGCGACCATGGTCACGATTCTCGAAGAGGCACGTGTGCCGTTTCTCAAGGAGCCGTTCGGTGCGGACATCACCACCATCGGCTTGCTGATCGCCGACGTCCGGGTCACCTACAAAGATCAACTGCGCCTGGCCGATTCGCCGCTGCAGGTGACGATGTGGACCAAGCGGCTGCGCGCGGTGGACTTCACCCTGGGTTACGAAGTGCGCTCCGTCAACGCCGACCCGGCGTCCAGGCCGGCCGTCATCGCCGAGTCGCAGCTTGCCGCGGTGCATATCGAGGAACAGCGCCTGGTGCGCTTGTCGCCCCATCATCGGGAGTATCTGCAACGGTGGCTCAGGGAATAAACGGGGAATCGCGGGATCGCACGACGCGAGCCGAGCGCGGGCTCTGGCTGCGTGACGCGGCCCACCGCGCCGACCTGGCTACGTTCGTGGACCATGCGATGCGGCTCGACGACGCCGCGGTCATCCGGATCCGCGCACGGTCCGCCGGACTGCTCACCGCATGGGTGGCAACGAGTTTCGACGTGCTGGCCAGCCGGGTGGTGGCCGGCAGGGTGCGGCCCGACGATATGTCGGTCGGTGCGGACGGGCTGGCGCGGGGCCTTTCGGCTATGGACGCCTCGGGCTACGTCGACCCGGGCTTCTCGATGGACGCGGCATGGCGTGGCGCATTGCCACCGGAATCCGGCTTTACCCACCTCGACGACATACCGGCCCGGGTGATGCTGGATCTCGCGGCCAGTGGTGCCCGACTCGCCAAGGAGCACAGCAGTTCCCACGGCCCGCCCGTCTCGCTGCTGGACCAGGAGGTGATCCGGGTCAGTTCGGCTGACGCCAGCGTCGGGCTACCTATGCGTTGTGTGTTCGCCTTGACCGCAATGGGTTTCCTGCCCCAGTCACCCGACCAAGCCGACGCAACAGTGGAAGCCGACGAAATCATCAGGGTCCGGATTCTGCCGACGTGGTTGCGGGTCGACGCCCGGTTCGGCTCGGTGTATCGGCGTCGCGGCCAGCCGGCGCTGATGCTGCGCTGACATCGGGACCTCGGCGGTGGCGCCGCGGGCCGGCAACATTTGTGCCAACCCAACGGCGCCACCTCCCCTTATTTCCCCCCCGGGGCTATTGATCAGCGGTTCGAGGATGTTTTCGGCACTCTTCTCAGCACCGGGTAACCACGATGTGTCCGCCGGGACGGCCGCCGAGTGCGGCAGCTTCGGCCGCGCCCTTGTTGGACCGAGCGGCCCCGGACCATCCGCTGTTATTGCGCGCCGCTGATACGCAGCCTTGCCCGGTGGCAATTTCATTGCAGATGGCCGCACCCGTCCGCTGGCACTCGTCGTTCGCTCTTGCCCGTGCGGCGGATGCGGTGGGATAGTCGTCGGCCGCACCCCACCGCGTCCCGTTGTGCTCGATAAAAATCGACGACCATGTGGTGTCGGCGTGAGCCGCCGGCGAGATAGCCAGCCCCGCAGCGAAAACAGTCGCGGCCGCTACGGCATTGAATTTCCAATTCATGATTCCCCCTACTTCTGGCGAACGTGAACTCGAAGGGCGGCTCGATGCTGAACCAATTCGCGTGCCCCCGGGTTCACACTCAAGGTTTGCTGGCTTGAACGCTAGGAGGCGAAAGACTGGTCAGATAGAGGGATTTCCCTTGTCTTCGCCTGGATTGCGCACGCCCGAAGGCTGGTTCTGGACTCGGCTACAGGCGTTTGAGTCCGCGGATGATGGCGTTGAAGTGCCGCGCGGACGCCAGTCCTTTGCGCAGGCTGCGCTGCAGCGGGCTGACGTTGGCGAGGATGAGGTAACGCACTCCGCTGTCCCGCCATTGCGCCGCTTGCTCCAGCACTTCGTGGGGTGGGCCGGTGAGTGCGGCGTCGCGTAGTACGGCGAGCGGAATCTGTTCGATGTAGGACAGGGCGGTTTGCTCGTCGATGTCGTGGGGCAGTAGGTCCTGGCCGCCCGAGAAGCCCGCACCCATGGGGTGTTGAGCGCCGTGGCGCGCGAATAGCTCGTCGGGGAAGTTGAGGCCACCGATCCTGATCAGTTCGGAGTTGAGGGCTTCGTCCACGTCGTGACGGCTTTTTCCGGTCACGACCGGCAACCACATGGCCGGAACGATGTTCATCGGGTCGCGGCCGGCGTCGGAGGCAGCGCCGCGCACGATCTCCAGCCGTTCCGCGTAGTCGCGGGGTCGCTGCGCGTAGGCGGGCAGGAAGCCGTTGCCGTAGCGACCGACCGCGCGCAGCATGCGAGGTTTGTGGCCGGCGATCCAGATTTGGGGCCATTGCCCTCGGTACGGCGGTGTTTGGAACACGGCGTTGCGTAGTGGGAAGTACCGCGAGTCTCGGTTGACCAGTTCACCATTGGAGTCCCACAGTGCCCTGATGGTCGCTATCGCTTCTTCGAATCGCGCGACGGGCCGAGACCAGTCGACGCCGTAGGGCTCGTTGCCCTCCCGCTCGCCGGGGCCGATGCCCAGGATCGCACGCCCACGAGTCAGCAGGTTCAGCGTCGCGGCGGCCTGTGCCGTGACTGCCGGGTTGCGCCGCCCGGTGTCGGTCACCGCAACACCTAATCGGATGCGGCCGATGCGGTTCCGCGCGGCCAGGTGCCCGAGCATGGTCCAGGGCTCCAGGTAGGCATCCACCGCCGGCACCAATCTCACGGCGCCGCAGTACTTCTGCTGCCACAGCGAGCGGGGGAACAAGCCGTTCAGGTGGTCGGGGACCCAAAACGAGTCGACGCGATTTGCCGCCGCGCTCAGATACGACATTCGGGTGAAGGCCTCGGCCCTGGGCCGTGACACGAAAAGCGGACCCTGCACCCCTACCCGAAGCCCGGCCATGACGACGCCCCTCCCGCTGTGATGCCTCAGTCTGGCGCAGGCGGGCGATCCCGCGGGTGACAAATCGCGATCCGGTACGGGGCTTTTATTTCGGCCGGTTTTAGGCAATTCCTCTGCGGTACGTGTGTGCTGATTGGGAGGATTCTTGGCGTGTCCGGAGGGAGGGTGAAGCGGGCGACGGAAGCTCGCGCGGTCGCCGATCTCCTCTCGCGCGCCCAAGCCGGTCCTGCGGGATTGGTGGTCGAGGGCGAGGCGGGCATCGGCAAGACCACGTTGCTGCTGGAGGCCGCCGTCGCGGCGGAGGACCTGGGGTTTCGCGTGCTGTCGGCGCAGGGCTCACCTGCCGAGGTGACCTATGCGTATGCGGCGGTGGCGGATCTGTTGAGGGATGTCGACGACGCGATGCTGGCGGCGTTGCCGGAGGTGCAACGGATTGCGCTACAGCGCGCCCGCGTCGGCGAATTTGCCGGCGGCGGGCCGGCTACCGACGAACGCGTGGTGGCCAACGGCTTCTTGTCGGTCATTGAACGCATCAGCGCGCAAGCTCCCGTGCTATTGGCGATCGACGACTCGCAATGGCTGGACGCTTCCAGTCGCGCGGTGGTCGGCTTCACCGCTCGCCGGCTCACCGGCCGGGTCGGGTTGGCGCTGTGCGTGCGAACCGGCGAGGTGGGGTCGGAGGACGGGCAATCGTGGTTGCAGTTCCGCCGGCCCGACATCGTCAGCCGGGTGCGGATGCAACCGCTGAGCCTTGGGGGTGTGCACACGCTCGTGGCGGCCCGGCTGGGCCGTACCCTGCCGCGGCCGGCGATCACCCGGATCCATCAGATCTCCGGCGGCAACCCGCTTTTCGCGATCGAATTGGCTGCTTCGTCCGCAACTGACGTGGCGGCCACGACGGTTGAGCTGCCGGATAATCTGGCCGCGCTGGTGCGCCGGCGGATCGGTCACGCCGACGACGATGCCGCGACGCTACTGCTGGCCGCGGCGTGTAGCGCAGCGCCGACGGTGGAGTCGGTGGGTGCCGCCACCGGCATGTCGGCAGTCCGTGTGGTCGAGGTACTGGAACCGATGGAGGACCTGCGCGTCATCACCCTGGACGGAAATCGGGTGCGGTTCACTCATCCGCTGTTTGCCACCGGCGTGTACACCAATGCGACCGCCTCGCGTCGCAGGGCCATGCACCGCGAGTTAGCCGCGCTGGACAAGCGCCCGGAGGTCAAGGCCCGCCATCTGGCTCTGGCCGCCACCACCGGGGATTCAGATGCGCTGTCGGCTCTGGATGCGGCCGGCGAAGCCACTGTCGCGCAAGGCGCACCTGCGGTCGCGGCCGAATTGATCGAACTGGCCCTGAAATTGGGCGGGGACACCGCCCCTCGGCGCATCCGCGCGGGGGAGTTGCACTTTCGGGCGGGTTCCTTGGTGGCGGCGCGCAGGCATCTGCAGACAGCGCTCGACACAGCGACACCAGGGGTGCTGCGCTGTCTGGCGCTGATGTGGCTTGGTGCGGTGAAGGCCTACGACGACGATATGACCGGCGCGGTCGAAGCGATGAGCGCGGCCGTCGACGAGGCCGGCGACGACGCTGCGCTGGGGTTGCTGTGTCGGCTGCGCCTGGCGCTGATGCTGGTGATGACCGACCGACTCGGCGAAGCGATGAAACGTGGCGAGAAGGCGGTCGAGCTCGCGGACCAACTGGGCGTACCAGGGTTGCGCAGCCAGGCGCTGTCGATTTGGGTCGCCGGCAAATTCGTATGGGGAGACGGCGTTGACCAACAAGCCTTGGACATCGCACTGGAGCTGGAGGATCCCCGCGGCGGGGCGACGACGTTTTTTCAAGCCAGCGCCGTACAGGCAATGATCTCTGCCTACACCGGTGACCTCGATCTGGCCCGGGCCCAGATGCGCGCAGTCCAGCAACGAATGCTCGACGGCGGCACCGAAGTCGACGTCATCTGGGCCGCAGTGCACATCGCCGCCATCGCGGTCTGGTCGGGCCGTTACGCCGAGGCCACCGAGGCGGCCGACCAAGCAGCGCAACGCGCCGAACAGATGGGCGGGCGCCTGGTGCTGGTCACGGCTTGGACCCAGCAGGCCGCTGCCGCCGCATACACCGGCCGCGAAGCCGACGCACGCGCCGCGGCACAGGCCGCAATCACTACCGCCAACGAGATCGGCGCGAGTCAGCTGGCCAAAGAGCCGACGAACAGCTTGGCTTTTCTCGAAGTTTCGCTGGGCAATTACCCCGCCGCGCTCGCGATTCTGCAGCCCTACATCGAGGCCTTCGACCCAGCTCGCGGGACCGAGATCGAAGGCGGCGGCCATTTGCCCGACGCGATCGAGGCGCTGAGCGCCCTGGGCCGCACCGACGAGGCCGAGACGCTGGTCGAGGCCCTTGAGCGCAATGGAGCCCGCCATGATCGGCCGTGGATGTTGGCGATCGGCGCGCGCGGGCGCGGCCATGTGCTCGCCGCGCAAGGCGATCTCGACGGGGCTCAGCTCGCCCTCAAGCAAGCGATGGTCCACCACCAGCGCCTCCCGATGCCGTTCGAAACGGCCCGCACCCGGCTTCTTTTGGGTCAGCTGCAGCGCCGCCGCCGACGCAGGCAAGACGCCGCGGCCACGCTTCGCGAGGCGCTGGACACCTTCGAGCGGCTCGGCACGCCGCTGTGGGCGTCCCGCGCGCGAGCAGAACTTGCCCGCCTGGACAGTCCCCGCGGCGACGGTGAAGGGCTGACGGCCGCCGAGCAGCGCATCGCTGCGCTGGCCGCGACCGGGCTGTCCAACAAACAACTCGCCGTAGAGCTGTTCATCTCCGAAAAAACGGTCGAGATGAACCTCAGCCGCATCTACCGCAAACTCGGTATCCGGTCCCGAGCCGGGCTGGCCGTAGCGCTGCGAAACAAAGATGTCGAGGGAAATCCCTGATTCAACCTTCGGCGGTCGTCGCTACCGTCAGCGTGGTGAGCACCACCGTCCCGGCGATTTCATGCTTCCTGGTCGAGTGGTACCAATCCGGTCCCGCCGCGCTGACCGCCGAGGCCGCCGCCGCCCACCTCGCCCGTACCGCGGCCGCCGACACTCACGTCCCGCCCGTCACCCTGGTGATGGCGCTTATCGTGCCCGAGGATCAAACCTTCTTCGGAGTGTTCTCGGCCGTCAGCGCCGACGCGGTGCTCCAAACCTGCCAGCGTGCCGGCTGGCCTGCCGACCGCATCAGCAGCGACGTGCACTCCTGGCCGCTACCCGACCGGCTCCACACATAGGGCGGTAGACAGGAGTGACTGGCTACACCAGCCAGGCCGCACTGTTCGGTGGCAATCGATCACCCTCGAACGCCGCGCTGGCCAGGATGAGTCTGCCGGGCGGCAGCTTGATCGGCCGGGTGCCGGCGTTCAGGGCGCACACCAGGCCACCGCCGCGACGCCGGAAGATCAGCGCTTTGCGCGGCGCGGTAAGCCACTCGATCCCGGTGCCGTCGAATTCAGGCTGCTCCCTGCGTAGTTCGAGTGCCCGCCGAAAAAACGACAGCGTCGAGCCGGGATCTGCGCGCTGCTTTTCGACGGTCAGGGCCGCCCATTCCCGCGGCATCGGCAACCACGTGTCGGTATTGGCCGAAAACCCGAACGGGGGACTGTCGCCCGACCACGGCAGCGGAACCCGGCACCGATCGCGGCCCCGTTCGGTATGTCCGGACCGTTCCCACGTCGGGTCCTGCAGCACCTCGTCGGGCAACTCGACGTCGGGCAAGCCGAGCTCCTGCCCGTTGTAGATGAACGCCGCGCCCGGCAGGGCGAGCATCAGCATCGCCATGGCCCACGCCCGGCGCAGCCCGATCGCGCCGCCACCGTAGCGGCTGACTTCGCGGCCCACGTCGTGATTGGCCAGCGTCCAGGTCGGCGTGGCGCCCTGCAGTGCCACTGCCGCAAGCGAGTTGTCCACCGCGTCGCGGATGTCGGCCGCGTCGAACTCGGTTTGCGTCAACCGGAAATTGAAGCCCAGGTGCAGTTCGTCGGGACGCAGGTAATCGGCCCAGCTGGCGTTGTCGCGGACCCACACCTCGCCCACGGTCACCGCCCCGGGATAGTCGTCGACGATCGCGCGGATGTCGCGGTGGATCGCGTGCACGTTCGGGTGGTTGAAGCGGGGGTCGTCGTCGGTGTGGCGCAACACCTCGGTGTCGCCCGGGGTATCGGGCAGGTCGGCCGGCTTGGCCATGCCGTGGGCCACGTCGATCCGGAAGCCGTCCACGCCGCGTTCCAGCCAGAACCGCAGCGTTTTCTCGAAGTCGTCGGAGACGTCCGGGTGGTCCCAGTTCAGATCGGGCTGTTCGGCGTCGAAGAGGTGCAGATACCACTGGCCGGGGGTGCCGTCCGGTTCGGCCACGCGGGTCCAGGCCGGCCCGCCGAACACCGACTCCCAGTTGTTGGGCGGTAGCAGCCCGTCCGGGCCGGCGCCGTCGCGGAAGAAATAGCGGTCCCGCGCCGCGCTGCCCGGCCCGGCGGCCAGCGCCGCCTGAAACCACGGATGCGCCGAACTGGAGTGGTTGGGCACCACGTCCATCGTGACTTTGATACCCAGCCGGTGTGCCGCGGCGATCAGCCGCTCAAACGCGGCCAGCCCGCCGAACAGCGGGTCGATGTCGCGTGGATCGGCGACGTCGTAGCCGTGGTCGGCCATCGGCGAGACGGTGACCGGGTTGATCCAGATCGCATCCACGCCAAGGTCTTTCAGGTGATCCAGCCGGCCCGTCAATCCGTCCAGGTCGCCGACCCCGTCGCCGTCGCTGTCGGCGAACGATCGCGGATACACCTGGTAGAAGACGGCGTCCGACCACCACACCGGCTTTGGGCGACGAGCGCTGGCGCGAGGAGAGACGAAGCCCATCCGGATTCGCTCGGCCATCAAAGGGGGGAGTTGACGAGGGAGTGGGCCGCCATCTCGAGGTACTCGAGCAGCTCGCGGCGGTGCTCGTCGTCCAGGGTCTGCGAGTCGATCGAGGCCACCGCCGTGTGCATGCACCGCAGCCAGGCGTCGCGCTCGATAGGCGTGATCCGGAACGGGACGTGACGCATCCGCAGCCGGGGATGGCCGCGCCGGTCGGAGTACGTTCGCGGGCCGCCCCAATACTGCTCGAGGAACATTCTCAGGCGTTCTTCGGCGCCCGCGAGGTCGTCGGCGGGGTACAGCTCGCGCAGTATCTCGTCCTCGGGAACCTGTGCGTAAAAGCGCGAAACGATCGCGTTGAAGGTCTCGGCACCGCCGACAGCGTCGTAGAAAGACTGTTGTCTTTGATCCATCTCCTCCATTGTGGGGCATCCGCCAGCGCCGCCGCCTGGGCGGGCCGATGGCGGCCCGGAGCCGCCGGTTGTTCACCGCCTCGACACGGCGCGCACCTGCAATAAGGGTGCGATCGGCGTCGAATCATGGTGGACTGTTCCGCGGAGGATCTATGGCGCAGGGCAAGAGACGCCGCAGCCACCGCAGTTCCGGTGCCGCGGCAGGGTTAACCGGGCCCCCGACCGCGTCATGTCTGCATAGTGTCGAAACTTATCCACGTGTCGATACCCATCCGCCCAACCGCCACGACAGCGTGTCGATCTGGAGTCGGCGCCGGGTGCTCCTGTTGAACTCCACCTATGAGCCGCTCACCGCGCTGCCCATGCGGCGGGCGATCGTGATGGTGATGTGCGGCAAGGCCGACGTGGTGCACGACGACCCGGCCGGGCCGGTCATCCACTCGGCGACCAGGTCGATCGTGGTGCCGTCGGTGATCCAGCTGCGAACCTATGTGCGGGTTCCCTACCGCGCCCGGGTGCCGATGACCCGCGCCGCGCTGATGCATCGCGACCGTTTCTGCTGCGCCTATTGCGGGGGCAAGGCCGACACCGTGGACCACGTGGTGCCACGCAGTCGCGGCGGTGACCACTCGTGGGAAAACTGCGTCGCGTGCTGTTCGACCTGCAACCACCGCAAGGGCGACAAGCTGCTCACCGACCTCGGCTGGGCACTGCGCCGGACGCCGTTGCCGCCGACCGGGCAGCACTGGCGACTGCTGTCCACCGTCAAGGAACTGGACCCGTCCTGGGCCCGATACCTCGGCGAAGGCGCGGCCTGACGTTTATCGAGTCCTAGCTGCACCGGCACCGCCCGGTGGGATACGGTTTGCGTCGTGAGCGTTCTGCAGATCCACCTGTACTTCATCGGGATTCCGCTGTTGCTGGTCGCGGTGCTGGCGATCATGATCTGGGCGGGCAAGCCACGCCACCCCGCGACCTACAAGCTGTCGGAGCCGTGGACACACCCGCCGATCCTGTGGGCCGCCACCGACGAAGCGGTCGGCGGCGCGCACGGACATGCGAGTCATGGAGAAGCGCAGTTCACAGTCGGAGGTGGCGCCAGTGGCACGTGGTGAGATTGCGACGATCGAGCCGGCAGAACTCCCCAAGGGCTGGGCGCTGACGACCAGCGGTCGGCTGTCCGGGGTCACCGAGCCCGGAGAGTTGTCCGTGCACTACCCGTTCCCCATCAAGGACCTCGTCGCCATCGACGACGCGCTGAAATACGGCTCGCGGGCGTCACAGGCGCGGTTCGCCATCTACCTGGGTGACCTGGGCAGCGACACCGCCGCGCGGGCGCGCGAGATCCTGGCCGACGTGCCGACGCCGGACAATGCCGTGCTGCTGGCCGTCTCGCCCAACCAGAGCGTCATCGAGGTGGTCTACGGCTCGGCGGTGCGAGGGCGCGGCGCCGAGTCGGCCGCACCGCTGGGGGTCGCGGCCGCGTCCTCGGCGTTCGAGCAGGGCGAGCTGGTCGACGGGCTGGTCAGCGCGATCCGCGTGCTCAGCTCGGGAATTGCCCCGGCTTAGCTTCCGCACGAGCATTCCCCCACCGGCACCGGTGAGCCGCTACGAGCAAGCGCTGCGGGATGCGGGGCTGCTTCGCGGTCCTGGCTCAGGGGGCCATAAGCAGTGGCTGGTCAATGCCGAACGCCGGCACGTGCCTGCCGCGGTCATCGTCGAGATCGCTCAACGGCACGGCATCGGGCCCGACAGTTTCGCGGTGCTTCAGGACATGGATGAGATCAAGGACCCCGTCGGCAAGTCGTTCTACCTCATCCCCCCGGGCATCAGCGCCGTGCCGGCGCGCATGGCGGTGCTGATGACCTACATCCTCAACGCGGGCACCGACTACGGGAAGGCGGGCGAGCAGCCCGGCGTCACCAACGACTTCCCCGAGACGCCGTACTCTGCCGCCGAGGTGCAGCGGATCGCCGACCGCCAGCAAGCGAACCGGTGGAGCTACTACCAGGACGTCGCGTTCGTCGAACGCAACGGCGGGCGCCTGGCCGCGACCCCCAACGGCATCCTGATGGGTCTGGGCGGCAACAGGATCCAGCGTCTGCTCAGCCAGCACGGCGGCACCGCGTGGGGCGACATCTTCATGGTCAACATCGGCTCTAAAAACCCGAGCAACCACGCCCAGCTGCTCCGCCTCATCGTCGAGTCCGGGCACGCCTGGTTCGCCGACGACGACGGCAGGCCATTTGAGACCAACCTCGCCCTGGACCGCGTTCTGCACCACGAGGAGCGACACTGCGCACAGTGGGCGGCCAAAGGCTATCTGGGCATGATCAGGGGCTACGGCCGGGAACTGGTCCGCGAGCGGGTCTTTCGCAAGACCAACCGGATCGAGGAGGACGCCGGGCTGTCCGACGGCGGGTACCGCTGATCAGCCTTCTGTCGAGGCATCGAACTTCCGGGCCCGCAGCGACCGCTTCACGGCCGCCTGGCCTTCCAGGACCAGCCGGCGCAGGGCTGGCGGGACCTCCGATTCCGGCGCGGCCAGGAACGTGTCGGCGGCGGCGACACCGGCGTCGCTGATGTCCCAATACGGGTACAGGCCGATCACCACGGATTGGGCGACTTCACTGGATCGCCGGGCCCACACTCCGGGAATCGCTTCGAAGTAGCGCGACGTGAACGGTCTGAGCAGCTCCGCCTGACCCGGCGCGACGATGCCGGCGATGATCGCGCGGCCGGTGGTGTTGGCCAGTGTGTCGTCCTCGACCACGGTGGTGAACGCCTGCTCTTTGACACCGAATTGCGGCCGTGCGGCCGATGCCTGGGCACCGTGTCGCTTGCCGGCGGCTGTCGGGTCGCGTCGTATTTCGGCGTCGATTCGCGGCGACTCGGGTCCGTCAGCGTCGATGGCCCCGGCGGTCGCCAGCGCGGTCACGATGCGCCAACGCAGGTCCGTGTCGACGTCCAGGCCCGCCAGCCCCAGCTCGGCGGGGTCCCCATCGACTAGTGCCGTGAGCGTCTCCACATGCCGCGGCGAGAGCACCGACGAGCACAGCACGTTCACGTAGGCGAGCTGATGGTCCGAGCCGGGTTCCGCGGCGCGCGCCAATTCCAGCAGCCGGTCAGCGAACTGCGGCCAGCCTTGCTCGGCGGCCCAGCCCGGCTCGGCATAGGAAGTCAGCGCCGTCTGCGCCTGCATCAACAGCCGCTGCAGCACGCCGACCTCGGTTTCGGTGTGGATGCCACCCGACACCAGGGCCACGAAGCCGCGGGCCCGCAGTTCGGCCTCGCGGGTCATCTCCCAGGCCGCCGACCACACCAGCGTGCGGGGCAGCGGATCGGCAATGTCGGCGATCCGCTGCAGCGCGGTCTGCAGCGAGCCAGGGTCCAGCCGCAGCGAACAGTAGGTGAGGTCGTCATCGTTGACCAGAATCAGCTTGCCGCTCGAAACACCAACCAGCGCAGGAACTTCCGTTTCCGAACCGGTCACGTCGAGTTCCTCGCGGTGCACCCGGACCAAGCGGCCGGACCCGTCGGAAACATCCTCGTCGTAGATGCCCACCGCCAGTCGGTGCACCCGGGTCTCACCCGCACCCGGCGCGGCGCCGCTCTGCACGACCGTGAAGCGGGTGAACCTGCCGTCAGCGTCGACGTCGAATTCCGGGCGCAGCGTGTTCAGCCCGGTGGTTTTCAGCCACTGCCGACCCCAATCCGACAGGTCGCGACCGGAGGCCTGCTCCAGCGCGCCCACCAGGTCGTCGAACGTGGCGTTGCCGAACGCGTGGGTGCGGAAGTAGTCGCGCAAGCCGGCCAGAAAGTGCTCCAGCCCGACGTAGGCGACCAGCTGCTTGAGCACCGACGCTCCCTTGGCGTAGGTGATGCCGTCGAAGTTCACCTCGACGGCGGCCAGGTCAGGGATGTCGGCGGCGATCGGGTGTGTCGACGGCAATTGGTCCTGGCGGTAGGCCCACGACTTCTCGACGGTTGCGAACGTGGTCCAGGCCTCGGTGAATTCGGTGGCTTCGCTTTGGCACAGCACCGAGGCGAAGGTGGCGAACGACTCGTTGAGCCACAGGTCGTCCCACCAGGTCATGGTGACCAGGTCGCCAAACCACATGTGCGCCATCTCATGCAGCACCGTCTCGGCGCGCCGCTCGTAGGAGGCGCGGGTGACCTTGCTGCGGAAAACGTAGTCTTCCAGGAAGGTCACCGCGCCGGCGTTTTCCATGGCGCCGGCGTTGAACTCGGGCACGAACAGCTGGTCGTACTTGCCGAACGCATACGGTAGGCCAAAGTGCTTGTGGTAGAACCCGAATCCCTGCTTGGTCTGGGTGAACAACCGCTCGGCGTCCATATGGCCGGCCAGCGAGGCCCGGCAGTAGATGCCCAACGGAATCTCGCCGTGTTCGTCGGAGTAGACGTCCTCCCACGACGCGTACGGCCCGGCGATCAAGGCCACCAGATAGGTGCTCATCCGCGGCGTGGTGGCGAAGGTGTGCACGCCGTCCGAGACGCTGGTCGCGGAACCGTTGGAGATCACCTTCCAGTGGCTGGGTGCGGTGACCCGCACGTCGAACGTGGCCTTGAGGTCGGGTTGGTCGAAGCAGGCGAACATGCGCTTGGCATCCGCGGTTTCGAATTGCGAGTACAGGTAGGTCTCGTTGTCCACCGGATCGACGAAAAGATGCAGGCCCTCACCGGTGTTGGAATAACGGCAGTCGGCGTCGACGACGACCACGTTGCGGTCGGCCAGTCCGGTCAGCGGTATGCCGGTCGACTCGTCGTAGCCGGAGACGTCGAGGTCACGGCCGTTGAGGCTGGCGCTGCGGACCGTGTCGGCGGCGATGTCGATCACCGTGTCGGCGCCGGCGAGCGCGTCGAACACCACGGTGGTGATGGACCGGAACGTGCGGGAGCCCGGAGCGCCGTTACCGTCGGTCACGTCGAGATCGAGCTGGTAGCTGGCGACGGTAATCAGGTCGGCGCGTTCGACAGCCTGGTCCCGCGTGAGGTTAGGAAGAGCCACGGGCTCCAACTTAGACGTCGGGACGGGAACAGGCGCGCGGCGATTACGGTTGTCTTGAACGGTGTTCTGACCGTCATGAGACTTCCTAGGAGAGGACTGCGTAATGGCTGACAAGACCCCCGAGAAATCCGTCGCCGATTTCTGGTTCGATCCGCTGTGTCCGTGGTGCTGGATTACGTCGCGCTGGGTTCTCGAGGTGGAGAAGGTTCGCGACATCGAGGTGAACTTTCACGTCATGAGCCTCGCGGTGCTCAACGAGAACCGTGAGGACCTGCCCGAGCAGTACCGCGAAAACATGAAGAAGGCCTGGGGCCCGGTACGGGTGGCAATCGCCGCCGAGCAGGCCCATGGCGCCGCTGTGCTGGCTCCGCTGTACGCCGCGATGGGCACCCGGATTCACAACGAGGGCAACAAGGACCTCGACGAGGTCATCAAGCTTTCCCTGGCCGACGCCGGACTGCCGGCGGACCTGGCCGAGGCCGCGACCAGCGACGCCTACGACGACGCATTGCGCAAGAGCCACCACGCCGGGATGGACGCGGTCGGTGAAGACGTCGGTACCCCCACCATCCACGTCAACGGTGTGGCGTTCTTCGGCCCGGTGCTGTCCAAGATCCCGCGCGGCGAGGAGGCCGGCAAGCTTTGGGACGCCTCGGTGACGTTCGCGGCCTACCCGCACTTCTTCGAACTCAAGCGGACCCGCACCGAGCCCCCCCAGTTCGACTAGCCGCCCCAGCGCCCACTGTGAACTTTCCGGCGCGACACGCCGAATCAGCGTCGCGCTGTTCACTGTCGGCAGGCAAGGGTGATGGGGGTGACGGCTCCGTGCAGCAACTCGTGCACAATGTCGGGCATGCGCGTCTACCTGGGGTCTGACCACGCTGGTTTCGAGCTCAAGCAGCAGATCATCGATCACTTGACGAAGACCGGCCACGAGCCGATCGACTGCGGCGCCTTCAGCTACGACGCCGACGACGACTACCCGGCGTTCTGCATCGCCGCCGCAACACGCACGGTCGCCGACCCCGGCAGCCTGGGCATCGTGCTGGGCGGCTCGGGCAACGGTGAGCAGATCGCCGCGAACAAGGTTCCCGGTGCCCGCTGCGCGCTGGCGTGGAGCGTGGAGACCGCCACCCTGGCCCGGGAACACAACAACGCGCAGCTGATCGGCATCGGTGGCCGCATGCACACCGTCGACCAGGCGCTCGCGATGGTTGACGCGTTCGTGACCACGCCGTGGTCGAACGCCGAACGCCACCAACGGCGTATCGACATTCTCGCCGAATACGAACGTACCCATCAGGCGCCGCCGGTCCCCGGCGCCAAGTCCTGACACGGCCTGAGGGCCACCCGTGCCAGAAGGCCATACCCTGCACCGGCTGGCCCGGCTGCATCAGCGCCGCTTCGGTCGCGCACCGGTCGCGGTGTCCAGTCCCCAGGGCCGGTTCGCCGATCCGGCGGCCGTGGTGGACGGCCGGGTGCTGCTGCGCGCCACCGTGTGGGGCAAGCACCTGTTCCATCACTACGCCGGCGGCCCGATCGTGCACGTGCACCTCGGTCTCTACGGCACCTTCACCGAATGGGCGCGTCCGGCTGACGGGCCGCTGCCCGAACCGGTGGGACAGGTCCGGATGCGGATGGTCGGCGTCGAGTACGGCACCGACCTGCGCGGCCCGACGGTGTGTGAGCTGGTGGACGAAGGTCAGGTTGCCGACGTCGTCGCCAGGCTCGGGCCCGATCCGTTGCGCGCCGACGCTGAGCCGTCGTGGGCGTGGGCCCGTATCCAGAAGTCCCGCAGGCCGATTGGCGCGCTTTTGATGGACCAGACCGTCATCGCCGGCGTGGGCAATGTCTATCGCAACGAGCTGCTGTTCCGCCACCGCATCGATCCCTATCGGCCGGCACAGGGGATCGGCCGGGAAGAGTTCGATGCGGCCTGGACCGATCTGGTGGCGCTGATGAAGGTCGGCCTGCGCCGCGGCAAGATCATCGTGGTCGCCCCCGAACACGACCATGGTCCGCCGTCATACCGGCCCGGGCGGCCACGCACCTACGTGTACCGGCGCGCCGGCGAGCCGTGCCGGGTGTGCGCGACGACAATCCACACCGCAGTGCTGGAGGGCCGCAACCTGTTCTGGTGCCCCACCTGCCAGACCTGACGTTTTTGACGTTTATGAAAGCCCAAGTCAATTGGCAGGAAACCATAAGCAAGAAACGCCATCGTCTACTGTTTTCGCTCAGGCTGGACAGGTAGAAAGTGCGTTGTGAAAACTCTTCCACGTTTAGTCGCAACAATTTTCGCTATGACCGCCGGTTTGGGTCTGGCCGGTGCGGGCGTCGCGTCCGTCGCCCAGGCGCAGCCGACACCCATGCCGGCCTACCACTGGTGCCCGGGACAGTATTGGGATCCGGGCTGGGGCCAGAACTGGGACGGCGGCAACTGCCACGACGATCACCACCGCGACATGGACGGCTGGGACCACAGTCGTGACTGGAACGGCCCGCCTGAAGACCGCGACCGCGACCACCAGGGGCCATGGCAGCCGCAACCTTGGCAGCGCTGATTCTGGGTACGCCAGCGTGATCCGACCGGTGCGAGCCATCCGAGGGGTGGCTCGCACCCCTAACCCGGGATGACTCCGAGCGCCGCGTAGACCTGGTCGCTGAGGGCGACGCTGCGCGGGTCCGCATTGGCCTTGGTGGCGTCGAACCGGTTCGCGACGTACGCATAGCCGATCCGGTGTTCCAAGTCGACGAAGCCGAACGAGCCACCGAGCCCGCCATGACCGAAAATGCGCGGGTTGGGGCCGTTGACGCAGCGCTGATTGAGCATGTAGCCGAGGCCCCAGCCATGGTCGGCGACCCGGGGACCGAGCACCAGATCAGGCTCGAGGCCGCCCTGCGACACCCGAACGCGCTCCATCTGCTCCCGGCTGAGTAGCTTCTCCTGGGCCAGCGCGTTATAGAAGGTGGCCAATCCCAGCGCCGACACCTGCCCGTTGGTGCCGGGGAATTCGAGCTCCCGCCACAGCTGCAGGTTTTCGGTGTCCAGGTCGTCGTCGGGCAGGAAACCCATCGCGATCGACATCCCAGCCTTGGGGTGTTCGTCCAAACTGGTCGGGTAGCCGGGCGCACCCAACTCGGCCAGCAGCTGTCGGCCCGTCGGCTTGTTCACCCGCTCGGCACAGCGGATTTGCTCGGCCGCGGACAAGCCGATGTGGATGTCGGCGCCGAGCGTTTCGGCGATCTCGGTGCGCAGGTAATGACCGACGGTGCGACCCGTGACCCTGCGGAACACCTCGCCGACGATGAACCCGTACGTCGTCATGTGATAGCCCTGCGCGGTTCCGGGTTTCCACCACGGTTCGGAACCGGCCAGTTGTTCGCAGACGAAGTCCCAGTCGACGAGTTGCTCGGTGGTCAATCGGGTGCGCGGCCCGATCACACCGGAGCGGTGGCTCATCACCATGCCCAGGGTGATGTCTTCCTTGCCGGCCTGACCGAATTCGGGCCAATAGTGAGCCACCGGCACCTGCAGATCCAGCTCACCCCGGTCGACCAGCTGGTGGACGCAGGTGGACGTCATGCCTTTGGTGCCGGACAGCACCGTGGTCAGTGT
This sequence comes from Mycobacterium sp. NGS41, assembly GCF_059812725.1. Lineage (NCBI taxonomy): Bacteria > Bacillati > Actinomycetota > Actinomycetes > Mycobacteriales > Mycobacteriaceae > Mycobacterium > Mycobacterium sp. NGS41. Next base: position 112,914 of record NZ_JCALDF010000011.1, read on the forward strand.
GTTTTCCTGCCATGGCCGGGTGCCGGCGGCGTCAGCCGAGCCGCCCCACAGGTTGACGACGAGTTCGCCGTCGACCCACACCGCGACGGCTGCGCCGACGTCGCGGCGCGTGGCGAAGTTCTGCTCGAACGCATCGCGTACTCCGACGAAGGCCGATGCGCACGAGCCTTGGGTGTGAGCATCGTTAAGGTCGCTCATGGCGCCTTTCTCTGCGCGAACACCTGGTCCGAGCGGGCGACGGGAATCGAACCCGCGTAGCTAGTTTGGAAGACTAGGGCTCTACCATTGAGCTACGCCCGCGTGCATTAGTCGAGCGCGACTGTACGTTGCGGCAGACGTCAAATCTAATCGAAGCTGTTTAGTAACCGCGCTGTGAGGTCCGCGAGTCCCGGACGTCCCGGACGTCACAGCGACGCCGGTGCCCAACCTGGCGCTGAAGGGCTTTAGGATCGCGAGGTCAGTGCGGGGTGTAGCGCAGCTTGGTAGCGCATCCGCTTTGGGAGCGGAAGGCCGCAGGTTCAAATCCTGTCACCCCGACCGACCGACCAGGAACGACCCCAAAAATAACGACCCGAAAAGAAAGATCTCCGAGGAGCACACCCGTGAAGAGCAGTGTCGAGCAATTGAGCCCCACCCGGGTGCGCATCAGCGTGGAGGTGCCCTTCACCGAGCTCGAGCCCGACTTCAGGCGCGCCTACAAAGAGCTGGCCAAACAGGTGCGACTGCCCGGCTTCCGGCCGGGCAAGGCGCCCGCGCGGCTGCTGGAGGCCAGGTTCGGCCGGGAGGCGATGCTCGACCAGGTCATCAGCGAGGCGCTGCCCAGCCGGTACGGACAGGCCGTGGCCGAGTCCGAAGTTCAGCCGCTGGGCCAGCCCGAGATCGAAGTGACCCAGAAGGAGTACGGCCAGGACCTGGCCTTCACCGCCGAGGTCGACGTCCGGCCGAAGATCGACCTGCCCGACCTGAGCGCCCTGAAGGTCGAGGTGGAACCGTTCGAGGTCAGCGACGACGACGTCGACGCCGAACTGCAGTCGTTGCGGTCCCGGTTCGGCACCTTGACCGGGGTGGACCGGCCGGTGCAGACCGGTGACTTCGTCTCGATCGACCTGTCGGCCACCATCGACGGCGAGGAGGTGCCGAACGCGGCCGCCGAGGGGCTGTCGCACGAGGTCGGCTCCGGCCGGCTGATCGCCGGACTCGACGACGCGCTGGTCGGCCTGTCCGTCGACGAGTCCAAGGAGTTCACCGCGAAGTTGGCGACCGGCGAGCACGCGGGACAGGACGCGCAGGTCACCGTCACGGTCAAGTCGATCAAGGAACGCGAGCTGCCCGAACCCGACGATGAGTTCGCGCAACTGGCCAGCGCCTTCGACACGATCGACGAGTTGCGGGCCAACCTCGCCGAGCAGGTACGCCACGCCAAGCGCGGCCAGCAAGCCGAGCAGATTCGCAACGCGACGCTCGAGGCGCTGCTCGAGCAGGTCGACGTGCCGTTACCGGAGTCGTACGTGCAGTCGCAGATCGAGGGCGTCATGCACCACACGCTCAGCGGCCTCAACAACGACGAAGCCAAGTTCAACGAACTGCTCGTCGAGCAAGGCTCTTCGCGTGAGGAGTGGGACGCCGAGGCGCGCACCGCATCCGAGAAGGACGTCAAGCGGCAGCTGCTGCTGGATGCTTTGGCCGATGACCTCGAGGTCCAGGTCGGTCAGGACGACATCACCGAACGACTGGTGGCCACATCTCAGCAGTACGGCATCGAGCCCCAGCAGCTGTTGGGCTACCTGCAGCAGAACAACCAGCTGCCGTCGATGTTCGCCGATGTGCGGCGCGAGCTGGCCATCAGGGCTGTGGCCCAGGCGGCGACGGTCACCGATACCGACGGCAGCACCATCGACACCGATGAGCTCTTCGGCAAACACGAGCACACCCACGGCGAAGACGAGGCAGACGAGGCTGACGAAGCAGACCCGGCCGAAGAAGCCGAAGAAGCAGCCGACGCTGAGGCCGAATCCTCATCCGGAACATGACGCTGTGAGCGAACGCGCCCAGGTCGCGGGATGCGTGACCCCCACGCGGTGTGTTGGTTTGGCTAGTGTCGGTGCATAACGACCTCAAGAAAGCAGGTATCCCACTGTGAGCCAAGTGAGTGACATGCGTTCGAACTCGTTGGGTTTAAGCCTCACGGACTCGGTGTATGAGCGCTTGCTCTCCGAGCGCATCATCTTTCTGGGGTCGGAGGTGAACGACGAAGTCGCCAACCGGTTGTGTGCCCAGATTCTGCTGCTCGCCGCCGAAGACGCCGAGAAGGACATCAACCTCTACATCAATTCGCCTGGCGGGTCGATCAGCGCCGGCATGGCGATCTACGACACGATGGTCCTGGCCCCCTGCGACATCGCCACCTACGCAATGGGAATGGCCGCCTCGATGGGCGAGTTCCTGTTGGCGGCCGGCACCAAGGGCAAGCGCTACGCCTTGCCGCACGCCCGGATCCTGATGCACCAGCCGTTGGGTGGGGTGACCGGTAGCGCTGCCGACATCGCCATTCAGGCCGAGCAGTTCGCCGTCATCAAGAAAGAGATGTTCCGGCTCAACGCCGAATTCACCGGACAGCCGATCGAGCGCATCGAGGCGGACTCCGATCGCGACCGCTGGTTCACCGCTCCGGAAGCCCTCGAATACGGTTTCGTCGACCACATCATCACCCGCGCCGCCCACATCAGCAACGGAGAAGTCCAGTGAGTACTCACCACCACCAGATCCAACCGCAGGCGCGGTACATCCTGCCGTCGTTCATCGAGCACTCCAGCTTCGGCGTCAAAGAGTCCAACCCTTACAACAAGCTGTTCGAGGAACGCATCATCTTTCTCGGCGTCCAGGTCGACGACGCCTCGGCGAACGACATCATGGCGCAGTTGCTTGTGCTGGAATCGCTGGATCCCGACCGCGACATCACCATGTACATCAACTCGCCGGGCGGTGGGTTCACCTCATTGATGGCGATCTACGACACCATGCAGTACGTCCGCGCCGACATCCAGACGGTGTGCCTGGGTCAGGCGGCCTCGGCCGCGGCGGTGCTGCTGGCCGCCGGGACGCCCGGCAAGCGCATGGCGTTGCCCAACGCTCGGGTGCTGATCCATCAGCCGTCGTTGTCGGGCGTGATTCAGGGGCAGTTCTCCGACCTGGAGATCCAGGCCGCCGAAATCGAGCGGATGCGCACGCTGATGGAGACCACGCTGGCCCGCCACACCGGAAAGGACGCCGCGGTGATCCGTAAGGACACCGATCGGGACAAGATCCTGACCGCTGAAGAGGCCAAGGACTACGGGATCATCGACACCGTGCTGGAGTACCGGAAGCTCTCCGCGCAGACCGCCTAGCGTCTCTTCGCCGAAACTGTAATCCTGCAGCGAAAGTGCGAGTGGCGCCCTGCGAAATTACAGGCTCGGTGAATGTGTCTGCGCCAGTTCGGCGATGTCGGCCGGCCGCACCCGGCAACATCCCCCGATGATGCGTGCTCCGGCGGCAACCCATTCCGACGCCAGTTCCGTGGAGAACGTCCGCGGGCCAACCCAGGCCCGCCCGTCCCAGCGCTCACCGCAGTTCGGGTAGACGATCACCGGCTTACCGATGTCCGCGAGGCGTATCGCCGGGAGCACGTCGTCGGGTGAACAGCAGTTGACTCCGACCGCGACGATCTCGGGAACCCCGGCGGCCACCGCGAACGCGTCGGAGAGGGGTTGGCCGGCGCGGGTCTTCGTCCCGTCGACGGTGTAGCTGAGCCAGGCCGGCACCCCGACCGAGCGCACCAGGTTGACCAGCGCGTCGCCCTCGTCGACGTCGGGCATTGTTTCCAGGGCCAGCACATCGGCGCCGGCCGCGGCCAGCACCTCCAGCCGGGGGCGATGCCACCGCGTCAACTCCGCCACGGACAGTCCGTAGCGTCCGCGGTACTCGGAGCCGTCGGCCAGCGCCGCACCGTACGGTCCGACCGAGGCGGCCACCAGCAGGCCGGCCGCGCCGACCTCGTCCCGCGCCGCTTTGGCGAGTTCGACGCTGCGGCGCAGCAGCGCGATGGCCCCGTCGCGGCCGATCCCGTGGGCCGCAAAGCCCTCGAACGATGCCTGATAGCTCGCGGTCGTCGCGATCGTGGCGCCGGCGCGAAAATAAGCCGCATGCACCTCGACGATCTTTTGCGGCTCATCCGCCAGTAGCTTGGCCGACCACAGCGGGTCGCTCAGGTCGTTCCCGCGGGCCTCCAGCTCCGTCGCCAGGCCTCCGTCGCTGATCAGCACGGATCCCACACCGCCACTGTAGGGCGATTCGTCGGGTGTAATGCCCGCATGCGGCGGGGGCTCACGCGGCTCGGTCGGGTAACGACCGCGACACGCCAGAGACACGGATAGCGCGTCTCGACAAGCCGTGGGCGCGGTCGGGCTATATGTTTCATTCAGACAGACAGCCGTGAATATCCCACGAATACCAAACACGCGATTCGGCGTTAACGGTCGCGGTGAGCAACAGCAAGCGGGTAGCGTCGTGGGATACCCGCGGCAGGCAAGACGAACAGGCTACAAGGAACCAACGAGAAAGTAGGCCCTGAAGCATCATGGCGCGCATCGGAGACGGCGGTGACTTGCTGAAGTGCTCGTTCTGCGGAAAGAGCCAAAAACAGGTCAAGAAACTCATCGCTGGCCCCGGCGTGTACATCTGCGATGAGTGCATCGACCTGTGCAACGAGATCATCGAAGAGGAACTTGCCGACGCTGACGACGTCAAACTCGACGAGCTGCCCAAGCCGGTCGAGATCCGGGAGTTCCTGGAGGGATACGTCATTGGCCAGGACACCGCCAAGCGAACGCTGGCCGTGGCGGTCTACAACCACTACAAGCGAATCCAGGCCGGCGAAAAGGGCCGTGACTCCCGGCACGAGCCGGTCGAGTTGACCAAGTCCAACATCCTGATGCTCGGGCCCACCGGCTGCGGCAAGACTTACCTGGCCCAGACGCTGGCCAAGATGCTCAACGTGCCGTTCGCGATCGCCGACGCCACCGCACTGACCGAGGCCGGTTACGTCGGTGAAGACGTCGAGAACATCTTGCTCAAACTCATCCAGGCCGCCGACTACGACGTCAAGCGCGCCGAGACCGGCATCATCTACATCGATGAGGTCGACAAGATCGCCCGCAAGAGCGAGAACCCGTCGATCACCCGCGACGTATCCGGTGAGGGCGTTCAGCAGGCCCTGCTGAAAATCCTGGAGGGCACCCAGGCGTCGGTACCTCCGCAGGGCGGCCGCAAGCACCCGCACCAGGAGTTCATCCAGATCGACACCACCAACGTGTTGTTCATCGTCGCGGGGGCGTTCGCCGGTCTGGAGAAGATCATCTACGAGCGGGTCGGCAAGCGTGGCCTGGGCTTCGGCGCCGAGGTCCGCTCCAAGGCCGAGATCGACACCACCGATCACTTCGCCGAAGTGATGCCCGAGGACCTGATCAAGTTCGGGCTGATCCCCGAATTCATCGGCCGGTTGCCGGTGGTCGCCTCGGTCACCAACCTGGACAAGGAGTCGTTGGTCAAGATCCTGTCCGAGCCGAAGAACGCGTTGGTCAAGCAGTACATCCGGCTCTTCGAGATGGACGGCGTGGAACTGGAGTTCACCGACGACGCGCTGGAGGCCATCGCGGACCAAGCGATCCACCGCGGCACCGGCGCCCGCGGCCTGCGGGCCATCATGGAAGAGGTCTTGCTGCCGGTGATGTACGACATCCCGAGCCGCGACGATGTCGCCAAGGTGGTCGTCACCAAGGAGACTGTGCAGGACAACGTGTTGCCGACGATCGTGCCGCGCAAACCGTCGCGTGCCGAGCGTCGCGACAAGACCGCCTGAGCACTCGCTTAGCAGCAAAAATAGAACGTGTTCTAGCGCCCGTCGGCGGCCGTCGGATTGTGCTGCGGATCGGGTTGGCTCTTAAGTGACCAAAACCACAGTTTGCTGGTGTTTTGGCCACGTATATAGCGTTGACGTCGGCTTTTAGCCGTTAAGAAGACGCAGACACCGGGCCGGACTCTGCAACCCAATCCTTAAAGTAATGCCATAATTGATACCGCTGGTGACTTGCACGTCAGGACGGGGGGAAGTCACTCCAACGGCGCGTAACCTGGCGGAGTGCCTGTCCGGAGAACAGATGGAAGGCGGAGACGTGGATCCGAACGGCAACGGGGCCGCGGCCGAGTCTCGTAACGGTGCTTCTGGCACCGGATCCAGTCGGCAACGCCTGGAAAATGTCGTTATCCGTTTCGCCGGCGATTCCGGCGACGGTATGCAGCTGACCGGTGACCGATTCACGTCGGAGGCAGCGCTCTTCGGCAACGATCTGGCCACCCAACCGAACTACCCCGCCGAGATCCGCGCGCCCGCAGGCACCCTGCCAGGAGTTTCGTCCTTCCAGATCCAGATCGCCGACTACGACATCCTGACCGCCGGCGACCGCCCCGACGTGCTGGTCGCGATGAACCCGGCAGCGCTGAAGGCCAACCTCGGCGACCTGCCGCGCGGGGGAATGGTCATCGCGAATTCCGACGAGTTCACCAAGCGCAACCTGACGAAAGTCGGCTATGTAACCAACCCGCTTGAGACCGATGAACTCGAGGAATACGTCGTGCATTCGGTCGCGATGACCACGCTGACGCTCGGGACCGTCGAGTCCATCGGCGCGACGAAAAAAGACGGCCAGCGGGCCAAGAACATGTTCGCGTTGGGGTTGTTGTCGTGGATGTACGGCCGGCCGATCGAGGCCAGTGAGAAGTTCATCAGGGAGAAGTTCGCCCGCAAGCCTGACATCGCCGAAGCCAACGTGTTGGCGCTGAAGGCGGGTTGGAACTACGGCGAAACCACCGAGGCGTTCGGCACCACCTACGAGGTGTCCAAGGCCTCGCTGCCGGCCGGCGAATACCGGCAGATCTCCGGCAACACCGCGCTGGCTTACGGGATCGTGGCGGCCGGTCGGTTGGCCGACAAGCAAGTCATGCTCGGCAGCTACCCGATCACCCCGGCGTCGGACATTCTGCACGAGCTGTCCAAGCACAAGAACTTCAATGTCATCACGTTCCAGGCCGAGGACGAGATCGGCGGCATCTGCGCTGCCATCGGCGCCTCCTACGGCGGTGCTTTAGGCGTCACCAGCACCTCGGGTCCAGGCATTTCGCTGAAGTCGGAAGCGCTCGGCCTTGCCGTGATGACCGAGTTGCCGCTGATTGTCGTCGACGTGCAGCGCGGCGGACCGTCGACGGGACTGCCCACCAAGACCGAACAGGCCGACCTGTTGCAGGCGCTTTTCGGCCGCAACGGTGAGTCGCCGGTGGCCGTGGTGGCGCCGCGATCTCCCTCTGACTGTTTTGAAACCGCCGTCGAGGCGGTACGGATCGCGGTGTCGTACCACACCCCGGTGATCGTGCTATCCGACGGTGCCATCGCCAACGGCTCCGAGCCGTGGCGGATCCCAGATGTCAGCTCGTTCAAGCCGATCAAGCACATCTTTGCCAAACCGGACGAGTCGTTCGAACCATACGCCCGCCACCCGGAGACCCTGGCCCGCCAGTTCGCGGTTCCGGGGACCCCCGGGCTGGAACACCGCATCGGTGGCTTGGAAGCGGCCAACGGCTCTGGCGACATCTCCTACGACCCGACTAATCACGACCTCATGGTGCGGATACGCAAGGCCAAGATCGACGGCATCAGCGTCCCAGATCTGGAAGTAGACGACCCGACCGGCGACGCCGAACTGCTGTTGATCGGTTGGGGCAGTTCCTACGGGCCAATCGGTGAAGCCTGTCGGCGGGCACGGCGCAGGGGAACCAGGGTCGCCCATGCTCATCTGCGGCATTTGAGCCCGTTCCCGGCGAATCTGGGCGATGTGTTGCACCAGTACCCGAGGGTGGTGTGCCCGGAGATGAATATGGGTCAGCTGGCGATGTTGCTGCGAGCGAAGTATTTGGTCGACGTGAAATCGGTCACCAAGGTCAAGGGTGTCTCGTTCCTGGCCGACGAGGTAGGGCGCTTTATCCGGGCCGCGCTAGCCGGGCGACTGGACGAACTCGAGCAAGACAAGACGATGGTCGCCAAATTGTCGGCGGCCAGGGTTGGAGCTAACGCATGACCGACCTGATGGGAAATCTGGCGGGCACCGACCTCGGTGTGACTGCGAAGTTGACGAAGAACGCCGGCGTCCCCACCACCGATCAGCCGCAGAAGGGCAAGGACTTCACCAGTGACCAAGAGGTCCGCTGGTGCCCCGGCTGCGGTGACTACGTCATCCTGAACACCATCCGCAACTTCCTGCCCGAACTCGGGCTGCGTCGCGAGAACATCGTCTTCATCAGTGGCATCGGATGCTCCAGCCGTTTCCCGTACTACCTCGAGACCTACGGATTCCACTCCATCCACGGTCGCGCCCCGGCGATCGCTACCGGTCTGGCGCTGGCCCGCGAGGATCTGTCGGTATGGGTGGTCACCGGCGATGGCGACGCCCTGTCGATCGGCGGCAACCACCTGATCCACGCGCTGCGCCGCAACGTCAACATCACGATTCTGTTGTTCAACAACCGGATCTACGGCCTGACCAAGGGCCAGTATTCACCGACGTCGGAGGTCGGCAAGGTCACCAAGTCGACGCCGATGGGTTCGCTGGACCACCCCTTCAACCCGGTGTCGCTGGCACTGGGCGCCGAGGCGACGTTTGTGGGCCGCGCGCTGGACTCCGACCGCGCCGGGCTGTCGGAGGTGTTGCGCGCCGCTGCCCAGCATCGCGGCGCCGCCGTGGTCGAGATTTTGCAGGACTGCCCGATCTTCAACGACGGTTCGTTCGACGCGCTGCGCAAGGAAGGCGCCGAGCAGCGGGTGATCAACGTGCGCCACGGCGAGCCGATCGTGTTCGGCGCCAACGGCGAATACTGCGTGGTGAAGTCGGGTTTCAGCCTCGAAGTGGCCAAGACCGCCGACGTGGCCGTCGAAGAGATCGTCGTGCACGACGCGCACGCCGACGATGCGGCCTACGCGTTTGCGCTGTCCCGGCTCTCCGACCAAAATCTCGAGCACACCGTGCTGGGAACCTTCCGCCACGTCAGCCGGCCCACCTACGATGACGCGGCCCGTTCCCAGGTCGAGGCCGCGCAGAGTTCGAAGCCGTCCGACGCCGCCGCGCTGCAATCGCTGCTGCGCGGCCGCGACACCTGGACCGTCGACTGAGGTGGCTGAACTTTCACTCGCCGGGGTCGTACTCGCCGGAGGCGAATCCCGGCGCATGGGCCGCGACAAAGCCACCTTGCCGGTTCCCGGGGGAACCGGCACCCTCGTCGAGCATGTGGTCGGCATTCTCGGGCAGCGCTGCGAACACGTTTTCGTGATTGCGGCCCCGGGGCAACCGTTGCCGGTGCTGCAGGTTCCTGTTCTGCGTGACGAACTGCGGGGGCTCGGTCCCTTGCCGGCGACCGGGCGCGGTTTGCGCGCGGCGGCCGGGGCTGGTGCGCGGCTCGCCTTTGTCTGCGCGGTCGACATGCCGTTTCTGGCTGTCGAGTTGATCGACGATCTTGCCCGCCGGGCTGTCGAGACGGGCGCCGAGGTGGTGTTGCCGTGGGACGGGCGGGATCACTACCTGGCCGCGGTGTATCGGACCGACCTTGCCGACCGGGTTGACGTCCTGGTCGGTGCCGGGGAGCGCAAGATGCGTGCATTGGTCGACGCTTCGGATGCTCAGCGGGTCGTGATGCCGGAATCCCGGTCGCTGACCAACCTCAACTCGGCGGCTGACTTGCGCACTCTGGTACATCCCGGGGCTTGATTTTAATTGCTTTGAACGGCCATTAAACGGCCGATTATATAGTGCTTTTTCTGTTTAATTAATATTGCGTCCGACAATGCTTTATTGCTTTGCCGACCCCGGGCTGTGGCTGCCCATCGAATCATGTTGGAAGAGCGGTGATTTGGGAGACTGTTCCCGCGTTAACCAGCAATTGTGGCAAATTTCCTAGTTGAAATGAGCTTGCTGGATGCGCCCCCTGGGCGCATCCCGTCGGGTCGCGCGTGCCTTTACGGCGGCAGTGCTTGCCGCCAACCGCTCTTCCTGCTAAAGGCGTTGATGCAGAGCAGAATTCGGTTCATTGATGTTTTGATGCGGGCACTCCTGTCCGAACCCCCGCGGTCGCGTGTGTTTGCTGGTGTCGTTGCCAGCGTGGACAACGAATAATGTTCTGGTACTGACCAATTGATAATCAGAGCTGAGTCCGGTGCCGCTGGCCGGGGCGAGTGGCCGGCCGCGGCGCGTCCGCGCCACAAGGCCTGGCATCGGCGCACCGCGACGGCTGCCACGCCCAGTCGGAGACCAGCCGCGCTGCGGGTCCGGCAAATCCGTGTCCCAGCTCACAAAATCCGCGTGATTCCGCTCACGATAAGTGCTGATCACGCAGCGTTGATGTAACTCGAAAATACCTCGCTGACCTGCAATGACAATTCCACGATCGCGTCGTGATCGTGTCGTTATAGGAGCGAGATATGCGCGCGTCAAAGATGACGAACGAATTTCTGTCTCGTACCGTCCTTACATAGCCCGACCACGGGCATATGAAACACAATAAAAATTGAATCCACGGACCCGCGTGTGAGCGGGGCTGCGGACGGCAGCAGCTTCAGCAGCCGCCGCGACCGGCGGTAAGCACCGCCGGGCAGATCGATAGCCCCGCTGTCGTGCCGAAACCGAGACGGCACGTCCCGAAGCAGCTAGTTCCGGACGGATCCGGATGCATTCAGCTACCCAACCCACAGCTGTGGGCTGGCTTTGGCGCGCGCGCACCGCGAAAGGAACAATGTTGAGGAACGTCCGCAAGACGCTCATCGTCGCCGCGATCACAGGGACGCTCGTGACACTGCCCTCCGCCGGAACCGCGATTGCGGAGCCGACGGACTTTGACCCGAACGTGGCCCCCGCGGGGCCGGCCCCGGACGCTGCGGCGCCTGGCTTCGACCCCGACGCGCCCCCGGCCCCGGACGCCCTGCCGCCCGGTCTGCCGGACGGCCTGGCGCCAGTCGACGCGCCCCCGGTGGCGGAGCCCGCGGGTTTCGACCCGAACGTGCCGGCGCCTCCCGCGCCGGACGCCCCGCCCGCGCCCTTTGGCTTCGACCCGAACGTGCCGCCGCCGGCGGACGCTGCGCCCGTTGAGGCGCCCCCCGCGCCCAAGGCGTACAGCGTGAACTGGGACGCGATCGCGGCCTGCGAGTCCGGCGGGAACTGGGGCATTAACACCGGTAACGGCTTCTCCGGTGGCCTGCAGTTCACCGCCAGCACCTGGCGGGCCAACGGTGGCGCCGGATCCGCGCAGAGCGCGAGCCGTGAGGAGCAGATTCGGGTGGCCGAGAACGTCCTGCACTCGCAGGGCATCGGCGCCTGGCCGGTCTGCGGCCGTCGCGGCTGATAAACCAATCAAAAGAGGATGCCGGGCGCAATGCGCCCGGCATCCTCTTTTTGCGGCCTGATCCGCTACACAGTCAGGGGCGACCGGCCTACGCGTCGGTGGGTAACGCGAACGCCGACCCCGCTGCTACGGACGCCAGATGGCGGATGAACAAGGTCTCGGGCACCAGCCCGCTCATGCGGCAGGCCACCGCGCTCAGAAACGCCGGACGCAGGTTGATCACCCGGCCGAGCAATGCCGACTCGCGCACCAGCGACGTGATCCGCGGGCGGCGGAAGGCGGCGAACCGGGCGAAGGCGGTCGGCAGGTCGGGGGCGCGCTCGACGAAGGCCCCCAGGATTGCGGCGTCTTCCAGCCCCTGGCAGCCGCCCTGGCCCAGATGCGGCCGCATCGGATGGGCCGCGTCGCCGACCAACACCACCCGCCCGGCTGCCCAGCACCTGGCTGGGGCGCGGTCGTAGAGGTCGTTTCGCAGCACGTCGGCCGGGGCCGTCGCGGCCAGCACTTCAGGGATGGGTTCCGGCCAGTCGGCCAGCTTGGCCCGCAGGTACGGCAACTCACCGTCGGGCGCCAGCTGCCCCTCGGGCGCGCGCTCGGTGGTGTACCAATATGTCCGGTCCGGCCCGATCGGGACGTGGCCGGTTTCGGCCCCGGGCCCAAGCGTCGCGCCGGCCAGTTCGGGGTCCATGGCGTAGTCGGCGATCCCGCGCCATGCCGTGTAGCCGGCGTACCGGTGGGTCAGCGGGCCGTTGAGGTGGCTGGCCACCATCGAGCCGGTGCCGTCGGCGCCGATCACCGCGTCCGCGCCGCGCACCGTGTCGTCCGACAACTTGAGCCGCATCCCGTCGGCGGTAGCAACAATTCCGTCGGCGGCCTGCCCGTATTCGATGCTGCCGGGGCGCACCGCAGCGGCCAGGATGTCGTGCAGTGCCGAGCGGTGAATCACGACCAGCGGCTCGCCCAGCGCGGAGATCACGGTGTTACTCGCGGGATGGCGCAGCCACGAGCCGTCGCGCCAGCGCAGCGCACCAGCCGCAACCCGGCCGCCTGCTTCGCGGACCGCGTCACCCAAGCCGAGCCGGTCCAGCGCGGCCAGCGCGTTGGGCCAGAGACTGATGGCGGCGCCGGTCGCGGCGTCGGTGCGGCGTTCGACGACGCGCACATCATGGTCGGACCGTTGCAGTGCGACCGCGGTGGCCAGGCCCGCGATACCCGCACCGACGACGACGATCCGCGCCATCAACGCAATCTAGCCGGGGGTAGCGTCGGTCCGGTGACCGCTACGCCGCGTGAATTCGACATCGTGTTGTACGGAGCAACCGGCTTCGTGGGCAAGCTGACGGCCGAGTACCTGGCCCGGGCGGGCGGGGACGCCCGCATCGCGCTGGCCGGCCGGTCAACCGAACGGCTGCTCAAGGTGCGCGACACGCTGAGGGAGTCCGGTCAGTCCTGGGCGGTGGTGACGGCGGACGCCTCGTCGCCGTCGACGCTGACCGCGATGGCGGCCCGGACACAGGTGGTCGTCACCACGGTCGGGCCCTACATGCGCTACGGACTGCCATTGGTGGCAGCGTGCGCCGAGGCTGGCACCGACTACGCCGACCTGACCGGCGAGCCACCGTTCGTCCGCGAAAGCATCGACTTTCACCACAAGCAGGCCGCCGACACCGGTGCCCGCATCGTGCACGCGTGTGGGTTCGACTCCATCCCTTCGGATCTCAGCGTGTACGCGCTGTACCGCGCGGCAGCGGAGGACGGCGCCGGCGAGCTCACCGACACCGACTTCGTAATGCGCTCCATGGCCGGTGGGTTGTCCGGCGGAACCATCGCGTCGATGCTGGAACTCCTGCGTGCGGTCTCCGCCGACGCAGAGTTGCGTCGGCAGTTCGTCGACCCCTACACCCTGAGCCCCGACCGTGGCGCGGAGCCTGATCTCGGCCGGCAGCCCGATCTGCCGTGGCGCCGTGGCGGTCAGATCGCGCCGGAGCTGAAAGGTCTGTGGACGGCCGGATTCATGATGGCCCCGACGAACACCCGAATCGTCCGCCGCAGCAATGCATTACTGGATTGGGTGTACGGCAGGGAGTTCCAGTATCGCGAAAGCATGAGCCTGGGCTCCTCGGCCGTGGCGCCGGTGGCGTCGGCCGTCCTCAGCGGGGTCGGCAATGTGATGACCGGATTGGGCAGCCGCTACTTCCGGCTGCTTCCGCGTGGGCTGGTGGAGCGTGTCGTTCCCAAGCCTGGCAGCGGCCCGAGTGACGCTGCCCGGGAGCGCGGCTACTACCGGACCGAGACTTACACCACCACAACCAGTGGGGCCCGCTATGTGGCGCGCATGTCCCAGCAGGGTGACCCGGGCTACAAGGCGACCTCGGTGTTGCTGGGGGAGTGCGCTCTTGCGCTGGCAAAAGACCGCGACAAGCTCTCCGACCTGCGCGGTGTGCTCACGCCCGCGGCCGCGATGGGCGATGCGTTGCTGGCGCGGTTCCCGGCTGCGGGTGTGTCGCTAGAGACGGAGCGGCTGGACCGACCGAGCACTTGAAATCCGCTTGCGCCAAGGCCTGTCGATCGCGATGGCGTCCGACTAGTGTCGAAGATGGCTTTGCTCTTCCATTTCAGCGACGAAGGTGGTTTGCAACGATGGCCGGTCTTGACGATCTTTTCGCACAAATCCCCACATCTGACATCGCAAGCAAATTAGGTGCGGACGAAAACGAAGTCGACAGCACGATCCGCACGCTGGTACCGGTACTGCTTGGCGGACTGCAGCAGAACTCGGATGATCCCGAACACGCCACCAAGATCGAGTCCGCCGCCACTAGCGCGCGCGGGCTCCTTGACGCCGGTGGGGGTGTCGACAAGGTGGACGAGAGCCAAGGGCATCAGGCGGTCGCGACACTCTTCGGCGGCAATGACACCGATCAGGTCGCAGCGGCGTTGGCCGGCGGTGGTGCCGGCAATCGCGACCTGATCAAGCAGTTGCTGCCGGTCGTGTTGCCGATTGTGTTGGCGTACGTCGGAAAACAGCTCACTTCCGGTGGCGGCGCGCAGACTAGTACCGCGCGGGAGGAAGCCTCCGGCGGCGGCCTGGGTGAAGTATTGGGCAGCATCCTCGGCGGCTCCAAGGACACATCCCTCGGCGGCATCCTTGGCAGCGTGCTGGGCAGCAAGGGCGGCGGACTCGGTGAGATTCTCGGCGGCCTGCTTGGCGGCAAGAAGTAGTCCAGCGCGGCGCTCATTCCGGAGTGTTCATCGTTAGTTTCGGGATGGGTTCGATTTGCGTCGAGAAGGTGATGCCCAGACCCAACCAAGATCAGTAGGTCGGTCCCAACCGACAGAGACATCTGAGGAAATCTAAGTCAGCTGAGGAAATCTGAGACACCCGGCGCAATGCCGGTGCCATGGGATAACGAGAGGAATGTCATGTCAGACACGCTCACCAAAGGCCAGAAGTTGGTGCGGGGGGAATCGCTGGCCTCGAACAATGGCGCCTACACCCTGACGCTGCAAGAAGACGGCAACCTGGTGCTGGCCTCGCGCGGCAAGCCGATCTGGTCGACCTCGACCAACGGTCAGGAAGTGGTGCGTGCCGAAGTGCAACCGGACGGCAACTTCGTCCTCTACACGGCGGACAAGCCGATCTGGCACAGCGACACCAAGGGCAAGAAAGACGTCAAACTCGTGCTCCAGGACGATCGCAATCTGGTGCTGTATGCCGCTGACGGACCGGCCTGGTCGACCAAGACCGAGACCGACCAGCCACCACCACCAGCGCCCGAGGCCGCCGCGGAGCCTGCCGCTGACGAGACCGACAAAGAGGCCGTCTCGGACGCCGTCGCCGAGCCCGTCGGCGAAGCCGCGCCAGAGCCCCCTCCGGAACCCGCCGCGCGCACTTACACCGTGGAGTCCGGCGACACCCTGTGGGCCATCTCAGAGCGGTTCTACGGAGATGGAAACAAGTACCAGGTCATCGCCGATGCCAGCGGCATCAGCAACCCGGATCTGATTCATCCGGGCCAAGTGCTGACAATTCCCTGATCGCGGCGCGGTAGACGCCACCCGCAGCGGGCTGACCGGGCCCGCTGCGGGGATTCGGGTGCTGTCAGGCCGGTCCGCGGCTGTTCCTAGAATTGACCGGTGACCGCCAGCCCGCGCTCTGCCGCCGACTCGCTGCCCAAATCGTGGGATCCGGATGCGATGGAGGGCGCGATCTACCGGAAGTGGGTGGAAGCGGGTTACTTCACCGCGGACCCGTCCAGCACCAAACCGGCGTATTCGATCGTGCTACCGCCGCCGAATGTGACCGGCAGCCTGCACATGGGCCACGCGCTGGAACACACCATGATGGACGCCTTGACCCGCCGCAAGCGGATGCAAGGGTACGACGTGCTGTGGCAGCCGGGCATGGACCATGCCGGTATCGCCACCCAGAGTGTGGTGGAAAAGCAGCTCGCGGTCGACGGCAAGACCAAAGAGGATTTCGGCCGCGAGCTGTTCGTCGACAAGGTGTGGGACTGGAAGCGCGAGTCCGGCGGTGCCATTGCCGGCCAGATGCGCCGGCTCGGCGACGGAGTGGACTGGAGCCGCGACCGGTTCACCATGGACGAGGGATTGTCGAGGGCGGTGCGCACGATCTTCAAGCGGCTCTACGACGCCGGGCTGATCTACCAAGCGGAGCGGCTGGTCAACTGGTCACCGGTGCTCGAGACCGCGATCTCGGACCTCGAGGTGAATTACCTTGATGTCGAAGGCGAATTGGTGTCGTTCCGCTACGGTTCGCTCGACGACTCGCAGCCACACATCGTGGTCGCCACCACCCGGGTCGAGACGATGCTGGGCGATACCGCGATCGCGGTGCACCCCGCCGACGAGCGTTACCGCGACCTGGTGGGCAAGACGCTGCCGCACCCCTTTGTGGACCGCGAACTCGTGGTCGTCGCCGACGAGCACGTTGATCCCGAATTCGGCACCGGCGCGGTCAAAGTCACGCCCGCTCATGACCCGAACGACTTCGAGATCGGGTTGCGGAACCAGTTGCCGATGCTCTCGATCATGGACACCAAAGGCCGGATCACCGACACCGGAACGCAATTCGACGGCATGGACCGTTTCGAGGCCCGGGTCGCGGTGCGGGAAGCGCTGGCGGCGCAGGGCCGGGTCGTCGAGGAGAAACGGCCCTACCTGCACAGCGTCGGGCATTCCGAGCGCAGCGGCGAACCGATCGAACCACGGCTGTCGCTGCAGTGGTGGGTCAGGGTGGAATCGCTGGCCAAGGCCGCCGGCGACGCGGTCCGCAACGGGGACACCGTGATTCACCCCGCCAGTCTGGAGCCGCGCTGGTTCTCCTGGGTCGACGACATGCACGACTGGACCATCTCGCGACAGCTGTGGTGGGGCCACCGCATCCCGATCTGGTACGGCCCCGACGGTGAAAAGGTGTGCGTCGGTCCGGACGAAACACCGCCGGAGGGCTGGGAGCAGGATCCCGACGTGCTGGACACCTGGTTCTCGTCGGCGCTGTGGCCGTTTTCCACCCTGGGCTGGCCGGCCCATACGCCCGAGCTGGAAAAGTTCTATCCCACAAGCGTTCTGGTCACCGGCTACGACATTCTGTTTTTCTGGGTGGCACGGATGATGATGTTCGGCACCTTCGTGGGCGGAGACGACATCATCACGCTCGACGGCCGGCGCGGCCCGCAGGTGCCGTTCACCGACGTGTTCCTGCACGGGCTGATCCGCGACGAGTCCGGCCGCAAGATGAGTAAATCCAAGGGCAATGTCATCGACCCGCTGGACTGGGTGGAGCAGTTCGGCGCCGACGCGCTGCGCTTCACGTTGGCGCGTGGCGCCAGTCCCGGCGGCGATTTGTCCGTCGGCGAGGACCACGTCCGCGCGTCGCGCAACTTCGGCACCAAGCTGTTCAACGCCACCCGGTACGCGCTGCTCAACGGTGCCGAGCTGGCGCCGTTACCCGGTCCCGACCAGTTGACCGACGCCGACCGGTGGATCATGGGCCGGCTGGAAGAGGTTCGCGCCGAGGTTGATTCGGCGTTCGACGGCTACGAGTTCAGCCGCGCCTGTGAGGCGCTCTACCACTTCGCATGGGACGAGTTTTGCGACTGGTATGTCGAGTTGGCCAAGGCCCAGCTGGCTGACGGCAAAGCACACACCACCGCCGTACTGGCTACGGTGCTGGACACGCTGCTGCGGTTGCTGCACCCGGTGATCCCGTTCCTCACCGAGGCGTTGTGGCAGGCGCTGACCCACCGAGAGTCACTGGTGATCGCCGACTGGCCGTCGTCCTCCGGGATCAGCCTGGATCCCGTTGCCGCGCAGCGGATCAGCGATATGCAGAAGCTGGTGACCGAGATTCGCCGGTTCCGCAGCGACCAAGGACTGGCGGACCGGCAGAAGGTGCCGTGCCGGTTGGCCGGAGTGGACGAAGCGGATCTGACCACCCAGGTGGGCGCCGTGACATCGTTGGCCTGGCTCACCGCGCCCGGCCCGGATTTCGGTGCGACGGCGTCGCTGGAGGTCCGGGTCGGTCCCAACATGCGAAGCACCGTCGTGGTCGAACTCGACACCTCGGGCACCATCGACGTGGCAGCCGAGCGCCGCCGCCTGGAAAAGGATTTGGCCGCAGCGCAAAAGGAGCTGTCGTCGACCACCGCCAAACTGGCCAACGACGACTTCCTTGCCAAGGCGCCGGAGGCCGTCGTCGGCAAGATTCGCGACCGTCAACGGCTGGCGACCGAGGAAACGGACCGGATTGCGGCCAGGCTGGCTGCGCTGCAATGAGTTTCCCGTCTTCCGAGCCCGCGCACCCGCCGCATGCCACCCGTGCAGCTCCCACGCCGGATGAGATCGCGTCGCTGCTGCAAGTCGAGCACCTGCTGGACCAGCGCTGGCCGGAGACCCGTATCGAGCCCAGCCTGAGTCGGATCAGCGCGTTGATGGACCTGCTGGGCTCGCCGCAACTGAGCTACCCGTCGATCCACATCGCCGGGACCAACGGCAAGACCTCGGTGGCGCGAATGGTCGACGCGTTGCTCACCGCGCTACAGCGGCGCACCGGCCGGACCACCAGTCCGCACCTGCAATCGGCGGTCGAACGCATCGCGATCGACGCAGAGCCGATCAGCCCGGCGCAGTACGTGGCGACCTACCGCGAGATCGAGCCGTTCGTGCAGATGATCGATGCCCAGTCACAGGCCGCCGGTGGACCGGCAATGAGCAAGTTCGAGGTGCTCACCGCGATGGCCTTCGCGGCATTCGCCGACACCCCCGTCGAGGTCGCGGTGGTCGAGGTGGGCATGGGCGGGCGGTGGGACGCCACCAACGTGATCAACGCCCCCGTGGCCGTAATAGCCCCGATCAGCATCGATCACGTCGATTACCTCGGTCCCGACCTCGCAGGCATCGCCGGCGAGAAGGCGGGCATCATCACCCGGGCCCCCGAGGGTGCACCGGACACCGTGGCGGTGATCGGTCGTCAGGCGCCGGAGGTGATGGAGGTGCTGTTGGCCGCCGCCGTGCGCGCGGACGCCGCGGTGGCCCGCGAGGATTCCGAATTTGCGGTGCTGGGCCGCCAGGTCGCGGTCGGCGGGCAGGTCCTGCAGCTGCAAGGCCTGGGCGGGGTGTACTCCGACGTCTTCGTGCCGCTGCACGGTGAGCACCAAGCACACAATGCGGTACTGGCACTCGCGGCGGTCGAGGCGTTCTTCGGTGCCGGCGCGCAGCGCCAGCTGGACGTCGACGCGGTCCGGGCCGGTTTCGCCGCCGTCAGGAGCCCCGGTCGGCTGGAGCGGGTGCGCAGCGCCCCCACGGTTTTCATCGACGCCGCGCACAATCCGGCCGGAGCCGCCGCGCTGGCCCAGGCACTGGTCGGCGAGTTCGACTTCCGAATGCTGGTCGGCGTGCTCAGCGTGCTGGCCGATAAGGACGTCGACGGCATCCTCGCCCCGCTGGAGCCCGTCTTCGATTCCGTCGTGGTAACCCACAACGGATCGCCGCGAGCCCTGGATGTCGAGTCGCTGGCTTCGACGGCGCGCGAACGATTCGGGCCGGAGCGGGTGTTCACCGCCGAGAATCTGCGCGACGCCATCGACACCGCGACCGCGCTCGTCGACGAGTCCGTTTCAGAGGGAGACGTGTTCTCCGGCACCGGGATCGTCATCACCGGCTCGGTTGTCACCGCCGGCGCTGCCCGTACCTTGTTCGGTCGTGATCCGGAATGACCGACCAGACGCCCGACCCCTGGAAGAGCTTCGCCGCGGTGATGGCCGCCACGCTGCTGCTGGAGGCGATCGTGGTGTTGCTGGCGATTCCTGTGGTGGGCGCGGTCGGCGGCGGGCTGACGGCGGCGTCGCTGAGCTATCTGATCGGCGTGGCCGCACTGCTGATCCTGCTTGCCGGGCTGCAACGCAGACCATGGGCGATCTGGGTGAATTTGGGCGTGCAGGTGGTGCTGCTCGCCGGATTCGCGGTCTATCCGGGCGTGGGTTTCGTCGGCGTGCTGTTCGCCGGGGTGTGGGCGCTGATCGCGTATCTGCGTTCCGAGGTCCGGCGCCGGCAGGAACAACGACCGGCGGCCCCGGACTGATCGCTGTGCGGGCGCCGAGCCTGCGGTGATGGCGTCGAACCTGCGGTGAGGGTGAGCCCGGGGCCCGATCCGTAGCCGTGGACGCAGTCTCGATCCGCGAGGTTGTGCCCGGTCAGCCAACGGCAACGGTACGCTTTGCGCCGTGACCGAACGGACCCTCGTACTGATCAAGCCGGATGGCGTCGAAAGGCGGCTGATCGGCGAGATCATCAGCCGGATCGAGCGCAAAGGCCTCAACGTCGCCGCGCTGGAACTCCGACATGTCAGTGCGGAGCTGGCGAGCAGTCACTACGCCGAACACGAGGGCAAGCCCTTTTTCGGCTCGTTGCTGGAATTCATCACTTCTGGACCGGTAGTGGCCGCGATTGTCGAGGGGACGCGAGCGATCGCGGCGTTTCGGCAGCTCGCCGGTGGTACCGACCCGGTGGATAAGGCCGCGCCCGGGACCATCCGCGGCGACTTCGGGCTGGAGACGCAGTTCAACCTGGTGCACGGGTCGGATTCGGCCGAATCGGCACAGCGCGAGATCGCGCTGTGGTTTCCCGGCGTCTAACCGCGTCGGGCGCGCCGACCAGCGCCGGTTGCTGCAGCACCGAACTCACAAGCGGATGACCTTGCTCAGTGATGTGGGATACTGATCGCGGGTGAACGTCGCCGGACCGGTGTCGGACACCCGAATGAAGACTTAGACAAGCGCGACCATCGCGATCCCGCGATGCGGCGCGGCATGCCGAGCCATCATTCAGCACGGCGCCGAGTGGGTTCTGTTGAGCTGCTCGTCGCGAGACCATCACAAGCCCGGGAGAAGTGACCCGGGCCCATAGCGAAGCCCTCGCGTGGCCGCGTCGCACGGACGCGCCCGGGGGCTAGAGGAGAATACGTGGTAGACGGTGGCCCATCTTCAGAAGCAACTTCGTCAGAGAACACCTCTTCAGAGACGACCCCAGTGCCGACAGCGGCCGAGGAACTGCCAGACCGCCTGAGAGTTCATTCGCTGGCGCGAACGCTGGGTACCACCAGCAAGCGAGTCCTGGACGCGCTCAGCGCGCTCGACGGGCGGATCCGCAGCGCGCACTCCAGCGTGGACCGCGCCGATGCCGATCGGGTACGCAAGCTGCTTTCCGCCGATCCCGCAGGGGACTCCGAGGATTCCGTGGCCGAGGCCGGTGTCGAGGCGGACACACCCGAGGAACCCGAGTCACGGCTGATGCTGGAGACCGCAGCAGAGCGGCCCCACTACATGCCGCTGTTCGTCGCGCCGCAACCGGTAGAGGCCGATGAGCCCCGGGCCAGCGCCGACGACGATGACGAGGCCGACTCCGACACCGAAGACGAGGACGAACAGGCCGATCGACCGGCCAATCGACGGCGTCGTCGCGGCCGCCGCGGTCGTGGCCGCGGCCGGGGCGAACAGGGCGGATCCGACGGCCAGGGCGACGCAGGTGATGACGGCGACGAGACCGAACCGAAGGGCGGGGACTCCGCCGAGGCCGAGGACGCCGAGGGCGAGGATTCCGACGACACAGACAACGGCGACGACGAGAACGGTTCGGCGGAGGCGGCCAACCGTCGGCGCCGGCGGCGCCGACGCCGCAAGTCGGGGTCCGGTGACGACAACGACGACGGTCCGGCACCCGACGACCCGCCGAACACGGTGGTGCACGAGCGGGCACCCCGGGCGGGCGGCAAGGGCGGGGCCGGCGATAACGGTGGCAGTGGCTCAGGGGGCTCGGCGAGCGGCGAGATCAAGGGCATCGACGGCTCCACCCGGCTGGAGGCGAAACGGCAGCGCCGCCGCGACGGGCGGGACGCCGGACGGCGCCGCCCACCGGTGCTGACCGAGGCCGAATTTCTGGCGCGCCGCGAGGCCGTCGAGCGGGTCATGGTGGTGCGCGACCGGGTCCGCACCGAGCCACCCCACCCCGGCGCCCGGTACACCCAGATCGCGGTGCTCGAAGACGGCATCATCGTCGAGCATTTCGTGACGTCGGCGGCCTCTGCGTCCCTGGTGGGCAACATCTACCTGGGCATTGTGCAGAACGTGCTGCCGTCTATGGAGGCGGCGTTCGTCGACATCGGCCGCGGCCGCAACGGCGTGCTCTACGCCGGTGAGGTCAACTGGGAGGCTGCGGGCCTGGGCGGGGCCGACCGCAAGATCGAACAGGCCCTCAAGCCCGGCGACTACGTCGTGGTGCAGGTCAGCAAGGACCCGGTGGGACACAAGGGCGCCCGACTCACCACGCAGGTGTCACTGGCCGGCCGTTACCTGGTCTATGTGCCCGGCGCATCGTCGACCGGGATCAGCCGCAAATTGCCCGACACCGAGCGCCAGCGGCTCAAGGAGATCCTGCGTGAGGTGGTTCCGTCCGACGCGGGGGTGATCATCCGCACCGCGTCCGAGGGCGTCAAAGAGGAGGACATCCGCGCCGACGTCACCCGGCTGCAGGAGCGCTGGCAGCAGATCGACGCTAAGGCGGCCGAAACCAAGGAGAAAGCGGCCGGGGCCGCGGTCGCGCTGTACGAAGAGCCCGACGTGCTGGTCAAGGTCATTCGTGACCTGTTCAACGAGGACTTCGCGGGGCTGATCGTCTCCGGCGACGAGGCCTGGACCACCATCAACGAATACGTGAACTCTGTTGCTCCCGAACTGGTTTCGAAGCTAAACAAGTATGAGCCCGCCGAGCCTTCGGAGGGCCAGCCGGGCCCAGACGTGTTCGCGGTGCACCGCATCGACGAGCAACTGGCCAAGGCGATGGATCGCAAGGTGTGGCTGCCGTCGGGCGGCACACTGGTGATCGACCGAACCGAGGCGATGACGGTCATCGACGTCAACACCGGCAAGTTCACCGGATCTGGCGGCAACCTCGAGCAGACGGTGACCAAGAACAATCTCGAGGCGGCCGAGGAGATCGTTCGCCAGCTGCGGCTGCGTGACATCGGCGGCATCGTCGTCATCGACTTCATCGACATGGTTCTGGAATCCAACCGCGACCTGGTGTTGCGCCGGCTCACCGAGGCGCTGGCCCGCGACCGCACCCGTCACCAGGTGTCGGAGGTGACTTCGCTGGGTCTGGTCCAGTTGACCCGCAAGCGGTTGGGAACCGGCCTGATCGAGGCGTTCTCGACGTCGTGCCCGAACTGCAGCGGTCGCGGGATCCTGCTGCACGGCGACCCGGTGGACTCGGCTCCGGCGAGCGGTCGCAAGTCCGACTCTGGTGGTCGGCGCGGCAGGCGGTCGAAGAAGGGCCGCGCCGAGGAGGCCTCCGACCAGCCCGTCGTGGCCAAGGTGCCGGCTCACGCTCCGGGTGAGCACCCCATGTTCAAGGCAATGGCCGCAGGCTCGTCCGGGGCCTCGGACACCGCTGGCCGTACTGACGGGGAATCCGGCAAGGCCGACGAGGTGACCGAGGAGCAGCGTCGGGCTGATCTGGAGGACACCGACCAGGATGACTTCGAAGACACCGACGAGTTGGACGCCGACGAAGACACCGACGACACCGACGACACGGACGACACCGACGACGAGGATGTCGAGCTTGATGACGACGAAGACATCGACGAAGACCTCGACGACGATGACTCTGACCTCGACGTGGACGAGGACGACGACGAGGACGACGACGAGGACCTCGATGTGGAGGAGGCCGAATCCGAGTCGGACGACGACGCCGCGGCCTCCGCTGCACCCGGCGTCGCCTTGAACACCGCATCCGACCGTCCGCGCCGCCGCCGCGCGGCCGGCAGGCCGGCAGGCCCGCCGATCCACGTGGAGTAACGCCAACACCGACGACGAGCCCCATCTTGGGTACACGCTAGGCGGTTTGACCCTGTAGCCGCTGGTCACGTACCCTTGGACAGTTGTCGCCAGGCTGAGCGATCAGGGTTCGGCCGGCGAGCGGGAGATATATCCCGCGCCAAAGACCCACCACGCGCACGGCCGCTGGCACGCGCGCGAAGCTGACCAGAGTTAAGGCAGGAGCAACGATGGCGACCTACGCAATCGTCAAGACCGGCGGCAAGCAGTACAAAGTCGCCGTCGGAGACGTGGTCAAGGTCGAGAAGCTCGATTCCGAGCCCGGCGCGAATGTCTCGCTGCCCGTCGCCTTGGTCGTCGACGGCGCCACCGTGACCAGCGACGCCAAGGCCCTTGCCAAGGTCGCGGTGACCGGCGAGGTGCTCGAGCACACCAAAGGTCCGAAGATCCGGATCCACAAGTTCAAGAACAAGACCGGCTATCACAAGCGGCAAGGGCACCGTCAGCAACTGACGGTCCTGAAGGTGACCGGCATCAAGTGATGAGCCGTCAGGCGAAGAACTAGACAGTACTGAGCGGGAGACAATAACGATGGCACACAAGAAGGGCGCTTCCAGCTCCCGCAACGGTCGTGATTCCGCAGCTCAGCGGCTCGGCGTGAAGCGGTTCGGCGGCCAGGTCGTCAAGGCCGGCGAGATTCTGGTCCGCCAGCGCGGCACCAAGTTCCACCCCGGCGTCAACGTGGGCCGCGGTGGCGATGACACGTTGTTCGCTACGGCGTCCGGCGCGGTCGAGTTCGGTGTCAAGCGCGGACGCAAGACTGTCAGCATTGTCGCGGCCGGGGGAACCGCCGACTAAGCGTCGCCAGTGTGCATCTGGCTGACAAGTAAGGGGAAGCCCGATGCCTCGGTTCGTCGACCGGGTCGTCATCCACGCGCGGGCGGGTTCCGGCGGTAACGGCTGTGCCTCGGTACATCGCGAGAAGTTCAAGCCGCTGGGCGGTCCGGACGGCGGCAATGGCGGCCGCGGCGGCAGCGTCGTGTTCGTCGTGGATCCGCAGGTGCACACCCTGCTCGATTTCCACTTCCGCCCGCACATCACCGCGCCTTCCGGCAAGCAGGGGATGGGCAACAACCGCGACGGCGCCGCCGGTGCGGATCTGGAAGTCAAAGTTCCCGACGGCACGGTCGTTCTCGACGAAAACGGCCGGTTGCTGGCCGACCTGGTTGGCGCCGGCACCCGCTTCGACGCCGCCGCCGGTGGTCGCGGCGGCCTGGGGAACGCCGCGCTGGCATCACGCGCCCGCAAAGCGCCAGGCTTCGCGCTGCTCGGTGAGGCAGGTCAGGCCCGCGACCTCACCCTCGAGCTCAAGACCGTCGCCGACGCCGGTCTGGTCGGCTTTCCGTCGGCCGGAAAGTCGTCGCTGGTGTCGGTGATCTCGGCGGCCAAGCCCAAGATCGCCGACTACCCGTTCACCACGCTGGTTCCCAACCTCGGGGTGGTGTCCGCGGGCGAGCATGCGTTCACCGTCGCCGACGTGCCCGGCTTGATTCCGGGCGCATCGCAGGGCCGCGGCCTGGGCCTGGACTTCCTGCGGCATATCGAGCGCTGCGCTGTGCTGGTGCACGTGGTCGACTGCGCCACCGGCGAGCCGGGCCGCGACCCGATCTCCGACATCGACGCGCTGGAAGCCGAACTTGCTTCCTACACACCCACATTGCAGGGCGATGCGGCGCTGGGCGATCTCGCCGAACGGCCCCGGGCGGTGGTGCTCAACAAGATCGACGTGCCGGAGGCTCGCGAGCTGGCCGAGTTTGTCCTCGACGACATCGCCGCGCGCGGCTGGCCGGTGTTTCTCGTCTCGACGGCGACCCGGGAAGGCTTGCAGCCGTTGATCTTTGGGCTATGGCAGATGATCTCCGCCTACAATGCCGCGCGGCCGCCGGTGGTGGCCCGACGGCCGGTGATCCGTCCGGTGCCGGTGGACGACAGCGGCTTCAGCGTGGAGCCGGACGGGCACGGCGGTTTCGCGGTCACTGGCGCGCGACCTGAGCGCTGGATCGGCCAGACCAACTTCGACAACGACGAAGCGGTCGGCTATCTCGCCGACCGTCTGGCCCGCCTGGGAGTCGAGGACGAGCTGCTGCGGCTGGGAGCGCAACCGGGATGCGCCGTGACCATCGGCGAGATGACGTTCGACTGGAAACCGCAGACGCCCGCCGGTGTGGATGTCGCGATGTCCGGCCGCGGCACCGACGCGCGCCTGGAAAGCAGCGACCGCGTCGGGCCGGCGGAGCGCAAGGCGGCCCGCCGCCGGCGCCGCGAGCGTGCTGAGGACTCATGACCAGCCCACAGCGCGACGCCATCAAGACCGCGCGAAGCGTCGTCGTCAAGGTCGGCACCACCGCGCTGACCACGTCCACGGGCGTGTTCGACGCCGGACGGCTGGCCGGTCTCGTCGACGCGATCGAGGGGCGTATGAAGGCGGGCTCCGACGTCGTCATCGTGTCCTCGGGTGCTATCGCCGCGGGCATAGAACCGCTCGGCTTGTCGCGCCGCCCAAACGATTTGGCGACCAAGCAGGCAGCGGCCAGCGTCGGACAGGTGGCGCTGGTGAACGCGTGGAGCGCGGCGTTCGCGCGCTATGGCCGCACGGTGGGACAGGTGCTGCTGACCGCGCACGACATCTCGATGCGAGTGCAGCACAACAACGCTCAGCGCACGCTGGACCGGCTGCGGGCGCTGCATGCCGTGGCGATCGTCAACGAGAACGACACGGTGGCCACCAACGAGATCCGCTTCGGCGACAACGACCGGCTCTCGGCGCTGGTTGCGCACCTGGTCGGCGCGGACGCGCTGGTGCTGCTGTCCGACATCGACGGGCTCTATGACTCCGATCCCCGAAAGTCCAAGGGCGCCGGGTTCATTGCCGAGGTGTCCGAACCGACTGACCTGGACGGTGTGGTGGCCGGGCAGAGCAGCCACCTCGGTACGGGCGGGATGGCCTCGAAGGTGTCGGCGGCGCTGCTGGCCGCCGATGCCGGTGTGCCGGTGCTGCTGGCCGCCGCGGATGACGCCGCCACCGCCCTGGCCGACGCCTCGGTCGGCACGGTATTCGCCGCGCGCTCCGACCGGATGTCGGCGCGGCGGTTCTGGGTGCGGTACGCCGCGGACGCGGCCGGTTGGCTGACCCTTGACGCCGGGGCGGTGCGTGCGGTGGTGGGGCAGCGCCGCTCGCTGCTGCCCGCCGGTATCACCGCGGTGTCGGGCGGGTTTTCCGCCGGGGATGTGGTCGAATTGCGCGGTCCGGACGCGGTCATGGTGGCCCGAGGCGTGGTCGCCTACCACGCAACCGAACTCGCCGGCATGATGGGACGGTCAACCTCCGAGCTGCCGGGCGAGTTGCGCCGTCCCGCGGTGCACGCCGACGACTTGGTCGCCGTATAGCCGCCGGTGCCTCCAAGGATCTTTTGAGAATCCTTGAAGTCTTGTCCCTGACCCTTTTCTCACAGCAAGCGAGAAAAAGGGAGTCACCATGTGGGCACTTACAACATCCAACGGCCTGCGTGTCGACGGCATCCGCGTTGAGCAAGACGGCCGCGCCGCCGTCCAGATGCTTGGCTACTCGCAGCTCATCGGCCCCTACTCCTGGCAGGTCACCGACAACCAGGGACGGCGTTTCGTCGCCGAGCTGCGCAGGGCCCGTTGACCTCCCGGCGTCACCGCGTCGATGCTGACTTTAGATACAATGCGCCCCAAGCTATTTGGGTAAGCACAGCGACCAGCTCGGTATCGTAGTCCGGTGGCTTGGTCGGAAGGTTCTGTTGGCACGCCCGCTCGACCATCCAGACCAAAGCACTGGCGGTGGTGGCCGCGGGTAGTTCCGGGCGGATCGATCCGTCGGCCTGGCCGGCCTCGATGACCTGGGCCATGCGTCCGGCGATTTCGGTCAGCAGATCGCGATAGGTCTGAGCCGTCAACGGGTCGTAAGCGACCATCTCGTTGAGGGCAACCAGCACTGGTTGATGACGACGAAAGCTGGCAATGATCCCCGCCATCGCGGCACGAAGGTCAGCTGGATCGTGTCGCCCGGCCACACCCCACCACCGTTCGCCGCCGCTGGCCAGCTCGGCGAACACCTCGCTGGCCAGGCGGCGCAACAGGTGGCCCTTGTCTTCGAAGTAGATGTAGAAGCTGGCGCGCGAAATTCCTGCTTCGGTGGACAGCCGGTCCACGCTGAGTTCGGTGAAGCTGGCCCCCTCGCCCATCAGCCGCTCGGTGGCGTCCAGCAGGCGGCGTTCCAGCTGCTCTCGCCGCTGCTGGCGATTCGCCTGTGGCTTGCGGGTGACTGACGGCATGCCTCAGATCGTAGCTGACATCTTGACTAGACACTATGTCTAACGGAGGATCGTCACTATGACTGCATCACCTGCAACCGTCCGCAGCTATGACCCGATGGATCTGTCCTCGCGCGCGTTCTGGACCACCACCGCGGGCGAGCGGGAGCGCTCGTTTGCCGTGCTGCGGGCCGAACGCCCGGTGAGCTGGCATCCGCCGGTCGAAGACGCCATGTTGAACGATCCCGACGACCCCGGCTTTTGGGCGATCACCCGGCACGCCGACATCGTCGCCGTCAGCCGCAACAACGAGGTGTTCCTGTCCGGCAAGGGCGTGATGTTCGAAAACTATCCCGAGGAGGTGCTCGAAAGCACGCAGTCCTTCTTGGCGATGGACCCGCCCCGGCATACCAAGCTGCGCAAGCTGGCCACTGCGGCGTTCACCCCCCGGCAGGTCAGGCGCATCGAGGACTCGATCAAAGCCAACGCCAAGACCATCGTCGAAGAGCTCCGCGCTGCCGGCAGCGGGGCCGATTTCGTGGAGCATTGCGCCAAGGAACTGCCGCTGCGCACGTTGTCGGACATGGTGGGGATTCCGGACTCTGAGCGTCAGCACGTCGCAGCTGCCGCCGATGCCCTGGTGTCGACAAACGATCCGATCTTTCTCGACGGCCGCAACCCGTTGGAGGTCATGTTCGAAAACGTGATGTATCTGCATCAGGTCGCCGGCAGGCTGGCCGCCGAGCGGCGCGACCACCCCGGCGACGACCTATTCAGCGGGCTGGTGAACGCAGAGGTCGACGGCGACCGGCTGACCGACGCCGATGTCGCCGCGTTCTTTGTCTTGCTCGCGGTGGCCGGCAACGACACCACCCGCCAGACCACCAGCCACGCACTCAAGGCACTCACCGACTTTCCGCAGCAACGGTCGTGGCTGCTGGAGGACTTCGACAACCGCATCGGCATGGCGGTCGAGGAGTTCATCCGATTTGCCTCGCCGGTGATGACGTTCCGGCGCACGGCAGCAACCGATTACGAACTGGGCGGCCAGACGATCCGCGCGGGCGAGAAGGTGGCGATGTTCTATGCGTCCGGCAACTGGGACGACCAGGTGTTCGAGCAGCCGGACCGCTTCGATCTGAGCCGAGACCCCAACCCGCACATCGGTTTCGGCGGCGGCGGACAGCACTACTGCCTGGGGACACATGTGGCCCGGGCGCAGCTGCGCGCCATCTTCGGAGAATTGCTCAGGCAGCTGCCCGATATCGAGGCTGGCGAGCCGGAGTACCTGGCGGGCAGCTTCATTCACGGTATCCGCAGCATGCCCTGCACGTTCTGACAAGGTTGCCTCCTTAGCGCGAGCAGACGCAAAATCGCCTATTTCGGCGCCAGATAGGGCGATTCTGCGTCTGGGCGCGCCAAGGACAGCTCGGCAAGTTCGGAGGCGAGCAGTGCCAGCAGCTCCGAACAGCCGCCGTCGACCTTGACGTCCGCCAGCCCGTCACCACGGGTCGGCCCCCGGTTGACGATGGCGATCGGCATGCCAACGGACGCGGCATGACGAACGAATCGGTAGCCGGAGAACACCGTCAGCGACGAGCCCGCCACCAGCAGCGCTTCGGCCTGGTCGACCAGCGAATACGCTTGTAAAACACGGTCTTTGGGCACACTCTCGCCGAAGTAGACGATGTCGGGCTTGAGCATGCCGGCGCAGGCCGGGCAGTCGAGGTACCGAAACGACGTGGTGTCGGCGACGACGGCATCGGCGTCCGGAGCCACCGCCAGTCCACCGATAGCTTCTACGCGCTCGGTGAAGCCCGGGTTGAGTGTCTCGAGCCGTTCGGCGAGCGCGCTGCGGCTCATGGTGTAGCCGCAACCCAGGCAGACCACCTGCGCGTAGCTGCCGTGCAGGTTGACGACGTTTTGACTGCCCGCCTTGGTATGCAGCAGGTCGACGTTCTGAGTGATCACGCCCGTCACCACTCCGGCGTGCTCCAGCGCGACGAGCGCCCGGTGCCCGGCATTGGGCCGGGTGTCGTCCATGCGGCGCCAGCCGACATGGTTGCGCGCCCAATACCGCTGCCGGAACGCCTGATCCGAGGTGAACTGCTGGATGGTCATGGGGTTGCTTGGCGGTGAATCGGGGCCCCGGTAGTCGGGAATGCCCGACTCGGTGGAAATCCCCGCGCCGGTCAGCACCGCGACCCGGCGACCGGCCAGCAGAGCGACCAACTCGGGCGATTCTGCACAGCGAACCGTCACCTGTTCGAGGCTATCCCAGGCAGTCTGCCGCGGTCGTGAGCTGGGCTGACATGTTCTGCTCCATCATCTTCAGCGCGGCCTTGCCCAACTCCGCATCCAGATGGGCCACGGCATCCGTCGGGACCACCACCGGAAAGTGACGTACATAGGCGTCCAGCGCGCTGTAGAGGATGCACTGTTCGGTGACCTGTCCGGTCAGGATCACCCGCTTGGTTTTCAGACGACTCAGCAGATACTCCAGCGGTGTCGCGTAGAACGCACTGTGGCGGACCTTGGTCAGCAAGCGGCTGTCCTCGCCCGGCACGATCGGCTTCACCAGGTCAGGCTGCGCGCCGTCGAGCGCAGCGCGGACAATGTCGGAAAACTCGGCAGTGAAATCGCCGTAGTTGTCGTTGACATACACCACGTCGACGGCCTCGGATTTACGCGCGCGGCGGACAAGATCGGCCAGCGGGTCGATGATCTTGGCGACATTGGGTATCAAATCTTCGGCGTCTTGATGCTCGTAGGAGTTCAGCATGTCGACCACTAACACAGCAGTGTCGCTCATGCTGTGTTGATACCCGACGACCCGGGGTTGACACCAGCCGGGCGAGAATGGAGGGGAGATGGACTTCTACAACGCCTATAGCCAGGGTTTCGTCCGGGTCGCCGCGTGCACGCAACACACCACGATCGGCGATCCGGCGGCGAACGCCGCTGCTGTTCTGCGGTTGGCCGGCGAGTGCCATGACGACTCCGTTGCGGTGGCCGTCTTCCCGGAGCTGACGCTGTCGGGCTACTCCATCGAGGACATTCTGCTGCAGGATTCGTTGCTCGACGCGGTCGAGTTCGCACTGTCCGATATCGTCGCGGCGTCCGTCGACTTGCTTCCGGTGCTGGTCGTGGGCGCGCCGCTGCGGCATCGCCATCGCATCTACAACACCGCCGTCGTCATTCACCGCGGCGCCGTGCTGGGCGTGGCGCCCAAGTCGTACCTGCCGACCTATCGGGAGTTCTACGAACGTCGTCAAATCGCGCCTGGGGACGACCAGTGCGGCACCATTCGGATTGGCGAGTTGCAAGCTCCGTTCGGTCCCGATCTGCTGTTCGCGGCGTCCGACGTGCCCGGCTTCGTGCTGCACGTGGAAATCTGCGAGGACATGTTCGTACCGGTCCCGCCCAGTGCCGAGGCAGCGCTGGCGGGTGCGACGGTGCTGGCCAACCTGTCGGGGAGCCCGATCACGATCGGCCGCGCCGAGGACCGCTGCCTGCTCGCCCGCTCGGCTTCGTCGCGGTGCCTAGCCGCGTATGTCTACGCCGCGGCGGGAGAGGGAGAGTCGAGTACCGACCTGGCTTGGGACGGCCAGACCATGATCTGGGAAAACGGGGTGTTGCTCACCGCTTCGGAGCGTTTCCCCAAAGGAGAGCGCCGTTCGGTCGTCGACGTCGATCTTGAGCTTCTGCGCTCCGAGCGGCTGCGGATGGGCACCTTCGACGACAACCGGCGTCACCACCGTGCGCTGACGGATTCGTTCCGGCCCATCGAGTTCCGGCTGGACCCGCCGGCCGGGGACATCGGGCTGCTGCGCACAGTCGAGCGGTTCCCGTTCGTTCCGGCCGATCCACAACGGCTGGAACAGGATTGCTATGAGGCCTACAACATCCAGGTCGCCGGGCTCGAACAGCGGTTGCGTGCGCTGGACTACCCCAAGCTCGTCATTGGAATCTCCGGCGGGCTGGACTCGACACACGCGCTGATCGTCGCGGCACGTGCGATGGATCGGGAAAAGCGGCCCCGCACCGACATTCTGGCGTTCACGCTGCCCGGATTCGCGACGGGAGATCGCACCAAGCGCAATGCGATCGAGCTGTGCCGGGCACTCGGCGTCACCTTCGCCGAAATCGACATCACCGAAACCGCGAAGCTGATGCTCAAGGAGATCGACCACCCGTTCGCACACGGCGAGAAGGTCTACGACGTCACCTTCGAGAACGTCCAGGCCGGGCTGCGCACCGACTACCTGTTCCGGCTGGCCAATCAGCGCGGCGGGATAGTACTGGGCACCGGCGACCTTTCCGAGCTCGGGCTGGGCTGGTCGACATACGGTGTCGGCGACCAGATGTCGCATTACAACGTCAACGCCGGTGTGCCCAAGACGCTGGTCCAGCACCTGATCCGCTGGGTCATCTCTTCGGAGCAGTTCGAGTCGCAAGTGTGCGAGGTGCTGCAGTCGGTGGTGGACACCGAGATCACTCCGGAACTGGTGCCCAGCGGCGAGGAGGAGGAACTGCAGAGCAGCGAGGCGAAGGTCGGCCCGTTTGCCCTGCAGGACTTTTCGCTGTTTCAGGTGCTGCGCTTCGGGTTCCGGCCGTCGAAGATCGCGTTCTTGGCGTGGCATGCCTGGAGCGATCCCGACCGCGGTATCTGGCCGCCGGGATTCCCGGAGGACAAACGACCGTCATACTCGCTCAAGGAGATTCGGCACTGGCTGCAGATCTTTGCGCAGCGGTTCTACTCGTTCAGCCAGTTCAAGCGATCGGCACTGCCCAACGGCCCCAAGGTGTCTCACGGCGGCGCGTTGTCGCCGCGAGGTGATTGGCGCGCACCGTCGGACATGTCAGCGCGGATCTGGCTCGACGAAATTGAGCGTGAGGTGCCCGAAGACTAGCTCGGCCGTTGCGAGTTGTTTTGGTCAGCCGTTCTTTTCCGCCGCGTCGATCGCGTCGGCGTCCGGTGCGCAATCGCCCGCACCCTGCACCAGCGTCGCCAGCGCGCCGGCGATGCAGGCGCGCTGCAGCGAGCGCAGCCGCAGCGCAGGGTTTGAGCTGTGCGGCCAGTTCGCGGCCAGGACTCCGGCGAACACGTCGCCGGCTCCGGTGGTGTCGACCGCTGCAACCGCTGGGGCGGAGACTTCGAACTCGCCATCGGCACCGCTGTAGCGGGCCCCGTGCGCACCCAGGGTGATCACGAAGTGGGTTGGCTGCCATGGCCATTCGTCGGCTTCGGATTCGTTGGCGATCACCACGTCGGCGACTGCCGCGAGTTCGGCCAACGCGCTGTGATCCTGACCTGCCGGTGACGCATTGACCATCACGACCGCTCCGGCCGACCGGGCTGACCGGGCTGCGCTCAGCGCCGTCGCGACCGGAATCTCGAACTGGGTCAACAACACATCGCAGTCGGTGAGCACCGTCCGTGCTGCCGCGTTCTCGACACTCAGCCGCCCGTTGGCGCCCGGCGCCACCACGATGATGTTCTCCCCGTCGGCATCCACCGCGATGAGCGCCGTCCCGCTGGGTCCGGGCACGGTGGCGATCCCATCCAGCCCAACGCCATTGGCCAGCAGGTGAGCCCGCAGTTGCTCGGCGGCAGGGTCGTCTCCGACCGCTCCGACGAACTGGACCTGCGCGCCCGCTCGTGCGGCGGCCACGGCCTGATTGCCGCCCTTGCCCCCCGGTGAGTAGGTCACCGACGAGGCCAGCACCGTCTCACCCCGGCGCGGCAGACTCTCGACGTGCGTCGTCATATCCATGTTCACGCTGCCGACCACACAGACACGCGTCGTCATTCCATCGACGTTAGTGGTCGCGCAGCCACCAAGCCGGCCGACAACGAACTCCACGAACTCGCATACTGCGGGCCGGCGCCAAGCGCATACTGCCAAACAACAAAGCGGAGGCTTGCGATGGTCACACGGCGATGGAACGAATCGGACGAGGCCAAGGGCAGCTACGTCAATGAGCTGTTTTCGGTGTTGGCGACGCGTTACAACGTCATGACCGATGTGTGGACGCTCGGGCTGCATCGCGTGTGGAAGCGGCAGGCCATGAAGCTTTGTGCCCTGCGGCCCGGCGAACGAGTCCTGGACGTTGCGACGGGGACGGGCGATCTGGCGTTCCGCGAAGCGACGGCGGTGGGGCCGGAAGGCGAGGTCTTGGCCGTCGACTCCTGCGCGGCGATGCTTCAGGTCGCCCGTCGGCGGCAGCCCGGGGCCGTCGACTTCCAGCAGGGCGACGCCATGGACCTGCGTTTCCTGGATGCGTCGTTCGACATCGTCACGATCGGCTTCGGGCTGCGCAACGTTGCCGACCGGGGCCGGGCGCTACGCGAGTTCCGGCGTGTCCTGCGGCCGGGTGGCCGGTTGGTGGTGCTCGATTTCAGCACGCCGAACTCGAAGAGGCTGAGAGCCGTTCACGACCTGCTCTACTTTGTCGTGATGCCGAGGGTGGGCTGGGCCGTGGCCTGGCATCGCGACGCCCATCACTACACTGCCGATTCGATCCGAACCTGGATGTCGCGGGACGAGCTGAGCAAGATGATGCTGGAAGCGGGCTTCGTCGATGCCCGCTACATCTCGCTGAGCACCGGGTTCGCAACGGTCCATTGCGGTTTGCGCGCGGCCGACGCATTGCCATTGCCGTGAAGCTGGATTGAGCGACGGCCAACAAGGGACCGAACGGGTGGGGCGAGACGTGAGGCCCCCGGTACCGCCGATACCCTGAGTAAATGAGCCTGCAAGCCCCATCCCAAAGCGGGACGGCCCAGCAGCCAGAGCCCGACTTGCGCCAGGAAGTTCACGGCGCCGCACGCCGGGCCCGGGTCGCCTCCCGCGCGCTCGCATTGTTACCGACGGTCGCCAAGGACCATGCGCTGAAGGCCGCGGCTGAGACGATCGTGGCCCACGCCGAGCTGATCCTGGCGGCCAACGCCGAAGATCTGGACGCCGCCCGGGCCGCTGGCACCCCGGCCGCGATGCTGGACCGATTGGCGCTGAACTCGCAGCGTATCGACGGAATCGCGGACGGTCTGCGCCAAGTCGCGGGCCTGCCCGACCCGGTCGGTGAGGTGCTGCGCGGCTACACCCTGCCCAACGGGCTGCAGCTGCGCCAGCAGCGGGTTCCGCTCGGCGTGGTCGGCATGATCTACGAGGGCCGGCCCAACGTCACGGTCGACGCGTTCGGATTGGCGCTCAAGTCCGGCAATGCGGTGCTGCTGCGCGGGAGTTCATCGGCGACGAAGTCGAATCAGGCGCTCGTCGAGGTGTTGCGTGCCTCGCTGGTCAGCGAGGATTTGCCGGCCGATGCGGTCCAGCTGCTCTCGGCGGCGGACCGGGCCACCGTCACTCACCTGATCCAGGCTCGCGGCCTGGTCGACGTGGTGATCCCGCGCGGCGGGGCCAGCCTGATCGACGCGGTGGTCCGCGAGGCCCAGGTCCCCACCATCGAGACCGGTGTCGGCAACTGCCACGTCTACGTGCACGAATCCGCCGACCTGGACCTCGCGGAGCGAATCCTGCTGAACTCCAAGACCCGGCGGCCCAGCGTCTGCAACGCCGCCGAGACGCTGCTGGTCGATGCCGCGATCGCCGATCAGGCCATGCCCAGGCTGGTGTCCGCCCTACAGGACGCCGGGGTGACGGTGCACGGTGGTCTTGACGAAAACCCAGATGAGGACGCGCTGCGTCGCGAATACCTGTCCATGGACATCGCGGTGGCGGTGGTCGAGGACGTCGACGCCGCGATCGAGCACGTCAACGAATACGGCAGTGGACACACCGAGGCCATCGTCACCACGAATATGGCTGCTGCCCAACGGTTTACCGATGGCGTCGATGCGGCTGCGGTGATGGTGAACGCATCGACGGCGTTCACCGACGGCGAGCAGTTCGGCTTCGGCGCCGAGATCGGCATCTCCACGCAGAAGCTGCACGCCCGCGGCCCGATGGGACTGCCGGAATTGACCTCGACCAAGTGGATTGCGTGGGGAGACGGCCAGACCCGTCCGGCCTGAGGCCCGTACTTAGGAGAATTCGATTGTGAGTGTGCCCGCTCGGCCTGCGCCGCTGTTCGCCGACATCGACGACGTCTCGCGACGGCTGGCCGAGACCGGCTATCTGCCGGACACCGCCACCGCGACAGCGGTGTTCCTGGCCGACCGGCTCGGCAAGCCGCTGCTGGTGGAAGGTCCCGCCGGCGTCGGAAAGACCGAGTTGGCCCGGGCCGTCGCACAGGCCACCGGGTCAGGTTTGGTCCGGCTGCAGTGCTATGAGGGCGTCGACGAGGCCCGCGCGCTGTACGAGTGGAATCACGCCAAGCAGATCCTGCGCATCCAGGCCGGGTCCGGCGACTGGGAGGCGACCAAGACGGACGTGTTCAACGAGGAGTTTCTGCTGTCGCGTCCGCTGCTGACGGCCATCCGCCGCACGGAGCCGACGGTGCTGCTGATCGACGAGACCGACAAAGCCGACATCGAGATCGAGGGCCTGCTGCTCGAGGTGCTGTCCGACTTCGCCGTGACCGTCCCCGAACTGGGCACGCTCACCGCCGAGCGGCCGCCCTTTGTGTTACTGACCTCCAACGCCACCCGTGAACTGTCCGAGGCTCTCAAGCGTCGCTGCCTGTTCCTGCACATCGACTTCCCCAGCCCGGACCTGGAACGCCGCATCCTGCTGTCGCGAGTTCCCGAGCTGCCCGAGCATCTGGCCGAGGAGCTGGTGCGCATCATCGGGGTGCTGCGTGGGATGCAGCTCAAGAAGTTGCCCTCCATCGCCGAGACGATCGACTGGGGTCGCACGGTGCTGGCGTTGGGTCTGGACACCATTGACGACGCGGTGGTTGCCGCGACGCTCGGCGTGGTGCTCAAGCACCAGTCCGACCAGCAGCGCGCGTCCGGGGAACTTCGGCTGAACTGATGAGGCTCAACTGATGGCCACCCGCCGCATCCGACCCACCCGGCCGCTCGCCCCGCATGGGCTGCCCGGCCATCTGGTCGGGTTCGTGAAAGCGCTTCGCGGGGCAGGCATTTCAGTGGGCCCGTCCGAAACCGTCGACGCCGGACGAGTGATGGCCACCCTCGGGCTGGGCGATCGTGAGGTGCTGCGCGAGGGCCTCGCCTGCGCGGTGCTGCGCCGGCGCGATCACCGCGAGACCTATGACGCCATGTTCGATCTGTGGTTTCCCGCGGCGTTGGGCGCGCGGGCGGTGGTCACCGACGATGAGGCGGGTGCGGGCGAAGCAGACGGCGCCCTGCCGCCCGACGACGTCGAGGCGATGCGCCAGATGCTGCTGGATCTACTCGCCGACAACCCGGAGCTCGCCGACATGGACGAGCGGCTGGTCGCGATGATCGCGCGGATCGTGGAGGCCTACGGCAAGTACAACTCCAGCCGGGGACCGTCGTTCTCCTCGTATCAGGCGCTCAAGGCGATGGCGCTGGATGAGCTGGAGGGCAAGCTGCTGGCCGGGCTGCTCGCCCCGTACGGTGACGAACCCACGCCGACGCAGGAGCAGATCGCCAAAGCGCTTGCCGCACAGCGAATCACCCAGCTGCGCAAGATGGTCGACGCCGAAACCAAGCGGCGCACTGCCGAGCAACTCGGCCGTGAACACGTCCAGATGTACGGCATCCCACAGCTTTCCGAGAATGTCGAGTTCCTGCGGGCCTCCGGTGATCAGCTGCGCCAGATGCGACGGGTGGTGGCACCCTTGGCCCGTACCCTTGCCACCCGGCTGGCGGCCCGGCGGAGGCGTAGCCGCGCGGGCGCGATCGATCTGCGCAAGACGCTGCGCAAGTCGATGTCCACCGGCGGGGTGCCGATTGACGTGGTGCTGGCCAAACCCCGCCCGGCGCGGCCTGAGCTGGTGGTGCTGTGCGATGTGTCCGGTTCGGTAGCCGGGTTCAGCCATTTCACCCTGCTGCTGGTGCACGCTCTGCGCCAACAGTTTTCCCGCGTCCGGGTGTTCGCCTTCATCGACACCACCGACGAGGTGACCCACATGTTCGGTCCCGAGGCCGACCTGGCCGTGGCGATTCAGCGGATCACCCGCGAGGCCGGCGTCTACAGCCGTGACGGACATTCCGACTACGGCAACGCATTCGCGTCGTTCGTGCAGGCGTTTCCGAATGTGCTGTCGCCGCGCAGCTCGCTGCTGGTGCTGGGGGACGGGCGCACCAACTACCGCAACCCCGAAACCGACCTGCTGGCCCACATGGTGACCGCCAGCCGGCATGCGCACTGGCTGAACCCCGAGCCCAAACACCTATGGGGCAGCGGTGATTCGGCGGTGCCGCGCTACCAAGAAGTGATCACGATGCGCGAATGCCGCTCCGCCAGCCAGCTGGCCACAGTGATCGACCAGCTGCTGCCGGTCTGACTGTCTTTTTCTTGTGCCGAGCGTGACGCTAGCGTCACGCTCGGCCCCCACAGTGACGCTACCGTCACGCTCGCGCGGAGCCTGGCGGCTGATAAGGGGATCTGGCACTGAGACGCCCGACTGCTGTGCGGTCGTGGCCAGCGCAGCTGACGCAGCCTTTGCCAGATCTTTGGTGGTCGCATACCGGTCGTCGGGTTCCTTAGCCATTCCGGTAGCGATCACTTCGTCCATCGCGAGCGGAAGGTCAACTCTCAGCGCGGAGGGTATGGGCGGCGGATCCATCATATGGAGGGAGGCACGGTCCGCTGCGGGGCTCGACGAACCGCACGTCGTGCCGATCTATGAGTGCGAGCAGCTTGCCGACGATCGTCGAGTTCCGTGGGTCGGCGCTTGGGAATCACCAATCGTCCTGCCTTGTCAATGGTTGCGGGACTGCCTAGACCCAACCGTTTCCGCTGCTCCAGTAAGCTTGCAGACCATGCAAAAGCAGCTTCGCAGGCTCGGAGTGATGGGCGGGACGTTCGATCCCATCCATTACGGCCACCTGGTTGCTGCCAGTGAGGTGGCTCACCTGTTCCAGCTCGACGAAGTGGTGTTCGTGCCCAGCGGCCAGCCTTGGCAGAAGGGCCGCCGGCACGTGTCAGCGGCCGAGGACCGCTACCTGATGACGGTGATCGCCACCGCGTCGAACCCGCGTTTCTCGGTGAGCCGGGTCGACATCGACCGCGCTGGACCCACCTACACCCGGGACACGCTGCGCGACCTACACGCGCTGAACCCGGACTCCGAGCTGTACTTCATCACCGGCGCCGACGCGCTGGCCACGATCCTGTCCTGGCAGGGCTGGGAGGAGTTGTTCGAGTTGGCGCGGTTCATCGGCGTCAGCCGGCCCGGCTACGAACTGAGCCACGACCACATCACCGGCGTGCTGGGCGAGTTGGCCGAGGACGCGTTGACCCTGGTCGAGATCCCCGCCCTGGCGATCTCGTCGACCGACTGTCGCCAGCGCGCCGAGCAGCGCCGCCCGCTGTGGTACCTGATGCCCGACGGCGTCGTGCAGTACGTGTCCAAACGTCGGCTCTACCGCAAACCCGACGAGACCGTAAGCCCGACGTCCACGCTGGCCGCGGGGAACAACGCATGACGGCCACTCAGGAAGCCGTCGACATGGCCACGGTCGCCGCCGGGGCCGCCGCAGCCAAACTCGCCGATGATGTCATCGTCATCGACGTCTCCGGTCAGCTGGTCATCACCGACTGCTTCGTCATCGCGTCGGCATCCAACGAGCGGCAGGTCAACGCCATCGTCGACGAAGTCGAAGAGAAGATGCGCCGGGCGGGCTACAAGCCGGCGCGCCGTGAGGGCGCCCGGGAGGGTCGTTGGACGCTGCTGGACTACCGCGACATCGTCGTGCACATCCAGCATCAGGACGACCGCAACTTCTACGCCCTGGATCGGCTATGGGGTGACTGCCCGGTGGTGCCGGTGGATTTGGGGTCCGACCAGCCGAACTCAGCGAGCGCGCCATGAGAACCCGTCGTCTGGTGATGCTGCGGCACGGGCAAACCGACTTCAATGCCGATAGCCGGATGCAGGGACAGTTGGACAGCGCGCTCACCGACCTGGGTCGCGCCCAGGCCGTCGCTGCAGCCGAGGTGCTGGGCAAGCTGCAGCCGCTACTGATCGTGTCGTCGGACTTGCATCGCGCCTCCGACACCGCCTTCATGCTGGGGGAGCGGACCGGGCTGCAGGTTTGGGTGGACGAGCGGTTGCGCGAGACCCACCTGGGCGACTGGCAAGGCTTGACTCACAGCCAGATCGATGCGGAGGCGCCCGGCGCCCGGCTGGCCTGGCGCGAGGATGCGACGTGGGCACCGCACGGCGGGGAGAGCAGGGTGGACGTGGCCGCGCGCAGTGTGCCGTTGGTCGCCGAAATCGTCTCTCGTGAGCCCGAATGGGGTGGTGCGGGCGAACCGGCGCGACCGGTGGTGCTGGTGGCCCATGGCGGCCTGATCGCCGCCTTGTCTGCGGCGTTGCTGAAGCTACCGGTCATCAACTGGCCGGTCTTGGGTGGGATGGGCAATTGCAGCTGGGTGCAGCTGTCGGGCCATTCGGAAGACGGCGCTGATTCGCATGATTTCGACGGCATCCGCTGGCGCCTCGATGTATGGAATGCTTCGGCGCAGGTGTCCAACGATGTCCTCTGAAAAGCGGATGTCCTCTGGCGCCAGACCGACGCTGCTGGTCTTCGCCGACTCGCTGTCCTATTACGGCCCAACCGGTGGCCTGCCCGCCGATGATCCGCGGATTTGGCCCAATATCGTTGCCTCACAATTAGATTGGGATTTGGAGCTGATCGGCCGTATCGGCTGGACCTGCCGCGACGTCTGGTGGGCGGCAACGCAGGACCCGCGCTCCTGGGCGGCGCTGCCCCGGGCGGGCGCGGTAGTCTTCGCCACCAGCGGGATGGATTCGCTGCCTTCGGTGTTGCCGACGGCGCTGCGGGAACTGATTCGCTACGTGCGACCGCCGCGGCTGCGGCGCTGGGTCCGTGACGGCTACGCGTGGGTGCAGCCGCGCTTGTCGCCGATAGCCAGGTCCGCGCTACCGCCGCATTTGAGTGCCGAATACCTCGAACAGACTCGTGGCGCAATCGATTTCAACCGGCCGGGTATCCCAATGGTGGCGTCGCTGCCGTCGGTGCACATCGCGGAGACGTACGGCAAGGCTCACCACGGCCGCGCGGGGACCGTGGCCGCCATCACCGACTGGGCGCAGCAGCACGATATTCCGTTGGTGGATCTCAAAGCCGCTGTGGGTGAACAGATTATGAGCGGACTCGGTAACCCGGACGGCATTCACTGGAATTTCGAAGCCCACCAGGCGGTGGCGGAACTGATGCTCAAGGCGCTGGCCGAAGCCGGTGTGCCGAGCCAGAATTCACACGGCTGAACCGATGTCTGTCGTCGTGGTCACCGACTCGTCGGCGCGGCTGCCGGCCGATGTCTGCGAAAAATTGGCGATACGCGTTGTCCCACTGCACATCTTGCTCGACGGCGCCGATCTGCGCGACGGTGTGGACGAGATTCCCGATGACGTCCACAAACGCCACGCCACCACCGCTGCGGCCACGCCGGCCGAACTCAGCGCCGCTTACCAGCAGGCGCTGACCGATAGTGGCGGCGACGGCGTTGTGGCAGTACACATTTCGTCGGCGCTATCGGGAACCTGCGGCGCGGCACAACGGACTGCGGCGGACCTCGGCCCGGCCGTGCGGGTGATCGATTCCAAGTCCGCCGCGATGGGCACCGGTTTTACTGTGCTGGCGGCCGCCCGTGCGGCCACTGCCGGCGCCGACCTGGACACCGTCGCGGCCGCCGCGAGTTCCGCGGCCGAGCGCAGTCAGGCGTTCATGGTGGTGCACCGGTTGGACAACCTGCGGCGCAGCGGCCGGATCGGCGGGGCCCAGGCATGGTTGGGCACCGCGCTGGCGCTCAAGCCGCTGTTGCGCATCGACGACGGCAAACTCGTTCTGGCCCAACGTATTCGCACCGTCAGCCATGCCACGACAGCGATGATCGACCGAGTGTGTGAGGTGGTGGGGGAAGGTTCGCCCGCTATTGCCGTGCACCATGTCGCCAACCCGGACGGCGGCAACGAAGTGGCGGCCGCGCTGGCTCGGCGACTACCGGCGTGCGAGCCGGCGACGGTTACCCCGATGGGTCCGGTGCTGGCGGTGCATGTCGGGGCGGGTGCCGTGGCCGTTTGTCTGGACGGTGCCGGGTCAAGCGAGCAGACGGGCAATCCACCGATACGGTGACTCGTGTGACCGCGGTGGTTGACTGTGAAGCCTTGGCGCTGAAAGTGAAGCTGGGCACTTCATTGTGCAGCCAGGGCGGAAAAGCGGAC
>NZ_JCALDF010000012.1:0-144200 GCF_059812725.1 Mycobacterium sp. NGS41
GGGCCCGAGACCACCGCTGGTTCACCTTCAACGCCGCCGCTTCACACCCAACGCCGCGGCTTCACACCCAACGCCGCAACTTCACACCCAACGCCGTGGCCTCACATCCAACGCCGCAGCTTCACACCCAACGCCGCGGCTTCACACCCAACGCCGCAGCTAGCCCAATAGCCAGCGTTTGGTTCGCGGGTGCAACGCCAGGACGATGCTGGCTACCGGCAGCACCCAAAGAAGGTAGACGATCCACGCGACACGGGCATCCGCGAGAAATATCCCGCCATAGGTCAGCAACGCGACCACCGCACCCGTGGCGATCAACCACCGCCCGACAGGCCGGTGCAGCAGCAGCAGGATCACGCCCGAGACGGTGGCCAACGCGAAGACCAGCGCGAGAAAACCGACGGCGATGCAGAATAAGCGGTCGGTCCTCCACCAGCCGGCGATCAGGTCGGTGGCCACCACCGACGCGGCCCATCCGCTGACGATGCTGACCGCGCAGGCTGCGACGGCCGTGCCGGCGGTCGGCTCATCGAGGCGAGGCGCCGAGCGACGGGGGCCGGGATAGCTCTGCGGCGGAATCTGGGTGGTCGGGGACTCCGGGAGGGTCGGCATCGGGCCGCTGGGGGCGCGCCGGATGATCCGGGCTCGTGACTCGGACGACGTAGCTGGCTCGGCCGGTTGCGCGTCAGGAGGTGGAGTGTTCGGCTCGGTCAACGGCTCAACCGGCGTAGTTGCCGACGTTGAGTCCCCGCTTGGCCAACCACGGCACTGGATCGATGCGTTCGCTGCCGCCTAGGAGCACCTCGAAGTGCAAGTGCGGGCCAGTGGAGAAGCCCCGGTTGCCCATGGTGGCGATCTGGTCGCCCGCCATCACCCGCTCGCCGACGCTGACCAGCGTGCTGTTGACGTGGCCGTAGAGCGTGACGGTGCCGTCGGCGTGGCGCAGCTTGACCCACATTCCGTAGCCGGCAGTGGGTCCGGCGTCGATGACCACACCGTCTGACACCGCGTAAATCGGCGTTCCGATCGAGTTGGCCAGGTCGATTCCCGCGTGCAGCACACCCCAGCGATACCCAAAATTCGACGTGAAAATCCCCTTCGTGGGCATTACGTAGAGCGGCTGCTGCAGCCGCGCCTCACGCTGAGCACGCTCCTGGGCGAACGCCATTCCTTTGGCGAGCTCTTCGTTGTGTGTCGCGACATTGCCGGCCGGCTGTACAGCGACGACCTGCACACCCCGGGTTGCGTTGCTGCCCGACCCGCCGAGCAGCGATGACGCATTGGCGCTCAGCACCGTGTCGGTCTTCGGGGTGTCGGAGTGGGTGAGGGCCGCATGTCCGGCCGCGGCCGCCGCACCGGCA
This sequence comes from Mycobacterium sp. NGS41, assembly GCF_059812725.1. NCBI lineage: Bacteria > Bacillati > Actinomycetota > Actinomycetes > Mycobacteriales > Mycobacteriaceae > Mycobacterium > Mycobacterium sp. NGS41. The sequence continues at coordinate 1,362 of NZ_JCALDF010000012.1, forward strand.
GCCATTGCCGAGATCATCAGCCGCCCCTTGGCCGCGCTGGTCGGCTGCTTGCGGTGCTGTCCGCCCCGCTGGGGCACCCGGACGACGGCCGGGCGATCGGAACGTACGGCGACCGGGCGACGCGGACGGACGACGGCCGGGCCATCCGACCGGTAGTGACGCGGTTCGGCATCGGGGTCGACGATCACCCGGGCCAGCACGTCGGTGGGGGCCGCCAGCCGCTCCGGAGTCAGGTTGTCGACGTCGTGCAGATCATCGAGCTCAGGGGCCCGCAGTACCCGGGTCTCGTTGTCGATGGCGAAGTCCACATCGAACTCCAGGTCACTGAAGTCGGTGTCGTAGAGATCGTCGAGGTCGTCGAAGTCGAAACCGTCCAGTGGAATGATTTCGGTGACTTCGTTCTGGTGGTGAGGAGTCCAGCCTTGGCGGGTGGTACGTACCGCTCCTGCAGCCACGCGAGAACGTGTCAATCGGTGCTGCGACAACCTGAAAAGTCCTCGGATCGTGACCTTAACGTTATCTGGACCCTGAGACGGTATCCGCTGACCTACAGCGCTGGCAACCCGAGGCCAGGGTCGGGCCTGGATTGTGAGCTTGATCACGTTTAGGTTCCGGAAGTCGCTCGGTGAGCTGTGTCACACCAACCGCTCCGAACGTCACGTCGGGGGCGGGGCCACGACGCGCTCGATTCGGTGGGTGGATACAGTTCCACCGTGCGTGTTGCCGAGTCCGGTACCGCCTCCCTATATGCCAAGCGAAGACAGTGAGCCCATGGATCTTTTCGAGTATCAGGCGAAAGAGCTGTTCGCCAAGCACAACGTGCCCAGCACTCCCGGCCGGGTGACCGACACCGCCGAAGGCGCCCGGGCCATCGCCGAAGAGATCGGCCGACCTGTGATGGTCAAAGCGCAGGTCAAGATCGGTGGACGGGGCAAGGCCGGCGGCGTCAAGTACGCCGCGACCCCCGAGGACGCCTACGAACACGCCAAGAACATTCTGGGCCTGGACATCAAGGGCCACATCGTCAAGAAATTGCTGGTGGCCGAGGCCAGTGACATCGCCGAGGAGTACTACTGCTCCTTCCTGCTCGACCGGGCGAATCGCACCTACCTCGCGATGTGCTCAGTAGAGGGCGGCATGGAGATCGAAGAGGTGGCCGCCACCAAGCCCGACCGGCTCGCCAAGGTTCCGGTGAACGCCGTCAAGGGTGTCGACCTGGCGACCGCGCGGTCCATCGCCGAGCAGGGCCATCTGCCGGCCGAGGTGCTCGACGCCGCCGCCGTCACCATCGCCAAACTGTGGGAGCTGTTCGTCGGCGAGGACGCGACCCTGGTCGAGGTGAACCCGCTAGTACGCACGCCTGACGATCAGATTCTGGCGCTGGACGGCAAGGTCACCCTCGACGCCAACGCCGACTTCCGCCAGCCCGGCCACGTCGAGTTCGAGGACCGCGAGGCCACCGATCCGCTGGAGCTCAAGGCCAAGGAGCACGACCTCAACTACGTCAAACTCGACGGTTCGGTCGGCATCATCGGTAACGGCGCCGGTTTGGTGATGTCGACGTTGGACGTCGTCGCGTACGCCGGCGAGAAGCACGGTGGCGCCAAGCCGGCCAACTTTCTCGACATCGGTGGCGGCGCCTCCGCGGAGGTGATGGCCGCCGGGTTGGACGTGGTGTTGGGCGACTCGCAGGTCAAAAGCGTGTTCGTCAACGTCTTCGGTGGCATCACGGCGTGTGACGCGGTTGCCACCGGGATCGTGAAGGCGCTGGAGATCCTTGGCGACGAGGCGAACAAGCCGCTGGTGGTGCGGCTGGACGGCAACAACGTCGACGAAGGCCGGCGCATCCTGGCCGAGGCCAACCATCCGCTGGTGACGCTGGTGGCGACGATGGACGAGGCCGCTGACAAAGCGGCCCAGCTGGCGAGCGCCTGACGTGGCGATCGCAAGCGCGGCGAAGCCGGCCGCAGCGGGTCGACACTAAGAAAGGACTGGCTAATGGCAATCTTTCTGACCAAAGACAACAAGGTCATCGTTCAGGGCATCACCGGCAGCGAGGCCACCGTCCACACCGCCCGGATGCTCAAGGCGGGCACGCAGATCGTCGGCGGGGTCAACGCCCGCAAGGCCGGCACCACGGTCACCCACGAGGACAAGGGTGGGCGGATCATCAAGCTGCCGGTGTTCGGCAGTGTTGCCGAGGCCATGGAGAAGACCGGCGCCGACGTCTCGATCATCTTTGTGCCGCCGAAGTTCGCCAAGGACGCCATCATCGAGGCCATCGACGCCGAGATTCCCTTGTTGGTCGTCATCACCGAGGGAATTCCGGTGCAGGACAGTGCCTATGCCTGGGCCTACAACCTCGACAAAGGCGGCAAGACCCGGATCATCGGCCCCAACTGTCCGGGCATCATCAGCCCCGGCCAGTCGCTGGTCGGCATCACGCCGGCCAACATCACCGGCTCAGGTCCCGTCGGGCTGGTGTCCAAGTCGGGCACCCTGACGTACCAGATGATGTACGAGCTGCGCGATTTCGGGTTCACCACGTCAATCGGCATTGGCGGTGACCCGGTGATCGGCACCACCCACATCGATGCCATCGAGGCGTTCGAAAAGGATCCCGACACCAAGCTCATCGTGATGATCGGCGAGATCGGCGGTGACGCCGAAGAGCGCGCGGCGGACTTCATCAAGGCCAACGTGTCCAAGCCGGTCGTCGGATATGTCGCGGGATTCACCGCCCCGGAGGGCAAGACGATGGGCCACGCGGGCGCGATCGTGTCGGGTTCGTCGGGGACCGCGGCCGCCAAGAAGGAAGCCCTGGAAGCCGCTGGTGTCAAGGTGGGCAAGACGCCCTCGGAGACGGCCGCCCTCGCTCGCGAGATCTTGCGCACCCTCTAGGCCGAGCAGACGCAAAAGCACCCGACACGCCGAGCGTGCGGGTGCTTTTGTGTCTGCTCGCGGGGGTCGCTGACGCGCCCGGGACCGGACTGCGGTAGATAGTAAGGCTATGAATCTCGATCCGCGCACGCCCGTCGTCGTCGGTGTCGGGCAGGCGGCCGAGCGCATCGACGACCCCGATTACCGGGCCATGTCACCGGTCGAACTGGCCGCCGCCGCTGCCCAAACCGCCCTGAAAGATTGCGGCGCCGACGCCGTATCGGTGGCTGCGGCCATCGACACCATCGCCGGTGTGCGCCAATTCGAGATCTCCGGGCCCGTCGCGACCGCTCCGCTGGGACGGTCGAACAACTACCCGCGATCCGTGGCCAACCGGATCGGCGCGCAGCCTGCTCGCGCGATTCTGGAGATCGTCGGCGGTCAGGGGCCCCAGCACCTGGTCAGCGAGTTGGCCGCCGAGATCGCGACCGGACGCTCGGAAGCCGCAATGGTGTTCGGCTCCGATGCGACGTCGACCCTGCGGCATTTTGCAAAGGCCGACGCGACTAAGCCGGACTTCACCGAGACCGTCGACGGCGACCTGGAAGATCGCGGCCAGGGCATCGACGGAATCATCTCGCGCTACACCGTCATTCACGGTCTGGTCGACGCACCGACGCAGTACGCGCTGATGGAGAATGCCCGACGGGCCGGAACCGGGCTCGGGCCGGCCGAGTATCTGCGGCGGATGGGTGAGCTGTTCGCGCCGTTCACCAAGGTCGCGGCGGGCAACCCGTTCGCCGCCGCACCGGTCGAATACACCGTCGACGAACTCGTCACCGTGACCGAGCGCAACCGGATGATCTCGGAGCCGTACCCGCGGCTGCTGGTCGCCCGCGACCAGGTGAACCAAGGGGCGGCGGCACTGCTGATGTCGGTGGCGGCGGCCCGGCGCCTCGGCGTTCCCGAGGAGAACTGGGTGTACCTGCACGGCCACGCCGACCTCCAGGAGCAGGGGCTGCTGCAGCGTCCGGACCTCGGGCACGCCCCGTCGGCCGTCATGGCGGTGCGCGAGGCGCTGGCCATGACCGGCATCGGCGTCGACGACCTCGCCACCTTCGACCTGTACAGCTGCTTTCCGGTGCCGGTGTTCAACATTTGCGACGGCATGGGCATTGCGCCCGACGATCCGCGCGGGCTGACCCTGACCGGTGGGCTGCCGTTCTTCGGCGGCGCGGGCAACAACTACTCGATGCACGGCATCGCCGAGACGGTGGCCCGAATACGCAGCGCGCCAGGGCAATTCGGCCTCGTCGGCGCCAACGGCGGCATCATGAGCAAGTACTCGGTCGGTATCTACTCCACCACTCCGGTGCAATGGAAGCCCGATGGCAGCACGCAGTTGCAGGCCCAGATCGACAGTGCGCCGACCGTGCCGGTGACCGAGAACGCCGACGGCCCCGCCACCGTCGAGACCTACACCGTGCGCCGCGACAACGGGCGGCCGACCGGGATCGTCATCGGCCGACTCGATGACGGCAGCCGGTTTTTGGCCACCACCGAGGACGACGAGTTGATCGCTGTGCTGACCGACGGCGACCCGCTTGGCCGACCGGTCCGGGTGCGCTCCTTCGACTACGGCAACCGCTGCAGTTTGTAGGGCGAGCAGACGCAGAATCGCACTCCGCGAGGCGGATTCGTGCGATTCTGCGTCTGCTCGTCACACCAGCGCGGCCAGTTTGCCGGCCAGTCGCTCCACATACGCGGCGATCTCGTCTTCGGGGCGATCCGGCAAACCGAACAGCACCTCGGTGACGCCGAGTTCCGCCCAGCGCGCCAACTTCTCGGGTACCGGTTTGAAGTCTAGGGCGACAATCTGCGGTGCGCCGTCCCGCCCGGCGGCGGCCCAGGTGTCCTGCAGCAACTTCACCGGTTCGTCGATGTCGAAGTCGCGCGGAGTGGTGATCCAGCCGTCGGCGCTGCGGGCGATCCACTTGAAGTTCTTTTCGGTGCCCGCCGCGCCCACCAGTACCGGAATGTGGGCCTGCACCGGCTTGGGCCATGCCCAGCTCGGCCCGAACTTGACGAACTCGCCGTCGTAAGCGGCCTCTTCCTGTGTCCACAGCGCGCGCATCGCCTCGATGTACTCGCGCAACATGGTGCGCCGGCGTGCGGGCGGCACACCGTGATCGGCCAGCTCGTCGGTGTTCCAGCCGAATCCGACGCCCAGGCTGACCCTTCCGCCGGACAGGTGGTCGAGGGTGGCGATGCTTTTCGCCAGCGTGATCGGGTCGTGCTCGACTGGCAGCGCCACCGCGGTCGACAGCCGCACCCGCGACGTCACCGCGCACGCCGCGCCCAGGCTCACCCATGGGTCCAGCGTGCGCATATACCGGTCGTCCGGCAGCGATGCGTCGCCCGTCGTCGGATGGGCCGCCTCACGCTTGACCGGAATGTGTGTGTGTTCTGGCACGTAGAAGGTACGAAAACCGTGGTCGTCGGCAAGCTTGGCGGCTGCCGCCGGGGTGATGCCACGGTCGCTGGTAAATAACACAAGCCCGTAATCCATGAACAGGATTAGAACGTGTTCTACCTTCGGTCGGCAAGCGGGGGCCCAGCGCCCCGGCACCGGCACCCCAACGTGCGCTAGCGTTGTTCATCGAATCGCGTCGCCACGCAAGCGCGGCCAGCCTGGCAAGCAATACCAGCCTGGGAAGCAACAGGAGGAGTCAATGACCTACTCGGCCGGTAATCCCGGATACCCACCCGCGCAGCAGCCCTCCGGGTCCTACGCAGCAGCCGCCCCGGCGGGCACGCCCGACTTCGCCAAAGAGCCCGGTGAAAGCAAGTTGCCGTTTTATCTGGCAATCGCCGTCGCGGTACTCGGTCTGGTGGCGTACTTCTTCAGTTTCGCTCCCGGTGGTGGCGGCATCTCCATCATCGCGGTGCTGCTGGCCGCGCTGCTCGCAGCGGTGGGCCTGCTGCCCAAGGCCACGAGCAACCTTGGGGTCATCGCCGCCGTCTCGGTGCTGGGTTTGTTAGTAGCGATCGTAGAGGTCGTCAAAGCCTCCGGCGGTGTCTCCGACAACTGGGGAAAGTGGGCAGGTCTGGTTTTGAGCCTGTTCCAGGCGGTGGCGGCCGTCGGCTCGGTTCTGTTGGAGTCGGGCGTCATCACTCCGCCGGCGCCGCGGCCCAAGTACGACCCGTACCAGCAGCAATACGGCCAGTACGGCCAGTACGGCCAGCCGCAATATGGGCAGCAGCCGTACTACGGTCAGCAGGCCCAGCAGCCTGGGCTGCAGGCGCCGCCTTCCGGCTACGGGTCACAGCAGTACGGCGGATATGGCCAGGGCCAGCCGCCGAGCCAGAACCAGCCGCCCAGCCAAGGCAGCATGCAGAACCAGAACGCGATCCCGACGTCGACCGTGTCGACTGGCGGATTCGGTGCCCAGCCTTCGTCGCAGTCGGGGCCCCAGCCGTCTGCGCAGTCGGGCCCCCAGCCCTCCGCGCAGTCGGGCCCTCAGCCGGCCGTGCAGACTCCGACCACCCCGCCCACCGGCTTCCCCAGCTACGGACAGCCACCGTCGGCGAATGCGGGCAGCGGTTCCCCGGCAAGTTCGGCAACCGTCAACTACTCGAATCCTTCGGGCGGCCAACAAACGCAGAACTTCGGACAAGGCCAGCAGTCATCACCGGGGGCGGCGCCGGCCTAACCGGGCGCGTCTGCGCCTAGTCAGGCTCATGCGCCAAGTGTGAAAAGGGTGTTAGAAGGCGAGGAATACCGGGCTGCGGGCGCGCGCCAGGCGCGTGATCTCGTTCGCGTCGCGTTCGGCCCCGCGTTGATCGCGCTCGTCATTATTGCGGCGGTTACGCTGCTGCAGCTGCTGATCGCCAACAGCGACATGACCGGCGCGTTGGGTGCGATTGCCAGCATGTGGCTGGGCGTGCATGCCGTCCCGATCTCCATAGGTGGCCGCGAGCTGGGCGTAATGCCCCTGCTTCCAGTCCTGTTGATGGGATGGGCGACGGCGCGTACCACCGCGCGGGCCACCTCGCCGCACTCGTCCTGGCTCGTCATCCGATGGGTTGTCGCCTCGGCGCTGGGCGGACCCCTGCTGTTGGCAGCCATCGCGCTGGCGGTCATCCATGACGCGTCGTCGGTGCTCACCGAGCTGCAGACACCCAGCGCCCTCCGCGCGTTCACCAGCGTGCTGGTGGTGCACGCTTTCGGTGCCGCGATCGGAATCGGATCGCGGGTGGGGCGACGGACGTTGGCGGCTTCGCCGTTGCCCAATTGGCTGGCCGACTCGGTACGTGCGGCGGCGGCCGGCGTGCTGGCGTTGTTCGGGCTCTCCAGTTTGGTGACGGCCGGTTCGCTGGTTGTGCACTGGGCGACGATGCAGCAGCTCTACGGCATCACCGATTCGATATTCGGCCAGTTCAGCCTGACCGTGCTGTCGGTGCTGTACGCGCCCAACGTCATCGTGGGTACCGCTGCGGTAGCGGTCGGGTCCAGCGCTCACATTGGGTTCGCGACGTTCAGCTCGTTCACCGTTTTCGGCGGCGACATACCGGCGTTGCCGATCCTTGCCGCGGCCCCGACGCCGCCGCTGGGGCCGGTGTGGGTGGCCCTGCTGATCGTGGGCGCGTCGTCGGGTGTCGCCGTCGGGCAGCAGTGCGCCCGGCATGCGCTGCCGCTTGTTCCGGCGATGGCCAAGCTGCTGGTGGCCGCGGTCGCCGGGGCGTTGACGATGTCGCTGCTGGCATACGGCGGAAGCGGTCGGTTGGGCAACTTCGGCGATGTCGGCGTGGACCAAGGCGCCTTGGTGATCGGCGTGTTCTTCTGGTTTGCGCTCGTTGGCGGCGTGACGGTGCTGATGGCCGGCGGGATCCGGCGCCGGCCCCGACGGCCGAAACCCGCTCCGCCACCGCCGCCGGAGGAGGTCGAGGAACCGACCGAGTTTGCCGACGAGGATGCGGTGGTCGGGGACGACGCGGTCGGAGAGGACGCGGTGGTCGGCGAGGAGGATGTGGTGGCCGGCGGCGAGGACGCGTCCGATGAAGCCGCCCGCGACCTTGGGGACTAGTTGGTGCACCGGTGGGGCTAACGAGGAGCGCTTGGTCAACCCACACCACCACCGTCATAGCGAGCGACACCCGCTGCGGCACCAAGTGGCGCGTTCCGCACACCCGCACGACTAGGCTGCCCGTGTGCAGGAACCGCTCCGCGTGCCCCCGAGTGCGCCGGCGAGGCTGGTGGTCCTGGCATCGGGCACCGGCTCACTGCTGAACGCTCTGCTCGACGCCGCACAGGGGGATTACCCGGCGCGGGTGGTAGCAGTCGGCGTGGACCGCGACTGCCGAGCCATCGAAGTCGCCGCCGGCGCATCGGTGCCGTCCTACACCGTCCGGCTCAAGGAGCACCCCGACCGTGCCGCCTGGGACGCCGCCATGACCGTGGCCACGGCCGCTCACCAGCCCGACTTGATCGTTTCCGCCGGATTCATGAAAATCCTTGGGCCGCAATTTCTGTCGCGATTCAACGGTCGTATCCTCAACACCCATCCGGCGCTGCTGCCGGCTTTCCCGGGTGCGCACGCGGTGGCCGATGCGCTGGCCTACGGTGTGAAGGTCACGGGTTGTACGGTGCACCTGGTGGACGCCGGCACGGACACCGGACCGATAGTCGCGCAGCGACCGGTCGAGGTGCTCGACGGTGACGACGAGGAAACTTTGCACGAACGCATCAAGGTCACCGAACGGCGGCTGCTGGTGGACGTGGTGGCCGCGATCGCGACCGGCGGCGTTACCTGGATCGGAGGAAAGGCGACCGTGGGATGAGCACAGCATGAGCACCGATGGCACCAAGAAGCCGATTCGCCGCGCGCTGATCAGTGTGTACGACAAGACCGGGCTGGTAGATCTAGCGCAGGGTCTTTCCGCCGCCGGTGTCGAGATCGTCTCGACCGGTTCGACGGCCAAGACCATTGCGGACAAGGGCGTTTCGGTGACACGCGTGGAGGAGCTGACCGGTTTCCCCGAGGTGCTCGACGGCCGGGTCAAGACGCTGCATCCGCGAGTGCACGCCGGCCTGCTGGCCGATCTGCGCAAGCCAGAACACCAAGCCGCCCTCGAAGAGCTCGGAATCGAGGCGTTCCAGCTCGTCGTCGTCAACCTCTACCCCTTCAGCCAGACCGTGGAATCCGGCGCAGGCGTCGACGAGTGCGTCGAGCAGATCGACATCGGCGGGCCCTCGATGGTCCGGGCTGCAGCCAAGAACCACCCCAGCGTGGCGGTAGTCACCGACCCGCGCGGGTACGACGGTGTGCTGGCGGCGGTGCGTAATGGCGGATTTACCCTCGACGAGCGGAAAAGGCTTGCGACGCTGGCCTTTCAGCACACGGCCGAATACGACATCGCCGTCGCGAGCTGGATGCAGGAGACGCTGGCACCCGAGCATCCCGAGGCGCAGTTCCCGCAGTGGTTCGCCGCAAACTGGCGCCGCCAGACAACGCTGCGGTACGGCGAGAACCCGCACCAGCAGGCGGCGCTGTACAGCGACCCGGGCGCCTGGCCCGGCCTGGCGCAGGCCGAGCAGCTGCATGGAAAAGACATGTCCTACAACAACTTCACCGACGCCGATGCGGCTTGGCGGGCGGCCTTCGATCACGAGCAGACGTGTGTGGCGATCATCAAGCACGCCAACCCCTGTGGCATCGCAATATCCGATGTTTCGGTGGCCGATGCGCATCGCAAGGCCCACGAATGCGATCCGTTGAGCGCCTACGGCGGAGTCATCGCGGCCAACACCGAGGTCAGCGTCGAGATGGCCGAATATGTCAGCACCATCTTCACCGAGGTGATTGTCGCGCCCGCCTACGCGCCCGGCGCCGTCGATCTGCTGACCCGAAAGAAGAACATCCGGGTGCTGGTGGCTTCCGAACCACTGGCCGGCGGTCACGAACTCAGGCCGATCAGTGGCGGACTGCTCATGCAACAGCGCGACCAGCTCGACGCCCACGGCGACAACCCGGCTAACTGGACCCTGGCCACCGGCGAACCAGCCGATCCGGCCACGCTGACGGACATGGTGTTCGCCTGGCGCGCCTGCCGTGCGGTCAAGTCGAACGCAATCGTGATCGCCGCCGACGGCGCCACCGTCGGCGTCGGCATGGGCCAGGTCAACCGGGTCGACGCCGCCCGGCTCGCCGTCGAACGCGGCGGCGATCGCGTCAAAGGCGCGGTCGGGGCGTCCGATGCCTTCTTCCCGTTTCCCGACGGCCTGGAGACGCTGGCCGCCGCAGGAGTCAAGGCGATAGTGCACCCCGGCGGCTCGGTGCGCGACGACGAGGTGACCGCGGCGGCGGCCAAAGCCGGTGTGACTGTGTACCTCACCGGAGCTCGTCACTTCGCGCACTAGTGGTCTTGTTGGCCGCCGCGACCCGAGATAGCGTGCAGAGATGGCCAGCGCCAGCGGGGTTACACAACTCGAGAGGAATTGATATGCGCTCGATAGCTGTACGAACGGCGGCATTTTCGGCGGCGATTCTCGGTTTTGCTTTGATCGGCGCGGGATGTCAGTCGAACAAATCCGGCGAAGCGACGAGCTCAGCCACTGCACCGACGTCGGCGACTTCGTCGGCGGCCAGCACAACTTCCGCAGCGACGTCCGCACCCTCGAGCGGTGCGCCGAGCACGACGCAGATCACGGGTGCAAACGGCACGCCGTACACGGTCGAGGGGCCCATTCTCACGAAGTACCAGGCGCTGAACGATAGCCAGCGAAAGGATTTGGGCGCACCGAAGGACAACGAGCAAAAGAACCCGGATGGCGGCGTCTATCAGCAGTTCGACGGCGGTGTGATCATTTACAAGACACAGGCCTATGTGGTGTGGGGCAAGATCCGCGACAAGTGGAATGAACTCGGCGGTTCGCAGGGCAAGCTCGGGTATCCGACCAGCGACGAGCTGGACACCCCCGACGGTATGAAGAAGTCGACGTTCGAGCACGGCACGATCACCTGGAAGACGGGCGACCCGCAGGCCACCGTGACCTACAGCTAAGCGGTCCTCGGGTCCAGTCCGCGCTGGGCTCGTAAGACCTCGACGAATGCCGGGCAATCGATCCGATTGCCCGGCATTCACTTATTGAGGGGAGGACCAGGGGAGGTCGCGGTGCCGGATTTCCAGCGTCGTCGTAGCGTGGAGTGGTGACGTCACCGAGCTATCTGCCCCGCACCGTCGGCGAATTGCGTGCCGCCGGTCATCGTGAACGTGGAGTAAAGCAGGAAATCCGGGAGAATCTGCTGACCGCGCTGGCCGAGGGCCCAGATGTCGCAGATGTGTGGCCGGGAATCCTGGGGTTCGACGAAACCGTGATTCCTCAGCTGGAACGGGCGCTGATCGCCGGTCACGACTTCGTCCTGCTGGGCGAGCGCGGCCAGGGCAAGACCCGGCTGCTACGGGCGCTGGTCGGGCTGCTTGACGAGTGGACGCCGGTGATCGCCGGGGCAGAACTGGGCGAGCATCCCTATACGCCGATCACGCCGGAGTCGATCCGGCGGGCGGCCGAGCTCGGCGACAACCTGCCGGTGCACTGGAAACACCGCAGCGAGCGTTACACCGAGAAGCTGGCCACCCCCGACACCAGCGTCGCCGACCTCGTCGGAGACATCGACCCCGTCAAGGTCGCCGAGGGCCGCAGCCTCGGTGACCCCGAGACCATCGCCTACGGGCTCATCCCGCGCGCGCACCGCGGCATTGTCGCCGTCAACGAACTGCCCGACCTCGCCGAGCGCATCCAGGTGTCGATGCTCAACGTCATGGAGGAGCGTGACATTCAGGTCCGCGGCTACACGCTGCGCCTGCCCCTGGATGTCCTTGTTGTAGCCAGTGCCAACCCCGAGGACTACACCAACCGCGGTCGCATCATCACTCCGCTCAAAGACCGGTTCGGCGCGGAGATCCGCACCCACTACCCGCTGGAACTCGAGGCCGAGATGGGCGTCATCGCTCAGGAGGCGCACCTGAGCGCACAGGTGCCCGACTATCTGACGCAAGTGATCGCACGGTTTGCCCGCTACCTGCGGGAGTCCAACTCCATCGATCAGCGCTCAGGGGTGTCGGCGCGGTTCGCGATCGCGGCGGCCGAGACAGTGGCCGCCTCCGCCCGGCATCGCGGCGCGGTACTGGGAGAGACGGACCCGGTGGCCCGAGTCGTCGACCTGGGCACGGTGATCGACGTGCTGCGCGGCAAGCTCGAATTCGAGTCCGGTGAGGAAGGCCGCGAGCAGGCGGTGCTCGAGCACCTGTTGCGGCGCGCAACCGCTGACACCGCGTCGCGAGTGCTCGGCGGCATCGACGTCGGCTCGCTAGTTGCGGCTGTCGAGGGTGGTTCCACGGTGACGACGGGCGAGCGCGTATCGGCGAAGAACGTGCTGGCCGCCGTGCCGGGACTGCGGGTGGTCGACAGCATCGCGAAAAAGCTGGGTGCCGAATCCGAAGGCGAACGGGCCGCGGCACTGGAACTCGCGCTGGAGGCCTTATACCTCGCGAAGCGCATCGACAAGGTGTCCGGGGAGGGCCAAACCGTCTATGGGTAAGTCTGATGGTGACGACCCGCTGCGCCCGGCTTCGCCGCCCTTGCGATCGTCACGAGGGCACTCGTCGCGATACTCGGCGTACACCGGCGGGCCGGACCCGCTGGCTCCGCCGGTGGACCTGCGCGAGGCCCTTGAGCAGATCGGGCAGGACGTCATGGCGGGCACCTCGCCGCGACGGGCGCTGTCCGAGCTGCTGCGTCGCGGCACCGAGAACGTCACCGGCGCCGACCGGTTGGCGGCCGAGGCCAACCGGCGCCGACGGGATTTATTGCGCCGCAACAACTTGGACGGCACATTGCAGGAGATCAAGCGGCTGCTCGACGAGGCGGTGCTGGCCGAACGCAAAGAGCTGGCCCGAGCCCTGGACGACGATGCCCGCTTCGGCGAACTGCAGTTGGATGCGCTTCCGACGTCGCCGGCCAAGGCCGTGCAAGAGCTTTCCGGCTACAACTGGCGCAGTGGGGAGGCTCGCGAAAAGTATGAGCAGATCAAGGATCTGCTCGGCCGCGACATGCTTGACCAACGTTTCGCGGGCATGAAGGAGGCGCTGGAAGGGGCTACCGACGCGGATCGCCAGCGCGTCAACGAGATGCTGGACGACCTGAACAACTTGTTGGACAAGCACTCTCGCGGCGACGACACCCAGCAGGACTTTGACGAGTTCATGGCCAAGCACGGCGAGTTCTTCCCGGAGAACCCGCGCAACGTCGAGGAGCTGCTGGACTCGCTGGCCAAGCGTGCCGCCGCCGCCCAACGCTTCCGCAACAGTCTCAGTCCCGACCAGCGGGCCGAGCTGGATGCCCTGGCGCAGCAGGCATTTGGATCGCCCGCACTGATGCAGGCGCTGAACCGGCTGGACGCGCATCTGCAGGCCGCGCGGCCTGGTGAGGACTGGTCGGGGTCCGAAGAGTTCTCGGGCGACAACCCGTTCGGCATGGGCGAAGGTACGCAGGCGCTGGCCGACATCGCCGAGCTGGAGCAGCTCGCTGAGCAGCTGTCGCAGAGCTATCCGGGCGCCACCATGGACGACGTCGATCTCGACGCGCTGGCACGCCAACTCGGCGACGAGGCCGCCATCGATGCCCGCACCCTCGCCGAACTGGAACGGGCGCTGGTCAACCAGGGTTTCCTGGATCGTGGTTCCGACGGTCAGTGGCGGCTCTCTCCAAAGGCTATGCGGCGGCTGGGTGAGGCTGCGTTACGCGATGTGGCGCAACAACTTTCCGGACGTCGCGGCGAGCGTGACCATCGCCGCGCCGGTGCGGCGGGCGAGCTGACCGGCGCCACCCGGCCCTGGCAGTTCGGCGACACCGAGCCGTGGAACATTCCCCGCACGCTCACCAACGCCGTGCTGCGCCAAGCCGGAACCGCTACCCTCGACGCGGCGGGCGGCCCGATCAAGATCACCGTCGACGACGTCGAGGTCTCCGAGACCGAGACACGCGTGCAGGCCGCGGTGGCGTTGCTGGTGGATACCTCGTTTTCGATGGTGATGGAAAACCGGTGGCTGCCGATGAAGCGAACGGCGCTGGCGCTCAACCATTTGGTGTGCACCAGGTTTCGGTCAGATGCGTTGCAGATCATCGCCTTCGGCCGCTATGCCCGAACAGTGACCGCCGCCGAGCTGACCGGCTTGGAGGGTGTCTACGAGCAGGGCACCAACCTGCATCACGCGCTCGCGCTGGCCGGGCGTCACCTGAAGCGGCACCCCAACGCGCAGCCCGTCGTGCTGGTGGTGACCGACGGTGAGCCCACCGCCCACCTGGAGGACTTCGACGGAGCGGGGTCGGGTTCTGCTGTGTTCTTTGATTACCCGCCGCATCCGCGGACCATCGCCCACACCGTGCGTGGGTTCGACGATATGGCCCGGTTGGGCGCGCAGATCACGATCTTCCGGCTGGGCAGCGATCCTGGCTTGGCGCGGTTCATCGACCAGGTGGCACGACGGGTCGAGGGGCGAGTGGTGGTGCCCGATCTCGACGGGCTGGGAGCGGCGGTAGTGGGCGACTACCTGCGGTCCCGACGGCATCGCTAGGCCTGCCGAGCAGACGCAAAATCGCCCAATCCGTACGGATTTTGGGCGACTTTGCGTCTGCTCGCTGTCAGTATGTCGCGGTCATAGCTGGTGTTGCGGCGGCGCGGGCGGCAGTTCGTACGGTCCCGATCCACCAGGAATCCTGTCCACGCCTACCGCGCGCGGCGTTATGAGGTCGTCGGGCAGTCCGGCCAGCACCCCCGCCATGTTGTAGGCGCTCATGCGGAGTTCCCCGTTGCTTCCGGTGCGCGGGTATTCAGAATGGCCGTACGCCCGCTCGTGAACTTGGCCATCTCCGTACCGACCGCCCAGGGCCACTCCGGTACTGGTCGACAGCTCGGTCATGCCGGACACGTCCTGCGGTGTGCGCCCGAAGAGGCCGAACTCTGAAATCACGTCGGCCACATGGTCGTTGGCGCCGATCAGGTAGTAGGCATGCCCAGGGCGGACACCCAGCTGCGCCGCGTCGGTGAGTTCGATGCCGGGGGAGCCGTACAGGACGACGTCGCTCACCGGCGCGCCCTGCTGCAACGCCAGGCTGGTCACCAGAGACCCGTAGGAGTGACCGAAGGCGGTGATGTGCTGATCGGCGATGCTGCTGGTCGCCGCGAGCGCTTTGTAAAAGTGGTTCAGCGATCCCGCGTGCCTGCGGGCCAGCCCGATACTGGTGACATCCGTGAGGCTGTCCGGTGCGTCATACCCCAGCCACACCACGGACGCCACAGCGTCGTAGTCGGGCCGGCCCGCCAATCTCCGCAGCTCGCTTGCTTTGTCGCGTTGTGCGTGGGCCTCGCGCACCATTTGCCCGACGCTGGAGCTGACCCGGGTGTTGAGGCCGCCCACGGTAACGCCGACACGTTCGGCATTGTCGGCGTCGCCGATAGCGATCGCCGCGAGCACTTTGCGCGGATTGCCGTCGGTGTCCAGCAGAATCAGGCGTGCGTCCGATTGCGCGGCTAAAGCGTGTTGCAGCGCAGTCAGATCCGCGAACTTCTCCGGGTTGGTGTGCAAGCCGTTGGCGTTGAGCCACCCGTTTTTCAGCCGTTCGATTTCGCGTTGCAGCACAGGCACATTGAGTTCGCTGCGGACATCGGTGGGGATGCCGTCGAGGTTGCGAAGGGAATTGCCCAACCACTCTTTGGCCCGATCTTGCTGACCCGGCGTCAGCGAATGCCACCACTTGTTGACCGCTGCGGGATCGCTGCCCGACGGGGGCAGCTGCGGCATTACTGCTGGGGCATGGGTGATTTGGGCGTTGACCTGCTCGGCGGACAGGTCGCCGTCGGCGCCGCGAATCGCTGCGGCGAGGTCCTCGTCGGCGCGCTCAGCATCGGCCACCAGGCTGGTGATGCTTTCCATCAGCTCGAACTGCGCCGCGCGGATCCTGCCGCGAACGGCGGCGGAGAATGACGGCAAGTCGGTTGGTGGGAAAACGGTGCCGGTGGCGTGGTCGATCGTCAGGTGATGATCCCGCGCGGTCTGGCAGATCGCCTCCAGCCGCGACTTGATCGCGGCGATCTCCTCGACCGACCTCTCCGCGGCGCGTGCCACCGCCTCGCAGGCGTCGGCGTGTGTGTCGAGGAAAACCGTGGTGCGGTGGGTGGCCAGATGTGCCGCATCAGCGGCGTCACCGCCGAAGTCGAGCAGCCGCATGGTATCGCTCAGCGCCGCCGACGCCACGCGCGTACCGTGGGCCCGTTTGATCGCCGCCTCGAACACGGCTGTAATCGCAGCGGGATCCCAGCGTTCGATATCAGCCAGGGTCAGCGTCATCGCCGGGTTTCCCCGCGGTCCTCATCTCGGCTAGGGCTGCGGTGTTGCGCTGTTCCATCCGGCGGAACCCCGCGGCGGCGAAGTGCATGCCGCAGGAATGCTCGCCGAAGCGGGCGATGTGGGCGGTGCTGATCGTGGTCCACCAATCGAGCAATCCAGACAACGCGCGCGCCGACCGCCCGACCCATCCCCGCTGCGCGCCCTCGGCGGTGCCGTGGCAGGACTGCTGTAAGGCCAGCAATGACTCCCCGTGATCGGCCAGCTCGTTGCCAATGCGGGACAACGCATCAGGAATCGCCCGCAAGCCTTGCGGCATAACAATTCTCGGGTGCATCGGGCGGAGTATTACACGCACCCAGGTGCGCGGCCACTCAGTGTGCCGAGCAGACGCAAAAGCCCCCAAAAACGTTGGTTTTCAGGGGCTTTTGCGTCTGCTCGCCAGGGAAAGGTGGCCCTGCTCGCCGGGGCTACTTGTGGGGTCGGCGGGCTTTGCGCTTGATACCCACGCCGCCCCAGAACGAGAAGCCGCGGATCTTCACTGTCGGGGCGCCCCGGACACCTTCGCCCAAAACTTTGCGGTCGAAGCCGCCCATCACCCCGCGGCCGTGGATCTCGACGTTGACCTCCGGCGGCAACAGGATGTTCTGCATACCCATGATCGAATACGCATGAATCTCGACTTCGGTCGACGTGAAGTCCGCATAGCGCAGATCCAGCACGCCGCTGCCCCAGAGCGTGAGAGTGGTCAGCTTGTTCGGCACATTCCAACGGCCGCGCCGCTCGAACCCGCTCAGCAGGGCCAGCAGCAGCGTCGAGGGCGCCGGATTGGGTTTGCCGCCGCGGCGCTGGTTTATCGGTACCCCCGGCAGGTCTGCCCTGAGCCGATCCAGTTCCTCGTACGTGGTGGCGGCATACGCTTTGGTAAGCCGGTCTTCGTAGTCGTTCAGCTGCAGCCGGCCTTGCTCGGCCGCATAGGCCAGCAATTGCGCGAGCATAATGCGATCGGTGTCACCCGCGCGCGACGTTGCGTCACGCGCGTCCCTTGTGTCACGTGGAGCGGGGTTGCTCATTACCCACGAGCGTACGACGTCCAGGTCTTACGGCAAGGGGGTTGGCTAAACTGCAACCTCCGCGTCGCATTGCGGCAGGTCAACGGCGGGTTACTAGCCGCCGCAATGTTTGATGGGCGGCCTCTCGGGCCCCAGATGTCAGCGCCGTGCACGGTCAGCGAGCAAAGTTTGACGGGCCGCTTCCCACTCGGGCGCTTGTCAGCGCCCGGCATTGTCAGCTGGGGAAGCCGCCCAACTCGGGGGCCGCTTCTGCAAGAACGCGAGCATGCCTTCGCGGGCTTCCTCGGACACGAACAGCCGGGCCGACTCTTCGGTCAGGCGTTCGGCGTCGCGGTCGAAACCCTCGAGCACCGCTGCCGTGGTGAGCGCCTTCGACGCGGCAAGGCCCTGTGGTGACCCTTTGCCGACGTCGGCGACCAGCGCGGCAACCGCGGCGTCCACATCGTCGGCCGCCATCGTGATCAGCCCGATCTCCGCTGCTGTACGCGCGTCGAATTTCTCGCCGGTCAGGTAGTAACGGGACGCGGCCCGCGACGACATCTTGGGCAGCAGCGTCAGCGAGATGATCGCCGGTGCGACGCCGATGCGCGCCTCGGTCAGCGCGAAGGTGCTGCGTGGACCGGCGACCACCATGTCGCACGCGCCGATCAAACCAAACCCGCCGGCCCGAACTTGCCCGTTGACGGCGCCGATCACCGGCAGCGGCGACGAGACGATGTCGCGCAACAACGTGGTCATCTCGCGGGCTCGCGCCACGGCCAACTCGTATGCCGATGGTGGCGACCCGTCCCCCTTGCCGCTCCGCGGCTGGGGGTGCCCCCAGCGACCGGCTGCGCCGCCCTCGCGATCGCCACGCGCGTCGCCGCCGGCCTCGCTCAGGTCGGCCCCGGCGCAGAAGGTGCCGCCGGTGTGCCCCAGCACCACCACCCGCACCGCCGGGTCCGCGGCGGCGTCGCGCAATCCCTGATGAAGTTGAGTGACGAGCCCGGTGGAAAGCGCGTTGCGGTTGTGCGGCGAGTTGAGCGTCAGCCGGGCGACCGGGCCTCCGCACTCGGCGGGGCCGGCGTACTCAACGAGGGTGTCCATCAGTAGCTTCGCGGCAGACCCAGCGATGTCTGCGCGACGAAGTTCAGCACCATTTCGCGGCTGATCGGTGCGATCCGGCCCAGTCGGGCGGAGGTCATCATCGCCGCCACTCCGTACTCCTTGGTCAGCCCGTTGCCGCCCATCGACTGCACGGCTTGGTCGACGGACCGGTTCGCCGCTTCTGCCGCAGCGTATTTGGCCATGTTGGCCGCCTCGGCGGCGCCGACGTCGTCACCGCTGTCGTAAAGCGACGCGGCCTTCTGCATCATCAGCTTGGCGAGCTCGACCTCGATGTGGCACTGCGCCAACGGATGTGACAGGCCCTGGTGCGCGCCGATCGGAGTGGACCAGACCTTGCGGGTCTTGACGTAGTCGACGGCCTTCGACAGTGCCAGGCGTCCCATGCCCACCGAACTCGCCGCCCCCATGATGCGTTCGGGGTTCAGGCCCGCGAAAAGCTGTGCGATAGCAGCGTCCTCGGCTCCGACGAGCGCGTCAGAGGGCAGCCGCACATCGTCTATGAACACCTGGAATTGACGTTCGGGGCTCACCAGCTCCATTTCGATCGGGGTGTAGGTGAAACCGGGCGCGTCGGTGGGCACCACAAACAATGCCGGGCGCAGCTTGCCGGTCTTGGCCTCCTCAGTGCGGGCCACCACCAGCACGGCCTGAGCTTGGTCGACACCGGAGATGAAGACCTTCTGGCCCTTGAGAATCCAGTCGCTACCGTCACGGCGGGCGGTGGTGATGATCTTGTGCGAGTTGGATCCGGCGTCGGGCTCGGTGATCGCGAAAGCCATCGTCAGCGACCCGTCGGCAATGGGCGGGATCCAGCGCTTCTTCTGCTCGTCGGTGCCGAACTTGCTGATGATGGTGCCGTTGATGGCCGGCGAGACCACCATCAGCAGGAGCGCGGAGCCCGCGGCTGCCATTTCCTCCATCACCAGCGACAGCTCGTACATGCCGGCGCCGCCACCGCCATACTCCTCGGGCAGATTCACTCCGAGAAAGCCGAGTTTTCCTGCCTCCGACCACAATTCGTCGGTGTGCTGGTGGTTGCGCGCCTTCTCCAGGTAGTACTCGGGACCGTAGTTGGACGCCCACTCCGCTACCGCCTTGCGCAGCGCCTGGCGCTCCTCGCTTTCGATGAATCTGGTGTCAGTCATTTCGAATCTCCTTCTTGGTCAGGCGCTTCCACGCGCGCTAGCACGGCGCCGACTTCGACTTGCTGGCCGGTGCTGACATTGAGCTGGGTGAGCACCCCGTCGGTCGGCGCGGTGATGGTGTGCTCCATCTTCATTGCCTCAAGCCAGATGAGCGCTTGCCCGGCGGTGACGGTATCGCCGACGGCCGCGCCGAGCCGGATGACGTTGCCGGGCATCGGCGCCACCAAAGACCCCTGTTCGACGGCCGAACCCGGCTCGGGGAAGCGGGGTAGCGCGACCAGGTGGACCGGACCGCGGGGCGAATCGACGTAGACATCCTGATCGTACTGCGCCACCAGGAACCGATACGCCACCCCGTCGGCGTCCAGCACCACCTGGTCCGGAGCGAGCGAGACCAGTTGCACCGTCGGATCGTCGGCGAGCGCCAATCCGGTTCTGCTGAACCGGTATCGGACATGGTGCTCGGTGTCGCTATCGTCGCGATAGGTCTTGACCTGATAGCCCGACGCCACGTTGCGCCAGCCGCCGGGGATGGAACCGAAAGCGGTTGCCGTTGCGCGATTGTGGGCGGCGTCGGCCAGCGCGGCGGCGATCGCCGATAGCCGCACGGTCGTCGTGTCGGCCAGCGGCGCGGACAGCTCCGCGAGGCCGTGCGTGTCGAAAAATGCTGTGTCGGTGGCGCCGTCGAGGAAGGCCGGGTGTCGCAGCACGTTGACCAGCAGCTCGCGGTTGGTCCGCAGGCCGTGCAGACGGGTGCGGGCCAGCGCGTCGGCCAGCACCAGCGCCGATTGGCGGCGAGTCGGGGCGTAGGAGATGACTTTGGCAAGCATCGGGTCGTAGTGGATCGACACCGTAGAGCCGTCGACGATTCCGGAGTCCAGCCGTATCCCGGTGCGCTGTTCCAGCGAGGAGAACTCCCCCCGGACCGACGGCACATCGATGGTGTGCACCCGGCCGGCCTGGGGTTGCCAACCGTGCGCGGGATCCTCGGCATACAGCCGGGCCTCAACCGAATACCCGTTGGCTGCAGGGGGTTCGGCATCCAGCCGACCGCCAGAGGCGACCGCGAGCTGCAACTCGACCAGGTCAACGCCGGTGGTTTCCTCGGTCACCGGGTGCTCGACCTGCAGCCGGGTGTTCATCTCCAGGAAGTAGAACTCGCCATCGTCATCGGCGAGAAACTCCACCGTCCCCGCCCCGGTGTAGCCGATTGCGCCGGCGGCCAGCCGGGCCGCGTCGAACAGCTTGGCGCGCATGCCCGGTATGCGCTCGACCAGCGGCGACGGCGCCTCCTCGATGATTTTCTGGTGGCGGCGCTGGATCGAGCATTCGCGTTCGCCGACGGCCCACACGGTTCCGTGGGTGTCGGCCATGACCTGAACCTCGACGTGATGCCCAGTGGGCAGGTAGCGCTCGCAGAACACCGTCGGATCACCGAAGGCGGACTGCGCTTCCCGCTGCGCCGCTGCGACCTCGCCTGGCAGCGCTGACAATTCGCGAACCACCCGCATCCCGCGGCCCCCGCCGCCCGCGGACGCCTTGACCAGGACCGGTAGCTGCGCCTCGGTGACGATGTCGGGGTCGAGTTCGTCGAGCACCGGCACGCCCGCCGCGGCCATGAGCTTCTTCGACTCGATCTTGGAGCCCATCGCCCGCACCGCCTCCACCGGCGGGCCCACCCAGGTCAGGCCGGCGTCCTGCACCGCCGCCGCGAATTCCGCGTTCTCCGAAAGGAAACCGTAGCCGGGATGCACCGCGTCGGCGCCGGCCGCGCACGCCGCCGCGATGATCGCCTCGGCGTTCAAATAGTCATTGGTCTGCGGCAGCCGCACCCGCGCGTCGGCCTCGCCGACGTGCGGCGCATCCGCATCCGGGTCGGTGTAGACAGCGACGGTACCGAGACCCAGCCGCCGGCAGGTGGCGAACACCCGCCGGGCGATCTCGCCTCGGTTGGCTACCAGTACTCGAGTCACAGGCATAAGGCTCACATCCGGAAGACGCCGAAGTTCGACGTTCCCTTGATCGGGCCATTGGCGATGGCGGACAGACACATTCCCAGCACGGTTCGGGTGTCTCGTGGGTCGATCACCCCATCGTCGTAGAGCATTCCGGATAGGACCATCGGCAGCGACTCAGCTTCGATCTGGCCCTCGACCGCGGCGCGCATCGCGGCGTCCGCCGCTTCGTCGACCTGCTGCCCGCGCGCCTCGGCGGCCGCCCGGGACACGATGGACAGCACGCCCGACAGCTGCGCGCCACCCATCACCGCGGATTTGGCGCTCGGCCAGGCGAACAGGAACCGGGGTTCGTACGCACGCCCGCACATTCCGTAGTGGCCGGCGCCGTAGGATGCGCCGATCAGCAGTGAGATGTGCGGGACGGTCGAATTCGACACGGCGTTGATCATCATCGAGCCGTGCTTGATCATCCCGCCTTCTTCGTAGTCCTTGCCAACCATGTAGCCGGTGGTGTTGTGCAGGAACAACAGTGGCGTATCGGAACGGTTGGCCAGCTGAATGAACTGCGTGGCCTTTTGCGACTCCTCGCTGAACAGCACGCCGCGCGCATTGGCGAGGATGCCCAACGGGTAGCCGTGCAGCTGGGCCCATCCGGTCACCAGCGACGACCCGTACATCGGCTTGAATTCGTCGAATTCGGAGCCGTCGACAATGCGGGCGATCACTTCCCGCGGGTCGAACGGGATACGCAGGTCGGCCGGGACGATGCCGATCAGTTCGCTCTGGTCGAACAGCGGCGCAGTTACCGGCTTCGGGTCCGGTCCCAGCTTCCGCCAGTTCAGCCGGGCCACAATGCGACGGCCGATCCGGATCGCGTCAAGCTCGTCGACCGCGAAGTAGTCGGCCAAACCCGATATGCGAGCGTGCATTTCGGCGCCGCCCAGTGACTCGTCGTCAGATTCTTCGCCGGTGGCCATCTTCACCAGCGGGGGACCCGCCAGGAACACCTTGGAACGTTCCTTGATCATCACGACGTGATCCGACATGCCTGGCACGTAGGCGCCGCCCGCGGTGGAGTTGCCGAATACCAACGCGATAGTGGGGATGCCCGCCGCCGACAACCGGGTCAGGTCGCGGAACATCTGCCCGCCGGGGATGAATATTTCCTTCTGCGTGGGCAGGTCCGCGCCGCCGGACTCCACCAGCGAAATGACCGGCAGGCGGTTCTGCAACGCGATCTGCTTGGCCCGCAGTATTTTTCGTAGTGTCCACGGATTGCTGGTGCCGCCTTTGACGGTGGGGTCGTTGGCGACGATCATGCATTCCACACCGGAGATCGCACCGATGCCGACAACCAGACTGGCGCCGACTGTGAACGCGGTGCCATAGGCTGCCAGCGGACTCAGTTCCAGGAACGGCGAATCCGGATCGACGAGCAGCTCGATGCGTTCCCGCGCGGTCATCTTGCCGCGGGCATGGTGACGCTCGACGTATTTGGGACCGCCTCCGGCAATCGCTTTGGCCAGTTCGGCGTCGATCTCGTCGAGCCGTGATGTCGCCGCCGCAGCCGCCTGAGTGTAGGTGTCGGCGGTCGCGTCGAGGGTCGACTGCAGCGTAGTCACGATTGATATCCCAACAGTTTGGCGGCCAGGGCGGTGAGGATTTCGGTGGTGCCGCCGCCGATGCCCAGGATCCGCATGTCCCGGTATTGGCGTTCGACTTCGGATTCGGCCATGTAGCCCATGCCGCCGAACAGTTGGACCGCTTGGTTGGCCACCCATTCGCCGGCTTCGACGGCGGTGTTCTTCGCGAAGCACACTTGCGTAATCAGGTTGGTCTCGCCGGCGAGTTGGCGTTCCACCACGCTGCGCGAGTAGACGCGTGCCACGTCGATACGGCGGGCCATCTCGGCGAGCGTGTTCTGCACGGCCTGCCGCGAAATCAGCGGACGGCCGAACGTCTCTCGGTCGCGGCACCACTGCGCGGTTATGTCCAGGCACCGCTGCGCGCTCGAATACGCTTGGGCGGCAAGACCGATGCGCTCGGCGACGAACGCCTGCGCGATCTGGGCGAACCCGCTGTTCTCGATGCCGACGAGGTTGGCCGCAGGCACCCGCACGTCGGTGTAGGACAGCTCGGCGGTGTCCGAGGACCGCCAACCCATTTTGTCGAGCTTGCGGCTGACCTCAAAGCCTGGCGTGCCCTTGTCGACCACCAGCAGCGAAACCCCCGCTGCGCCAGGGCCTCCGGTGCGCACCGCAGTAACGACGTAGTCGGCGCGGACCCCCGAGGTGATGTAGGTCTTGGCGCCGTTGACGATGTAGTCGTCGCCGTCACGTACCGCGGTGGTGCGCAGGTGCCCGACGTCCGAACCGCCACCGGGCTCGGTGATGGCCAGGGCTCCGATCTTCTCGCCGGCCAGCGTTGGGCGCACATACGTGTCGATCTGCCGCTCATCGCCGGCCGCAATCATGTGCGGCACCGCGATCCCGCACGTGAACAGCGACGCGAACACCCCTCCGGGTGCACCCGACTGGTGCATCTCCTCACAGATGACCACGGCGTCGGCGCCGTCCCCGCCGCCGCCGCCGACGGCTTCGGGGAAGTTGGCGCCCAGCAGCCCCGCCGCACCGGCCCGCCGGTGCAGGTCACGCGGCAGGTCGCCGATGTGTTCCCACTCGTCGATGTTGGGCAAAATCTCCCGTTCGGCGAACGAGCGCACCGTCTTTCGCAGTTGCTCGCGCTCCGGCGTGGTCCAGATACTCATAGGAGGCTCTCCGGAATGTCGACGTGTCGGCTGCGCAACCATTCGCCCAGCCCCTTGGCCTGCGGGTCGAAGCGTGCCTGGTAGGCGACGCCCTGACCGAGGATTCCCTCGATGACGAAGTTCACCGACCGCAAGTTGGGCAGCACGTGGCGGGTGACCTCGAGGTCGGCCGTCTCGGGCAGCAGTTTTTTGAGCAGCTCGACGGTCAGGGTGTGGGCCAGCCAGCGCCACTGCTCGTCGGTGCGGACCCACACGCCGACGTTGGCCGATCCCCCTTTGTCGCCGCTGCGTGCCCCGGCGATCAGGCCCAACGGCACCCGTCGGGTCGGGCCGGTTGGCAACGGCTCCGGCAGTGGCGGTGGGTCGGCGGGCGTCAGCTCCAAAGTGTCTGTGGCGCAGGGGATTTCGATGCGATCACCGTCGGCGTGCACGGCGACGTGCGGTACCTGCGCGGCATCGACGTAGCCGGGCTGGAAGACGCCGTACACCTGTCCGTCGCCCGGCGGGGCGGTAGAGGTAAATCCCGGATAGCTGGCAAGCGCCAATTCTACTGCCGCTGAGGAGAATTGACGTCCGACGTTGGCGGCATCAGGATCGCGGACCACGCAGCGCAGCAACGCGCTGGCGGCTTCCTCGGTGTCCGCGTCGGGGTGGTCGGTGCGGGCCAGCGTCCATTCCAGTTCGGCGGGCTTGACCGTCAGCGCGGCCTCGAGTTGACGTCGCACCAAGTCCGCCTTGGCCTCGACGTCCAGGCCGGTCAGCACAAACGTCATGGAATTGCGGAACCCGCCGATGCTGTTCAGCGACACCTTGAGCGTCGGCGGCGGCGGCTCGCCGACCACACCGCTCACGCGCACCCGGTCGGCGCCGTCAGCAACGAGCTGGATGCTGTCCATCCGCGCCGTCACATCCGGGTTGGCGTAGCGTCCGCCGGTGATCTCGTAGAGCAGTTGGGCGGTGACCGTGTCGACGCTGACCAGGCCCCCGGTGCCGGGGTGCTTGGTGATCACCGACGAGCCGTCGGCGTAGACCTCGGCCAGCGGGAACCCTGCGTAGGTCAGGTCAGGGACCTCGGTGAAGAAGGAGAAGTTGCCGCCGGTGGCCTGGACACCGCATTCGATGATGTGGCCGGCGACCACGGCGCCGGCCAGCTGGTTGTAGTCGGTACGGCCCCAGCCGAAGTGGGCGGCCGCCGACCCGACGATCACCGAGGCGTCGGTGACCCGGCCGGTGACCACCACGTCTGCTCCGGCGTTGAGACAGTCGGCGATGCCCCATCCACCCAGGTAGGCGTTTGCCGTCAGCGGGGTGCCGAGTCCCAGTTCGGCGGCCCGCGGCAGCAGGTCGTCGCCTTCGACGTGCGCGATGCGGGCCGGGACGCCCAGCCGTTGCGCCAGATCCCGCACCGCCCCGGCCAGTCCGGCGGGGTTCAGCCCGCCGGCGTTGGCGACGATGCGCACGCCGCGGTCAATCGCCAGGCCAAGGCACGCTTCGAGTTGCGTCAGGAAGGTCTTCGCGTAGCCGCGCTCCGGGTGCTTCATCTTGTCGCGGCCGAGGATCAGCATTGTCAGCTCGGCCAGATAGTCTCCGGTGAGGTAGTCGAGTTCGCCGCCGGTGAGCATCTCGTGCATCGCCGACAGCCGGTCACCGTAGAAACCCGAGCAGTTCCCGATTCGCACGGCACCAGCCGATGGGGCCACGCGTGTCCTCCCTTCAGTGGGACTACCGGTGGCGGCAATCAAACCAACCAACCGGTAGATTACCTGGTTCCGCAGGCCGCGTAGAAAGGCATTGACACCTGGGTAAACGCACAGCTTTCCTGTCTAAACCCGCTAACCTTTCGGTTAGTAGGTTTATTGGTGTCGACGGTTTAACCAGGGGTCACCTGAGTTTTGACAACACGCATGTTCAAAATCGCGGAAGGGGGGAACGGGTGAAGTCCATGCCATCTGAGCGAGCGCACAGCCTGACCTATTCACTGCCCGAACCCTGGGAGGCGGCCATCACAGGCTGGCTCACCTATCTCATCGCCGCCGGAAGCTCCGCAGCGACCCGCCGCACCCGCCGCGCCCACATCCGCGCCGCCGCCCGCAAGCTCGACACCGCACACCCGCGCGACGTCACCGCCGCAGACCTCATCATCGTGCTCGGTAAGCCCGGTCATTCCGCCGAGCACCGCCGCGGCATGCGCGCCAGCCTCATGTCCTTCTACAAGTGGTGCGTGAACGCAGGCATCGCCGACACAGATCCCACGCTCGAGCTTCCACAGGTGCGTGCCGCCGTCGCCTCCCCACGCCCGGCCACCGACGACATCTGGCAGCAGATCCTCAACACCGCCGACAGTCGGACGGTGCTGATGGCGCGACTCGCCGGGGAAGCAGGGCTACGGCGAGCAGAGGTGGCGCAGGTGCACACTAACGACTTGATCAGTGGTAATGATGGAATGCAGTTGATTGTCCACGGCAAAGGCAACAAACAGCGCGTCGTGCCGATTACGCCATCGCTGGCGACTGCGATCACCGCGGCGCGACCCGAAGGCGGCTTTGTGTTCCCCGGCCGCATCGACGGACACATGAGCGCCGAACATGTTGGCGACTTAGTCAGTCGGGTGATGCCGCGCGGATGGAGCATGCACAAGCTGCGGCACCGCTTCGCGACTCGCGGCTACGCCGGCACCGGCAATCTCCGGGCCGTGCAGGAAGCGTTGGGCCACTCGTCGGTGGCAACCACGCAAAGATACACGGCTGTTTCTGCGCGGGAGGTGCGGTCGGTGGCTGATGCGGCGGCGTGGAACGGTCTAAGCAGGGTAAGGGAGTTTCGTCACTGTGACCAAGAGATCAGCAGCCTGAGAGGTAACTGTGAGTGGAAACCAAGAGATCGCAGAGGCATTGTGCGCGGCGGATTCGATCTTGTCGCTGTTGCATTACCGACACCGCAACGAACTTGGGGATCAAAACCGGGCAGATGTCGAGGACGCGATGAATAAGGTCACCGCGCTCCGCCCCTGGTATGAAGCCGAGATGCGTCGTTGCACTGCACGAAGCGGCGAGGGCTACAACTGCGATCTAAGCGGCGTCCACGAAGAACACGAGCATCGCTTCCCAAGCGGCGCACTGATGCGGTGGGCGGCCAGCCGGTGAGCGATTTGGCCGCAGACCGTTAACCGTTCGATTAGGAGCCCTGGGATAGAAAGGAAGCCAATGGGCGGAGCGTTTCACATCTTGCAGAATCAGCTTTACTGCGTCGCGGAGCAGGTCGCCGAGAGTATCGGCCTGGTAGACCGCCGCATCGCCGAGCGCCGTGACAGGCTGCGCGGGTCGGCCACCGAATATGACCGTGGCTATCACACGGGCTACGCCGACGCTATGAAGTTCGCGAGATCTGAACTGGAGCGCATCAACCGACTTCCTGGTGTCAGCGAGCATGTTGCCGAAGTCGCCGCCAGTCTTACGTGACCACTAACCCAATGATTAGAAGGCAAATGAATGATTCCCGGTGACGTAGTTGAAGCCACCTTCGACCCAATACGCACAGACGACCTTAAGCCAGCGGCACGAGCCATCATAGGACAGCGATTCCGCTGGACATGCACACGTGAGGTCGAGGACAACGGTCCCGACTATGACGGGCAATGGCGACTAGAGCTTGGGCGCGAGGATTTCGAACGGACCGGCATCTGGTGGGTGGCGGAGTGTGACCTGAGTGGGCAGACAACGAGCATCTGCACCGAGTGCATCGGCAAGTGCCCGCAGCTGGGCTCGTGGCTGTGCCTTGGCTGCGGTGAGAAAACTGATTGCCGATGGACGCCAATGACATTCGGCATCCGCTGGTTGTAGACCTGGAAACGACGAAAAAAGCCGCCCGCTCCATTCTAGGAGAGGGCGGCTTTCGTTTTAACCGACGTAGTGCCAGCAGATGATGATGTTGAAGACGACGACAGCTGCCAAAGCGATCCAGCCGGACGCGATGACTACCGTCTGCGCGCGCGAGCCTTGTTTTTCAGCGACCACCATTGCACCTGCGCCCATTTGCGCGGGCTCACGGCCACCCAGTAGCCGGGGCTGAGCCAGTCGGGGTTTTGCCAACGGTCAGGCAGGAATGACACGGCGAGCACGACGGCGCACTGGATGACGATGAATCCGATGACGAGCCAGAGGATCGCGGCCTCGCCAAGGCGGTTCACGGCAACGGCGGCAACGCCGGCAATCCTGGCAACGCGGGCAGCGGAACAGGAACCGGCACTTCACCTTCTGTCTGCGGCGGAGCCGGCAGTACGTTCGGCGGCGCATTCCGGTTCAGCGGCGGCATCTGCACATTACCGGGTTGTTGCCACGGCTTAGTGCGGTCGTCGGGGAAACCCTCGTCAGGGCTCACCAGTTCACTTGTAGGGCCAGCCGCAATGAGATGCCCCTCGCGAACGCAAAAGGCTTTCCCGCGGGCAATGATAGCCGTTACATCGATATAGCTATGTTGCCAAACGAATGGCGGGTTAGGTTGTGGCGCAACAGTATTATCCGGACACCTAAACGAACAGCCTTGGCCGCTGCCGCCGATACCATTGCCGCCGATACCACCCAGCGACAGCGGGCCGGCTGGCGCGAAAGCGAATGCGCCGCCCTGAACGTTGGCTCCGCCGGATTCGCAGTGGTAATGCGTGAGGTTGATTTCTGTTGGCCCGTCGCAGAACTGGCCGCTGGCATCGACGATGAAGTTGATGTCGACGCCGGTGCCGACGCCGGGCGGCTGGCAGGGATAGTTGAAGTAGTCCGCGTGTGCCGGCGGCGTGGCGGCTGAGAGCTGCCACAGGGTGAGCGTCAGGCCGAAAAGTATGAGCAGTAGCGGTTTCATCTCAGATCCCACATGTTGGTGCCGGGTACATTTTCTCTTTCCGTGCTTCCAGAGCGGCGACTCTTGCGTCACGAATCTTGTTTACCGCGAACAGATAGTCCCGAATGGTTCCTTGCACCCAAGCCCGGTAAACCGGGTCCGTCGTGTGCAAGCCGGCGATCTCCGGCGGCGGATTCGTTAAGGTGGCGAGCCAGTGTGCGTTGGCGTCGATTTCCTGGCTGGCCAACGTATCCGATTCGTCGCTGAGCCTGGCCCGGTCCTGCAGCACCACGTTGAATTCGGCCTGGCACTGCTTGACTTCCGCGGCCAAACCGACTTGCTGGATCGCGAGGAAAACGATCACGGAAACACCCATGATGATGCCGAGCGGTGTCAGGTCGAGGATGATGCCCTGTTTCTTCAGTTTGAAGTAATGCCAGGCTGAGGCGGCGGCGACTCCGGCTAGGAAGAACAGCATGCGGGTGGTGTTGAAGAGGTCGTACCACTGGCTGCTACCCATTGGTGTCGTCCTCTGCGCGAGCAATGCGAGGCGGTTTCTGCGCTCTGAGTTCGCCGGTGTGCTTGTCCTCGATGATGGGCGCCATTCCGCCTGTCGCGGTTTCAACCACGGCATGGGCATCTTCTGCCACTGCCACAGCGTGCTCCGCTTTCTGCTCGACACGGGCGGTCTTCTCCGCCGACCGTCTGCTCTGCGCGATACCGAGGTTGCCGACCCAAATCCCGGTGATGGTGACGAAAGCGTTCGTCAGCTCAGGAGCGGTGATGTTGGCCAGCCGGAACCCAATGTAGGCGCAGAACACCAGGACCCACGCGGCGGTGGCGATTCGGCCGTCGCTGGCCCAGGCCGCCCACTTCGATGTGGAGCCGTTGCCGTTAGCCATTCGGGCCTCTCATCGATTGACGAGGCGCACCGACTGGGTCGCGGCGACTTGCGGGTCGGTGGTCTGGTTCGGGGCGAGGTAGTGCACGATCGCGCCGGCGATGGCTACGACGACGCCGATGGTGTTGGCGACGCTTTGCGGCAGAATCCCGGTCGTGTAGCTCAGGATCGGGGTGCCGACCGACACGATGAGGGTGGCGACGTTGATGATCGTCTTGGTGATCTCCGATAACTGCATTAGTTTCCCTTTCTCTAGCAACAGGTTTGGTGGCGGTTAGAACGGCCACCACGATGGTTTCTGTCCGCCGGCGCCGGTCATGGCGCCGACGATCCGCTGCGCGAGCGCGCCGGGGTCCAGCACACCGAACAGCGGCGACACTTTTGGTTGTGACGCGGTTGGCGATGTCGTCGGTGGTTCCGGTGATGTCGTGCAGCAGATCCTCGACGGGTTTCTCCGCCGCACCGAGAAGCCGGCTAGGCAGTTCGTCGATCTTGCCGAGGACGGCAGTCTTCAGTTCGTCGCCGACGGATTGGATTTCGCCTTTGATGTCGTCTTCGACCTCTTGGATGCCGGCTTTGACTGCGGCTTGGGCGATCGGCGTCAATGTGTCGACGATCCACTGCTGAATTTTCGAGGTCATTCATCCGACCCTCTCGATAAGCCAATTCACCATCGCCGGCACGAACGGTCCGTACTGCCAATGCGGCGCATTCGGCCCGGCCGCCGCGAACACCAGGCCGTTGATGATCGCCTTCACCATGCCGATCGGTGCTTCCAGCGCCAGCGCAATCGACAGGAACGAGCCGACTCCGGATTTCTGGATGAAGTTGTAGATCCGGGTTTCGACCTTCCCGGTCGAGTCTTCGTGATGCCAGGGGTCCTCGCCGACTGGGCAAGCGGCGTAGAGGTCACCGTCGAGCGCGCACGACAATAGGCAGTCAGGTGTTTGATCCGGTGTCAGGTCAGCGGGCCCGGCGATGCCGCCGGTGGTCGCCCCGTCCTCTTCTGTGGGCATCGGCATCCCGGCGACAAGGTTCCCATTCGCCACACCCGGGCACCTGGTGGGGTCTCCGAATAGGATCAGTCCGCCCCGCTTCTGCACGTCGTCTAACCTGTTGTGCAGCACGCCGTTTGGGTTAAGGATGTCGTTCACCCATACCTGCGTCATACCGATAGCTGACTGGGAGTAGCCGCCCAGAACCAGCGGATAGCCGACGGGGCAGGACCCGTCCTGCTCGTGACGTTTCACTTGCGCGACGACCTCGACGCGCAAGGCTTGCACGGATTTGCCCATGTTCACCACCGCGGCCGGGTAGCCGCAGGGCTGCCACCCGATTTTCGGCAGCGCACCGGATCCGACGAGCTGCGCCATCACGTAATCCCACGGGGAGTTCACCGCAAACCCAATGTCGGTGGAGAACCCTGGCCCGAAAGGATCCGGCACACCGGTCCCGTTCGCCGAGACATACAGAGGCTGTCCCATGTCAGCCGATGTCCTGCTTGAGTTTCTCGACGATCAGGTCGGCGATGATGACCAGCGATTGCGTGTCCACCATGGGTGCTATGACAGGCGCAGCGGCCGGCGGTGTGGCCGCCTCTTCGGTGAACGGATTGTCCAGCACTGGTTCGGCTTTGTCGCGGGCCGCCGCGAAGTGCGACACCACATCATCGTCGGCCTGCGCCGCCAGCAGCTGGTGCAGCAGTTTGTTGTTCTGATCCGCCAACCACCAAATCGCGGTGATCGTATCCCGCAACCCATACGGGATGGAACGGTCAGACGACGGGACACCATCGTCGATCTTCTTGAACCGCAGCAAATCCCATGACAGCCGGTTCAGCCAGGACCGGACATCCCAGGCCCGCCACGGCGCGAACCCGTTCTTCGTCTTGTCCGCACCCTCGTAGAGGACGATGGTGTCGGCCGGTGCCTGGTTGTTGGCCTGCATCGGGGGGAATAGTTGAGCCATCACATCATCGGGTCCGGCCATTACTTCGTCTCCTTCGGGGCCGCTTTCTTCGCGGCCTTTTGTTTGGTTTGGGGTTGCAGCCCCCAGAGGAAGTCGCGCAGGGTTTCACCCTTCGACCCCCAGGACGGGTCACCCGGGCCTAGTTGGGCCACAATGTATTCGAGCAATTCCCGGTCGGTCGCGGCCTTCGTCCATACCAAGAATGGGTCACCGGGTGTGTCGGGTGCTGGTATCGGGATTGGTGTCGGTGCGGGCTCGCCGGTGGCGTGTTTGGCGACAGCTGTCTTGAACACGTCCCACGGGAAGTTGGGGCCGACGTCGGAGTGGTTGTTGCCGTCCTTCAGGTAGACGCTGCAGTAGTTGTGGTCGGCCGCGCCGGGCGGATCCGAATAGGGCGCCGCAATCACCTGCGCCCGTAGTTTCGGGTACTTCGCCACGTCTTGCACGAACAGGTAGGCGGCAACGTCGATCACCTTGGCCTGCTTCAGCCACTGCTCACGCGTCCAGCTCGTCGAGCTGCCGGCGAAGCAGAAGTTGATCGAGCGGTCATTGGAGTTACCGACCGACCAGCTAGCCTGGTCGGTGTCCACCACATCGACAATCGTCACGCCACCGTCGGAGGCCTGACTTCCGGTGTAGTGGTAGGACACTGGATTCGGGCCGCCTGTGGTGGAGATCAGGAAGTCAGCCAGGTCTTCGGCAGCGCTGTCACCGCCGCCGCCTTCCTGGGTGTGCAACAGCCACAGGTCGACATCGGTGTCGCCACGGTCCTGACTGTTGTCGCACCACTTCGGGAACTCGTTGAAATCCGGCCGGTTCGGGTCGGGCGCTGTCACAGGTGCGGTTCCTCCAGTGAGTTGGTCATAGAGCGTTTGTGCGTCGCTGATGCGCTGGTCGTAACGGTCCGGGAATGCGGACTGCTGCACCGCCTGCGCGTACGATCCGGGGCTATTGGCGGTGTTGTTGTAGTCCAACTTCTTCAGGCGACTGAAGAACAGCTGGGCTGACTTGTAGGGGTCCATGCAAGTCGCGGCGTCACCCCACCACCAGCCGCCGGCGCCTTGCACGACTTGCTGCTGGAACAGGCCGACGCTGTAGCCGTCGGAGCCGACCGCGTCGTGCGGAATGCTCATGGAAGCTGGAACTTTCGCGTTGGCGTAGTTCGCCCAGTTCGATTCGACGTAGACGGTGGCGAACCCGATCACAATGCCGCGCGCAGTGATGCCGAGGTCGCGTCCTGCTTGCAGCACCTGTGGGGCGTATTGGTCGGCGCTCACTGCTGACCTTTGCCGTGGAGCACGGTGACGTCGCCTTGTTCGGCGAGCAGATGCGCGAAGTCGGTAAAGCTGATTGCGAAGTAGCCGCCCGGTTTGCAGCCGGGCCACGCGTCAGTGTCGCCCCAGGAGTTACGGAAGATGATGACTTCTTCGGCGTAGTCGATTCCGGCGGCGAGGTATTCGTGGCCGCCGGCGATGTTGGAGTCGGTGAGCCGCCCGACTTTCACTAGCCCGTTGTGAGGCTTGAACATCGTGTTGGTCCAGAGGGTGCCGACGATCGCGGGTGTTGTTTCCAGCGCGGCCTGCAGCGCCGAGAAGGAGAACGTGTGGGTGTAGCGGTCGAGGTAGCCGAGCTGCACCCCGGCCTTCGCGACCGCCAGGCCGGTGCACCCGGTGTCGTCGGGCGGATATGCGCCTGATGTGCTGTCGAGATGTGTTCCCAGCGAATAGATCTGCACCGCGTCGCCCTCATTGAGGTAGTGCCCGCCGTGCACGGTTTCGCGAACCTGGTTGGCGAAATTCGCGTTCAGCCACTGGGCGGTCGCGTTGCCGGTGCAGCTTCCGACGTCGCCCTGGTTGAGCGGGCCCGTGCCGGAGTCCCAGAATGTGTTCTTGACCCGGGGTTTCGCGGTGCGCGGCAGGAACTCGTAATCCAGACTGCGGGAGTCGTGGTGCACGTGACGGCCCAGCCGCGGGTCGGTCGGCTCGTAGCGTTCAATGGTCAGGGTGTGCGTCATCGCTGCCCTTTCTTCTTATGGCCGTGGTGAATTGCGTGCCCGAGGTATTCCAAGATCGCGCCGGCGAGTGCCGAGACGAGTGATACGAAAGCGATGAGGGCTATGACATGCCCAGTCATGTCCGCGGGTAGTGGCAGGCGTGCCCGTGGCGGCGCAGACGCCGGTCGATCACGTGCTCAATCGTGACCATAATTTTTCGATGCGGTCGGCTAGTTCAGCTTGCTGCCCACGGCATCGTTGTAACCCTTTATCCAGTAGTAGGTGTACGGATACAGGTCTTCGGAGGTTTGACCGTACGGCTTGGGTTCGGTGGCCGATTCCGCCACTGCTGCCGCGCGGCCCTCAGCGATCCGCTTCTCAATAGCGTTGATATCCACAGTGATTCGCCTTCTACAGCTTGAAGATTTTGTTGCTGCCATTGTCGAACTGGATATTGATGTCTCCTCCGTTGGGGGTGACGGGCAGGCCGGTAGCGGTGTCGATGTAGGCGATCAGCGGGCTGGTGGCCGCGGTGCCGGTGTCCTTGTAGGCGATGATGGCTTCGGAGGGGTCGCCGGTGACGGTGGAGAATGCGAAGTCTGCGGCATCAGCCACCCCAGCTGTGGTGGCTTTGGACGTCAGCGCCCCGGAGGTGGCTACGCGCCCACCGCTGGCCACGTCGGACAGGAATTCATGGGTGGACAGGTTGACGGTGTAGTCAGCGACGTCCACCAACACGAATTTGATGGTGTCGTTGTTCCAGCTGATCTCCCCGCGCAAAAATTTTTCCCTGCCTTTGTCATAGAGTGCATTGGCCATTGCTGTCTTTCTCCTTGTGTTAGTTGGGGTTTCAGACCCATTCCAAAAGCGTGTATCCGTTGGCTCCGTTGCCGCCCGCGCCGACGGAGCCCAGGCCGCCGCCGCCACCACCGCCACCGGCGCCGTACGCGCCGCCTGTACCGCCCGTACCGCCGTTTCCTGCTGCGCCGGACCCGCCGAAGCCGCCACCGCCCCCGCCGCCGCCGTTGCCTGCGCCGGCCGATGACGGGGATCCGCCGTTTGGTGAGCCGGATGTGCCTGCGGCACCGCCGGTCCGGTTGTTGCTGTTGCCGCCGGCGGATCCGTTCTGGCCGCCGCCGACAGCACGGCCGGCGCCGCCACCCCCGGCACCGACGTTGTTGGTGGTGTCGCTGCCGCCTGCGGTGGGGCCGCTGGTGTAGCCGCCGCGGCCGCCGTCCGTGCCGGTATGAGTTGTGGCGGAAACACCGCTGGCGGAACAGGTTCCCCCGGCGCCGCCAGCGGCATTAGTGCTAGATGCGCCGTTGTTGCCGCCCTGGCCGCCGCCCGCCGACAACGACACACCGCCGGAGCTGAACGTGGATGCCGTACCTGATGCGGTGGGGCTGGAGCCGCCCGACCCGACGCCAACCGTGTAGGTGGCACCGAGGGAGGCGACAGGAATGAATACGCGGTCGACGCGTCCGCCGCCGCCGCCTCCGGCGCCGCCGCTGATGAACTGCGTTGTCCCGCCTGTGCCGCCAGCACCACCTGCGCCGATTCCGGTGAAGTAGACACCGCTTGCGCCTACTGGAACGGGTTGGTTGGTGCGTGGTGTGTTTGTCTCGTTGAACGGCGTGAAGGTTGGGACTGCTTCGACGGTCATGGTGCCGAACGCTGTGACGCTGGCGATTCCGGTCAGGGAGACGGTGACAGCCCCCCGCGCCAGGGTGGTTGTGCCGAACGTCTCCGCGCTGGGAATCCCTGTCGGCGCGATGTTTTGGTTTACCTTGGCAGCTCCGAACGCCTCCGCGGACACAATGCCGGTCAGCGCCATACTGGAGTTAGCTTTGGCGGTGCCGAACGCTTCCGCGCTGGGGATGCCCGTCGGCGCCACCGTCACCGGCCCCGTGGTCACCGTTGGGGCGCCGAACGCCTCCGCGGTGCTGACACCCATGGGCAGAACCGTCACGGGGCCAGGAGCTGCCGCGCTGCCACCGAACGCCTCTGTGGATGCGATACCTACAGGTGCGATGATCTGGATTCCGCCCGCCACATTGGGTGTGCCGAATACTTCCCCGGACAAAATTCCGGCCAGCGTCACATTCAGCGCCAGCGTCGGTGCTCCGAACGCTTCCTCAGATGGAATGCCAGGCGGGGCAACCATGTAAGCCACGGCGGTGGCCCCGAACGCTTCGGCAGTGTCGATACCGCCCACGTCGATCACGTCCACCGGCCCCGTGGTAATCACGGGCGTGCCGAATCCCTGCCCGGAGGCGATGCCGGTGGGGGCCACAGTGACAGCACCCGGGATAGCTGTGGGTGTGCCGAACGCCTCCCCGCTGGGAATCCCTTGGAGCAGCACGGTGGCTGGCCCCGGATCCAGCAGGCTGCCGCCGAACGCCTCCAATGACGCGATGCCGGTCAAAGTCACGGTTTGGCGGTAGCGGGCAGTCAATTCCCCGAATGCCTCGAGGCTGGGGATGCCGGTGAGGGTGACGGTCTGTGTCGGCGCCACCCGTGTCGTGCCGAACGCCTCCGCAGACGCGATCCCGCTCAGTTTGACCCGGGTAGGCGCCCACCAGCCGATCGGCGGCCGAGGTCGTGGGATCAGCGTCGGTGACCAGCCAGGCAGCGAACGCCGCGGCCGAACCGACGAAGGAACGTAAGCCATCAGGCCTGCCTGGCCCGGAAAATCACTCGGCCTTCACCGCTCTGACGGCCCACCGCCGGATACCCGGAACCACCACCACCGCCGGGGGTATTTCCATCCTGGTTAGCGCCCACAGCCGCGCCACCCTGGCCCAGATACCCGGCTATCGTTGCGCTTGGCGCCCCCTGCCCGCCAACAGTGCCGCTACCGCCCCGGCCACCGCCATTTCCGCCAGCGGCAGTTTTTGTTGCAAAGCCGCCTCCGCCAGGACTGTTAATTGTTGTCGGATTCCCGTTATCGCCAGGCTGCAAAATAAATGGGTTCAATCCACCGTCAGCATTATCCCCGACAACTCCAGTCAATTGTGTTGTGCCCAAAGGTATATGCGTGCCATAAATCAGCGTTCCGGAAAGCAATTGCCCGCAGGCACCCCCTTCCAGCGCGGCGAAATAACCACCAGACTGTCCACCACCGCCGCCACCCCATGCGAAGTAGTCGATCAACGCGCCAGCGACCTGCGCGAAACTGGGGATCGGGTACGTGTACGACCCGGCTCCACTGTTCTGCCAGATTTGCGGCGGGTGATAGTCGAGCGGAATATCGCTACGCCCTAAACCGATCCACGGCGTTTTAGTGGTGAACATGGCGTTCATCGTCCCGGCGGAAAGGTTCAGGTTCGGCGCGCCGCCGGCGGTGTTGCGTGAGGCGCCGAGTCGTTTCGTGGTGGCGCCGGGGAAGTCGTCACCCATCCAGGCGAAGTCGCAACCGGCGATCGACATGGTGCCCGAGCCGACAATAATGAACTCGACAACGATATTGTCTGACGCCGCATGCACAATCTTGTTGGCGTCGGGCACCTGGTAGGCGTCCCATGACCAAGTTGTTGTCAAATCCCCAGCCTTGTTGGGCGATTGGAACAAATGGCTAACGGTGCCATCCAAATTGAGTTTGCCGAAGTTGATGTAAAACCCTGTGATCGTCCCGGTGTACATGCTGCGCCAATACAGGATGCCCTTGGTGTCAGCGTTCGGCATCCTGATCGTGCCGATCGCTGACGCGCCCGAGGTGACCGCGAAATTGCTTGGCGTCGACCCGGTCCCGAGCAGGGTGACACTGAAGTTGGAAACCGTTGTGCGTTCCAGCGCCCCGTCGATCGGGTTGTTTGTACGAACACCCAACGTCACCTCGTGGGCCCCGGCGAGCATATTGGCGTTCAGGGCGCTGAACGAGGTGTCCTGCGCTGCTGAACTTAACGCGTCCAACGTGAAATCTGACAGGCCCTCGAGACGCAGCGCCGAAGTCACCTGATTCCACATGGTGTAAAACGTGTCTTCAATGGTTGAGATACCGCCCGCGCCAAGAACATTCGCCCCAGGAATGAGGGTCAACGCCGTCTTCCAGTCGTCGAGGAACCAGCCGGTGTCGGAGCCGCCGATCAAAGCTTGCACACCGACATCGATCAGGTCCTGAATGTTTTGGGCGATGTTGCCGCTGCCCTGGAAGCCGAGGATGTTCAGGCCGGGGATCGCTGAGGCGATGCTCAGCAGGTCTAGCAGGTTGAAGTCTTCGCCGGAGATGCCCCACGCGTTCAGAAAGGTGTCGATGATGCCTTGAAAGTTGCCGAGCAGCTCCTGCAAAGATTCGGGCAGCCCGTCGATCCAGTCTTGCGGCGCAACCCCATCCCCCACCTGCTTGGTTAAAGAGCCGAACGAGAACCACACATCACCGTCGGTGGCGGTGTCCTCAAGGTGTGGGCGCATCACCACCTGGTCGATGGTGTGCCCGGGCGCGTCCGGCACCGTGTAGTCGCCGACGATCGGCACCCAGCCGTCGTCTTCGGCGTCTGGGTGCGTCGTCGAATCCGAGCCCGGGGTCACCGCGGCCACCACAGTGGTGGCCACCTCCTGCACGATCGCCTCACCACCGGAGATGACGGTTTCGTAAGCGGTCGCCAAAATCTGTATCGGATCCCCTGTTGATGACAGGTCAGACCAGAACGATTTGATCGACATCGGGATGATGTCGCCGCTGGTGGCGCTGATCGCGTTGGAGTACAAGTCTTTTGGCGAACCGTCGGCGGTGGTTTTCGCTGATCCGAGCGCGCCTTCGGGGGCGAAACTGTCAGGCGCGAAGTCGCTGCCGGCTAGCATGGTTCCGTTGCCGAACAGCGGATCGATCAACAAGTTGGGGATGACGTCACGCAACGCCGACAACGGCAACAGGCCGAACAACTGCTCGGGCAGGTTCCCGAAGATGTTGAACGCATCCAGCGGGGAGCCGGAGGTCAGGATCTGAATGAACAGGTTGAAGATGTCGGTCAGCCCATGCCCGCTGCCCTCTAGTCCGAGGGCGTTGCAGATGGTGTCGATCAGTTCCTGCGCCCCGGGAATCAGGGCGATCGCGTCGTCGACGACGCTGGTGATCGCCGTGAGGATCGGGTTCGGGCCGGACAGGTCGAGGCCGCCGAACACGTCCTGGAAAGCGCTCAGAACGTCGTCGAGGCCGAAGCCGCTGCCGGAGACACCGAGCCCGTTGACGATCTTGTCGATGAGGGAGACGAAGTCGCCGAGGACGGGGACTTGTTCGATCGCGGCCAGCAGGGACGGCAGGTCAGTGATGTCGGACAGGTTTAGCCCGAAAATCTTGCCGATGAACGCCAGGAACATTCCCGGCAGGCCGCCGGCGATTCCTTGGAACACGTTCAGTGAGGACGTGTTCCAGCCGTCTGAGGACTGAACCTGGCCTTTCAAGATGTCGCTGACAGAGCTTTGGGTGCGCTGCGCCAGTCCTGGCAGTGAGCCGTCGCCGGAGGTGACGCCGAACTCGATGTCCGGGGATATCCCGGCCTGCTCGTTGGGCAGTGTCACGTTTGCGCCTCTTGCGCGGCGGCGAGCTGCTGTTCGGCCTGCTTGATGATCACCTCGTGCCGGGCGCGGATGTCGGCCAGAATCTGCTGCTTCTGCGCTTCGGTGGTTGCGGCGTCCATCCGGTCGGCCAGGTCCGGTGCGAAGTCACGCACGATCGCCATTGCGTCTTTGGATTTCATGCTGACCAACTGACGCGGGCGGTGGGCGCCCATGCCCGGCGGACCGGTCACCAGCAGCTGTTTGGTCGCGAGCTCGGGGTGGACGCGCACCCCGAGGTCGTACATGCCGGCGGCGATTTGTGAGCGTGCCGGTGGCGGTAGGAACCACAACGCCTTGGCGAGCAGCACGCACTGGTCGACTTTTTCGAAGTCGGGCATCAGATACGGTCCATCGCTTGCCAGTTGGTGACCTGCAGACCATCAGAGTTGGCGCTGGTCGACCACGACAGGGCGGTGTAGCGGTAGCCGGGACCGTGCGGTACAGCGGCGCTGGCGTCGTGCCACGACCCGAGCAGTGTTGTCCCATCGCTGGCGTACAGGCGGATGGTGGCGGCGTCGTCGTCGTAGTCGATGACGTAGGAATCGCCGTCGGCGACCGCATGCGCGGTCGGGGTGCCCTGATAGGAGACCGTGGTGGGGCTGGTTGGGATCACGAACGCGAACGTTTGCGTGCGTGTCGATCCGGATTTGCTGTCGGCGAACTCCACCCCAACGCCGGTACTCAAATACGTGTCGGCGCAAGGGAACACGCGCAATCGGTTGTAGGCGCCCGATCCTGTGGCGGACTGGTTGAGCAGCGAAACTTTGACACGGACGCTGTTGCTGTTCAGTTCCCGGTACCAGCGGATAGCGTTGTCCTGGGCGGTGCCGAAACCGAGGAACCCGCCGTCGGTCTGCGAGCCAACTCCGTTGGGCAGCGAAGCGCCCGAGTTGTCGTAGACCATCGTGGTTCCGGCCATGCGGATCCACGAGGACCGCAACCCGGGGGTCGGCCACGTGTCGGCGAATTGCAGCGCCTGGGCGATACCGGTGGGTGCCGGAGCCAGGAACTGCGCTTCGCGGCGCACAACGTTTCCGCAGCGGATCTGATAGGGCTTCGCGTCGGCGGTGGTGAGGAAGATTTCAAAGCCGGCACCGTTCGGAATCGGGTCAACAACCGACGGTGCGGCGTTGAAGTCGATGCCGTTGGGGTTCACGGCGCCGTCCACTATGGTCAGCACTCCGCCGGAGCTGTCGTAGAAGATCGCTTGCGCCGTCGCACCGTCCGGCCACACCCCGCCCGCGATATCTCTGGGCAGCGTGTAGGGAGGGTCCCAGAATTTCGGGTTCCAGGTGCTGCCGCGGGAAAGCACCACCACAGAGGGGATCGACTCATACATCAGGCGCGCCTGCCGATATTAGTCATATAACCTCGCTAAGATTGTGAAGTATGTCCACGTGTTCAGTCGGCGGTTGCGGACGCAAAGTTATCGCCAAGGACCTCTGCGGAGGCCACTACAAACGCCTCTCCTACGGCCTCCCGCTCGACACCCCACTGAGGCGCCGAATCGTCGGGTCCAAATGCACTGTCGATGGCTGTGGCCGCAAGCACCTAGCCAACGGTCTATGCCAAATGCACCTTTCTCGTCAGCGCAACGGCACACCGATGAACAAGCCAGTCCGCATCGTCATGAAGGACGCGACTCTGGCCGAACGACTCAGGGCCTACGCACCCGAAGGTGCTCCTGATGCGTGCTGGGAATGGACCCGTGGAAAGACCAAGGGATACGGCGTGGTCAGCATCGGCAATGGCAAAATGCGCGGCGCGCACATCATCGCCTGGGAGCTCGCCAACGGCCGCGCGCTCCCCGATGGAATGATCGTTCGGCACACCTGCGACAACCCGCCGTGTACAAATCCGGCCCACTTAGTTCTTGGCGGCCATGCAGACAATGTCGCCGATATGGTTGCGCGCAGTCGGCAGTCTGTTGGTGAAAAACATGGGCTGGCGAAACTCAGCGTCGACGATGTCGTTGAGATCCGTCGCCTGTACTCGGGTGGTATGAAGCAGCGCGAAATCGCAGTGCGGTTTGGGATTTCTCAGCCCAATGTCAGCATTATTATTAGTCGTAAAGCATGGTCACATATTGACTAGCTAATCAAGTGTACTCCGATATCCGCTAATTTATCCAAGACGAATTTCAGTTGCTGGGCTGCTCTTTCGCCGGTTGTTTTGGCGGCGTCGTTTTTGCCTGATTTGACGACGAACTGGCTCTTGCCGGTGTCGTCGCCGGAGAGGTTTTGTTCTTCGATCTGGTTGACGAACAGCATGTCTACGCCCATGCGTTGAAGGGCGCCGCAGGATGAGGCGATGCGGTCTTTCATGCTGAAGTGCACGCCGGGCAGCGGCCAGGTTGAGTCGTCGATCACCATCGTGTGGTTGGTTTGCGCTTGGGTGGCGACGAATCCGCCGCGCAGCGCTGCTAGTGCTGCTATGGACCAGGCGTTGTTTTCGGCGCCCTGCTGGAAGATCTCGAAGAGGTGGACCCAGCCGAGTTCGTGTTTGCGGCTGGCGTTTTCCCAGGACACCCAGGCCGCGATGGTGCCGACCAGGAACGGCATGATGACGTCGGCGGCGATGTCGCCTGCGGAGTCGAATCCGCCGAGCAGGAAGTAGCCGAGCAGGTTTCCGACTGATTCGATGATCAGTTTGACGATGGCGTCTGCGGTGGGGTTGTCGCCGCCGACGACGACGGTGACGGCGGTAGCGGGTGAGTAGGTGACGACGGATTGCAGGTCGTTCCACCAGGAGTCACGCACTGTCAGCGCTGGGGCGGACGCGAAGCTGCCTAAAAAGCCGGTCTGCCAGTATTCGTCGGCGTAGAGGGATTCGTCGTCGACGACTTCGTTGAGTGTGTCCTCGACGAACCCGTCGCCCCACTGCAGCACGGTGCGGATCAAACCTTCAGCGGCGGTTCCGCCGAGGAAGGTGCCCACCGGTAGAGAGAACTGGGACTTGTCCGAGATCGTCAAGATGAGGGCGCCGTTGGCGACGGTCTGCCCGAACATGTTGACGCCTTCTTCGCCTTCGTCGGTGAAGTGGCGGCGGTAGTCGATGCACAGCTGGCCGTCGTCGAGGGCGGCGGCGATCACGGAGTCGACGGTGTTCATGCGGGAGGCGATGAACGTCCACAAGCTGGAATCGTTGATGAACGACGGGAATTGGACGTGCATCTGCCAGTTCGCCGGGTTCAGCGATTCGATATCTTGTTGTAGCCACTGCCCGATGTCGGCGGGGTCTTCGACCAGTTGGATGACTCCGGCGAGCAGGTCAGCCAAGAATTCCCCGGCCTGGCGGCGGATCAGTTGCAGGAAGATCAGCAGCCCGATGCACCAGCACGACGGGCCGAACATTGGCCAGTCCCTGGGGAACTGGAAAATTTCTAACGGCAGCAATGGGTTTGGTGGTGCCAGCATGAACTGGATCGTCTGCATATCGTCGTTGAACGACATGAGCATGTAGTCGGAGCCGTCGCGGGTGTAGACCTGCCAGTGATGCAGCAGTCCTGTCCAGCGCCACTTGCCGCCGAACCGGTCGACCCTGATCACGATGTTCTTGCATTCGTCGGGGTTGTTCGGCACTCCCGCAACGAATTTCGCGATCCAATGATCAGCGCGGAGCTCAAGAGTACCGGATTTGGAGACGTTGCCCGCGGAGTCGAAGGTGTGTTTGACGGCGTCGAACTGGTTGATGCGGCCCACCGGCAGCAGGCCCGCCGACCCGTCGCGCGGGTTTTTGTAGATGCTGATCTGCGTTTGGGCGTTCTGCAGCGCTTTACGTTGCCGCCGTATCTCTTTGGTGATCACCATCGAACTGGTGAGCCGATCGGCCAGCATAGTCATCCGACGACCCTCGCGGTGGAGAACGGTTCGTCGTACCAGCGTGGCATCGTCAGTTCCAGCCGTGCCCCGTCGGTGTTGGTGACGTCAACACGCACCACGGCGCCCTGTTCGGGGTCTCCCATGCCGGGTGCGATGGGGTATTCGAAGTCGCGGCCCTTCATGCGCATCGCGAACGGTGTTTCCAGGCTGGTGATGAACGTTTCGATGTCCGGGCGGGTTTGGATGTCGAGGTCTTCGCCATCCATCAGTGCGGCGAGGCGCAGCGTCTTGCCGGTGTCCTGCAGGCCGCGGCCGTAGGCTTCAGAGCCCCAGGAGAAGTCGGGTAGTTGCCAGGTGGCGCCGCCGGTGGCGGACCATTCGGGCCAGATGTCCACGCTGGCGGGGTTGAAGAATGGGATCGAGAACCAGTAGGAGCCTGGTCCTTCGGCTTCCCAGGTGTAGGTGTCGGGTTTGCCGACGTAGAACGGCAGTTCGCAGCCCATCGTTTGTACCACCGAGCCGAACGCGAACAGGCTGGGGTCCTTGCCTTCGAAGTTATGCGCGGAGAACGGTTTCGCCGCTTCGAGAGTGCGGACTCCGAGGGTGCGGGGCCCGTCGGTGGATGTGTAGACGATGGTGGCTTCGGCGACCGGGGAGAACATCGCTTTCCATCGGGCGTAGATGGTGTGCCACAGGTCGGAGTCCTGGTCCAAGGTGGCCCCGTTGTAGGGGTTGCCGATGTTGACTGTCCAGACGATGTTGCGGCGCTTGGGTTTCCATGACTGGAAGCGTTGCCCGAATCCGTAGGACACCCAGTTCGTTTGAACTGGCATGTCATACAGTCCGGTTGAGCCGGGCGCTAATTCGGGCCCCCAGGAGAAGCCGGGGGGGCTGATGCGGCAGAAGTCGCCGTTGACGCCGATGACGTCGATGACGTCGGCTTCGCGTCGAATCATCTATCCGTTCCTGGGCCTGTGGGCCAGCGCGGGCTGCT
This sequence comes from Mycobacterium sp. NGS41, assembly GCF_059812725.1. Lineage (NCBI taxonomy): Bacteria > Bacillati > Actinomycetota > Actinomycetes > Mycobacteriales > Mycobacteriaceae > Mycobacterium > Mycobacterium sp. NGS41. The sequence continues at coordinate 45,759 of NZ_JCALDF010000012.1, forward strand.
GTTCTTGGGCCTGTTTGAGTTCGGCGGCGTCCAGCGCGGCCCGCAGCTCGTAGTTGCCCGAGATGTTCCACTGCGTCACCGAGGGCGCGGTGTTGGGGACGTTCTGCGGTGTCCGCAACAGCGATCCGTACGCGGAGGGTTGGGTGCCGGGGGTGACGTTTCCGACCAGGAAGGACGATGCGACATTGACGGCGTCTTTGGCGATCTTCCCGCCTTCTTGGATCAGGCCGGAGGCGAAGGCGCCGGCTGCGCCGCCGCCCATTCCCATTCCGCCGCCCATGCTCATCGCTGCCTGCACGGCGTTTCCGAGAGCTTTGGCTCCGGAGTCGATGCCGGTGTCGATCGCCTTCAGGTTGTGGTCGAGGTTGTCGGGGGCGGCGGCGACCTGGGGGGCGGTGAGCACGGGCGGGGGTGCTGCGCCGGGCGCCGACGGCGGCGGCTGCGCTTCTGTCGGTGGGGGTGGTGCGGCCGGGCTCGGTGTCGGCGCAGTGGTTTTCGGCTGCTGTGGCCCGGCCGGCGGCGTCAAGTATTGGGCGTTCGGGACGGGCGACGGTCCCGGGGGCGGCTGTGCGCTGAGGGTTTGCGCGTTGGGCACGTCATAGAGCGCGGACACGATCGACGCGTCGCCGCCTTCAGCGAACCCGGGCAGCTTCGCGAACGCCGACGCGACTGTCTTCAGGGAGCGGCCCTGGTCGTGGGTCAGGACCGGCTCGGGGTGGCCGCTCTGGTTGTCGGCCAGCGACAGCCCGGTGGGCAGGTAGCCTCCGGAGTCGTAAAGCTTCGGTACTGGGCCGCCTTTGGCGAACGCGATGTGGACGTGGTCGGAGTGGTCGCCGGCTTGCGCCAGGGTGTAGAACGCGCCGAACGGGCCCTTGATCTGCCCATCTTTGACGGTGCCTGTGAATCCCGGCGCGGAATGGATCAGCTCTTTGAGCTGCGGGCCATAGTTGGCGGCCAGGAAGTTCGCGAACGCCAGCATCTTGTCGGGCGGGCCGCTGTAGTCATGAGCGCGGTTGCTGGCGTGGTAGGACTGCGCTGCTGGCACCCCGGCGATCTGTCCGGTGTCAGGGCCCCGATACCCCGAGGTCATGCGCAGCCCGAATGATGCTGCGAGCGCGTCCATTCCGGCCCATTGCTGCGGTACCAGCGTCATCAGGCCGCCGGTGCCCAACCCTGCGGCAGCAGGGCTGACGGCACCCGGGGCGGTCTTCCACTTGAACGTCTGCGGCCAGGCGCCCGGCCCTTGTATCTGAAAGAGCCGGTTAGCGATTTCGATCTGCTGGTCTTTGGTGGCCTGGTCGGGGCGCGGCGCGTATTTCAGGCCGCCGGCAAGTTCCCACGACGACGGTGAGAACTGCAGGCCGCCGTAGTGACCGTTGTGGCCGGTGTCGGCGTTGGCCCAGTTGCCGCCAGATTCGGCCGCCGCGATGGCTTCCCAGTCGGGCACCCGGCCCCCAACGGCTGGGCTTGCGGCGACGCTGGCCGGCCCGGTTGCCGTCTTGTACGTCGGGACGGTGATGACCGACCCGTCCCCCAGGGTGATGGATTCCTGTCCCAGCCCGGCAGCCGGCGCCCCGGCGCCGCCCAGTCCCGCCATGAGCGGCGACTGCGAACCCAGGAAGAAGCCGGCGGTGCGTTCCAGTGCGTCATGCCATTTGTTGCCCGGCGCCAGGATGCTTCTATCGAGACCCGTCGCTCCGAGCACACCGCTGTAGCCGATATTCAGCGCGCTGGTGAGGGTTTTGGTGCCCCAGTTTGCGAGCCAATTCGTGGTCTGGCCTTCCCACGCCTTCATCTTGTCTGGGTCGCCGCCCGCGCCGATCAAACCCCACAAGCCGGGAACCATGCCGCCGCCGCCACCACCGCCGGGGTTGTTGGCCAGGCTGGTGCCCATGTTGATGGCGTTGCCGATCAGGCCGCCGAAGCCTTGACCGAGGCCGCCGAGGATGGTGTTGAGGATCCCGCCGCCCTGCGCGGTGGGGTTGGGGGCGATCTGTGGTGGCCCCAGCGTCGGATCAGTGGGGCCGCCGTCGGCGAATCCGGGTGCGCCGCTCTCCAGCATGGAGCCGAGCATGGAGCGCATGATGGAGCCCTTCGGGGCGTCCTGCAGTTGCTGACCGATGGGGTGGTCCATTCCCAGGCCCTTGGCTGCGAACTGCTCGCCCCAGTGCCAGCCGGTCTTGCCCCAGTTCCATAGATCGCTTCCGGCGTGCGCTAATTCGCCGCCCCACTGGCTGGGGGGTACGACGCCGCCGTCGTCGAACCCTTGCAGGCTGTTCGAGTCCACCAAACCCTGGTTCAAAGCGTTCAGAAACGCGTCGGGCACTTTGGAGCGGCCGCGCGCGGAGATGACGTATTCGTCGCCGTGAACCTCGATCGGGAACCCGCCCGTCGGACCCGGGCCACGCCCAGACGGGGTCGGGCCACCAATGTCGTACCTCTCAACGTCGGGGGAACCCTGCGGAAGCGTGAACGTCCAGCCCTGCCCGTACGGCAACTGCGTCGCAGTGATGTTGAGCGACTTGAGTTTTTCGGCCAGCTGCGGCGGAATGTCGGGGAGGACGATGCTATAACCGTCATCTCCCGCCTTGACCTGCGTAGTGGCGGGCAGCCCGAGATCCGTGATGCCTCGCCCGGACAGCCGCCAATTCCCGTACTTGGCCTGGTTGGTCTGATCGACAACGCCGGGGGCACCGCCAATATCCTTGAGTGCCTGGTTCAATCGGCCGCCCGCCGTGATCGACGCCTGCCCGGTCGGCGACAACATCTTGCCCAGATCGGTCAGTGTGTAGCCGGGTTCGTCGCCGCCCAAGCTGGATTTGCGGAACTGCTCGAGCGCGTCGGGATCGCCCATCCATGCGCGGGCGAGAAGTTCAGGGGTGATCGCCGGAAGATTACGTGTGCGATCTATATCGGCCCAATGCTGCAGTGCCTGCTGCAACCCTTGGTTAGCACCTATCTCCGGTATCAGATTGTTCTTGAGCAGGATGTCTTTGACCTTGGCGACGGCGTCCTGGTTTCCCATCGTGGCGTCGGTGTAGAGGTCCAGCGGAATGCCCAGCGCCTTGGCCGCATCCAGCGCGTTGCCCCGGTCGTAGCGGCGGGAGCCTGCGATCGCCTGATCGCGGGTCTGCGCGGTCATCTTCCCGGTGACTTGGTCGAGGGTGTCCGCGAGCGCCTGCTCAGCGTCCTTGTGGCGGCTGGCCTCTTGGGCAGCTTGCTGTTGTTTCTCGTTCAGTTTGTCGATCGCTACCATCGCGGCAGGGATGGCTACCGCGCTCAGGATTCCTAGGACGCCGGTGCCTGCTGCGCCACCGAGTCCCTTAATGGCTGCCCCGAACTTTCTGACGCCTTGTTCTCGGGCGTCGTCGAATCCTGCCTTCGCTTTTGTGGAGAAGTCCTTTACCGCCGAGACTCCGTCGCTGAGCGGCTTGCCGATGGTTTTGAAACCTAGATACGACTGCACGGCGGTATAGACCAGGGCGGGATGGTCGGCCAAGGTCTTGGTGATGGGTCGCAGGACATCCAGCAGCGGCTGCGCAGCGTCATGGGCCGCCTTCAGCGCCGCCGGAAGCATCTTGGCGACGTCCTCGATGACCGGCTTCCATTTCTGAAACTCGATGCGTGCGTCTTGGAAGAACTTGGTGAGCGTGCTCTGGCCCTTGTCCGAGTTGATAAAGGCCGCGAGTTTGGCTGTCGCCTTGTCCAGCGATGACAACAGACCTTCGCCGCCAATGGCTTTGGTGATCCCGGTGAAGGTTTTGCCGATGTTGATCACCGAGTCGCCCAAATGGGTGAGCCCGGTCAGTCCTTCGTCGATCCACTTCTTGAGCCGTCCGTCTTGATCAGCGGCGGTGATGAACTTGTTGAACCGGTCGCTGATATTCAGCAGCGCGTCCGAGAGTCGCGGCAGCGCATCCGAGCCGACAGCGGCCAGCGTGCCGAACGCATGGACGAGCAGGTCGATGGATTCCTCGTTGCGATCCGCGTTGGCCGTGTTGCCGAGGATCCGATCCAACAAGCCGCGGCTGCTGTCGGAGCCGAGGCTGTCGAACAGTTGCCGAAAGTCGGCGTTGAGCGCCGACGCGATACCACCCATCCCCGTTTTCAACGTGGGCAGGTCCGCATCCACCAACTGGCGCAGTGATTGCGACATTCCGGCGAACAGGTTCTGCTGCACCGTGCTGCGCAGATCAATGAACGCCGGCTTGAGGTTGAGCATGGTCTGCAGGAACTCGCGCGCATTCGGCGCGAGCTTCGCCATCGCCTCAGCGGCCTTGTCAGCCGCCCCGCCCGCACCCTGATTGTCCAGGCTGGCCTGGGCGGCCTGGACCGCCTGATGCGAACGCACCAGCCGCTCGTTGGCGGCCACCACCTGATCCGAACCCGAGATACCCTTGGCGTTGGCGTCGGAAACCTTCTGCTGCAGCTCGATATTGCGCTGCCGGGCCTCAACAACCCGCTGGTCGGCTTCCTCGACCCGCAGCTGCGCCGACTGATAATCCAGCGCATCCTTGAACCGCCCAGTCGCCAGATCGCGGCGCGCTTTCTGCGCTTCCAGGATCGCCTCACGCTCCGACAGCACCCCGCCGCGCTGCTGGATATTGAGGTCCTCAAGCTGCTGGCGCGCATCCTTGTACGCGTTGGCGACATCCTTCTGCGCGTTGGCTTCATCGACTTTGGCGTTACGCAGGGCGTTGGTGGCGGCAACGGCTTGCTGCGCCATGCGCGCCTGATCAGCCCCAGAGGTGCTGGCTTCCTTGCTGATCGCCGACCACGCGTCCTTGACCCCACCCAGGCCCAGGGCCAGCGTTCCGACCGACGCGCCGATACTGGCCAGGATCCCCGGCACAGCGAGCCCGGCTTGGGCGACCTGCTGCAACGCTTGGGCTACCGACGCCAAACCCGTAGCCAGACTGGGCAGCAAGTCCACACCGACCACGGCGGCATCGATCTTGAGCGCCCGCCCGAGGGCGGCACCGACACCTTCGAAGTCGGAGCGGATCGAACTGATGGACCGGTTCAGGTGGTCGCGGTCCACCTCAGCGCGCAACTTGACCGCATTCGCTTCCTGCTCGGCGCGGAACTTGTCGATCTCCGCGCGCGCCCGCGCAAGGTCGGCGGTGATCTGCACCGCATAGTCGACCTGAGTCTTCTTGAGGTCAGCTTCGAGTTTCGCTTTGAACTCGCGCGCGTCCGGAACGATGGTGAGCCGGGCTTGTCCTGCCTCGTAGACCGCCAAACTAGCTCACCTCCTTGTATCCCAGCGCCGCATCCACGATCGCGAAGCTCGCCTCGGTTTCTCTGGCCTTGATCAGATCCGCAGGCCCTTCGGGGCCGTCGATGAATTCGATTTCCGACTGGGTCATGGCGCGGACCAGCAGCCGAATCTGGTTGGCCACCATGAACAGTGCGTCCACCTCAGCGGTGTGACCTTGCAGCGGTGGTCGCGCATTCTTGGTGCGCGATTCAGCCAGCCGTTTCTTGATCTCGTCGAAGTAGCGTTCGTCGGTGAGCTGCGCCGCGTAGAGCCGGCCGCCGCGGATCTGCGCGACCGTGTCGCAGTAGTTCAGGAACTGGTCCCACGGCCGCATCCCACGGATCCAGTCGCGCGCATCGGTGCCATGCAGCAGGTGCGCGAAGTCGCCCTCTATCTGATCCCAGTAGTGCTCGATCAGGTCGAGGGTTCGGAACCTTTTCCCGCCAGTTCTTCGTCCACCACATGCCCGCAGTGCGGGCACGCGCCGGTCAGCGGTTCGCTAGGCATGAACGCGGCTTTGATGTCGGTGCAGAACGCCTGCCAGTGCGCCTGGGGCCGGTCAGCGAAGAACGCCATCACGTTGTCGTGCTGGTCACCGAAAAACAGTTCGTTGTAGGCGGCTTCGGCTTCGTTGATGATTTTCGTCAGCTGCGCCAGATCATCATCGGTCGGGGCTTGTTCGCCTTGCCGTTTCAGCGCTTCAGCGAGGAAGAAGTTGCCGACCATACGCTGGTTCTGCAGTTCGGTGAGTTGTTCGATCGCCGTTTTCGTCAGCGGCTGAACAATGATCTTGTCCGACACCGCGTAGGGTTGCGGGACAACGGTTTTGGAGAACAGATCCGCGAGCCTGCTCGACGGCTCTCCCAGTGGCGATCCTGTCGCCTTTTTGCCAGCCAACTTGACTCGCCCTTTCGAATTGTCGTGCGGAAACGGCCCCGCCCGGGGCGACGCTGACCCGCGGCGGGGCCGCTTCCGAGAGGGGTTAGGAGACGGTCACCGCGCAAGCCGACGAGGTGACGCCCTGGTAGCTGGCTGTCACGTTCGTCGACCCGGCTGCCACACCGGTGACCTTTCCGGTGCTGTCCACGGTGGCCTTCGCCGGATCCGATGAGGTCCACGTCGCCTGGGCGGTGCGGTCCTCGTTGTTGGAGTCCTTGACCGTCACCTGCTTGGTGTGGTTAGTCCCGGTCGCGGCCGTGACGCTCAACGTGGCCGGGCTGGTCGTCAGCGCAGTGATCGCCGGGTAGAGGCCGGTGTTGTTGACGTCGTTGAGGTCGAACCAGCCGTCGCCGCAGATCCCGAAGATCACGTTCTTGTCTTGCCCCAGAGCGGGATCGGTCTGGAATTCCAGCGACACGCCTTGCTCGTAGACGTTGGAGTCCACGGCATTGATGTCGTTGCGGTCAGCGACTTCAGCGCGGTTGGCTATCCAGTACAGGTACACCGGCTTGCCGTTGTAGATGTCGCCGGCGATCATCACGCAACGCCAGATGATCCGCGCCGGCAGTTCGGGGATCGCGATGGTGATGCCGCCCTTGGCTGACGGTGTCGACAACGCGTCGGGGGTGAAGCCCCAGCTGTTCTGCAGGTTCAGGAAGTTGATTTCCTGCGGCGTGTAGGTGATGCCTTTACCGGACTCGGAGAACAGGTACCGGGTCGGCGTGCCGTAGCCGGCGGACATGATCTTGTTCACCGTCGGCTTGTTCGACAGTTTCACGCCGGCTTTCTTCTCGTAGTTGCCGACCGTCACGAACGGCGAGGTTCCCAGGCCGACTTTCGTGGCGTCCAGGCCGCCGGTGGCGGCGTCTTCGATGTTCAGCAGCGGCTGGGTGCCGATGTAGGGCGCGAGCAGTACCCGCGGGGTGCAGGCGGCCAATTCCAGATCGGGCTGTCCGGCCTGCAGAAGCTCTGCAATGGTTGACATGTCGTTACCTTTCTCACAGGTCGATAAGGTTCAGTGCCGCGCGGTAGTCGGGCAGCCCCTTCGCTCTCCACGTATAGAGTTCGAAGGTCACCGGGACTAATCTGTCGTCCTGCAACAGTTCCGGAATCAGTTGTGGGCCAGCGACTTCGCCTTCCACACCGAGATTATGAGTGGTTCCGGGAACCAGTGTCGCCTGGTTCAGGAAGCACCAAAGCACCTGGCGCACAAATTCGATCAGCGCCCAGGAGTCGTTACGCGACCCGGTCAACGCGGCGAACTGCACGCGCGGCTGGTCGCGGTTCTCGTCGAAGTTGAATCCGCCGCCGGTGCGGTAGGTCCGCAGATAGCTGCGGCCAGCGGCGATCTCAGCTTCATACACGTCGGGTTTGGGGATCCATGACACGACGTTGGTGCTGGGCAGCCACGGCTGAAAGAGTGGTCGCAGCACATCTTTTTCGACGTCGGGGAATCCGCCTTTGTAGAAGTCTGGCAGCGTCAGCGCCATCACATGCCGCCGATTTCTTCCAGTACACGGTTGAGTTCATGGGCGCCGCGCACGTACATTCCGGTTCCGGCGACACCGGCGCTGTGATGTCCGAACTGGTGCGCCGCTCCGTAGGCCAGTCCCAGGCCGACCGTCAGATGTCCGACTGTGCGGTCGTGGTGCACACCGCCGATCCCGACGTCGACTTGCGCGGACGCGGCCAGCCGTCCGCTGCGTTTGGCGACTTCGGTCTTCCACATCGTCGCCGCCAACTGTGTCAGCTCTTGGATGGCCGGTGCGCAGCCGACCGTCAGCGCGGCGGCAATAGCCGGGTTGGGGTACAGCAGGTCCACTTCCACCGCTATCCCCTGTTCCCCCAGCGCGCGATCTGGCCGATGAAACTGAACGTCACCCACCCGAAGTCGGCGCCAGTCATCGGATGATTCATGTCGCCATTCGGGCCGCCGGACAGCAGGTAGTGCGCCCCGGCCCACAGGAAACGGTCACCGACCTTCAAATCGGAGCCACGCGGGACGGCGACAGTACCGCCTTGCGCGTAGGTGGTGCCCGACCCGGATTCCAAACCCGGGCCGGTCATTTCGACAACCGCCGCAATGCTGCCCAGGCTGGACGGGGTGGTGTTGCCGTCCGCGTCTTCTGTCAGCCGTTCGAACGGCACCAGCGGCGCGTACGGCGCCGAGATCAGTCCCATCAGGTCACCGTCACCGCGCAGACCGCGTGCAAACCTTCATAGGCGGCGGTGATGGTAGCCGAACCGACGCCGACCGCGGCAACCAGGCCGTCGCCGGACACCGTTGCCACCGTGGGATCCGAACTGCTGAAATGCGCATAACTGGTGCGGTCGGCGTATTCGAAGTCGCTGGCCGTCAGTACCGCCAGTTGCCGCTCGTCACCCGGCGACAGCTCAGTTTCTGCCGGATACATGACGATCCATTGCGTTTCACCGGGGGTTTGCAGCAGCGGCTGAAATTCCCATGGCTCCAAGCCGACCCGCGCATTCGACGACAGCACCACCGAGCCGGCCGACTGCCCGAACCTGCCGCGCAGCCGATTGACTTCCTTGCTGGTGATGTACAGCGCGCCAGTCGGATTCGCGTAGGACTGGTTGACCGTCATGCCGACCATGGACTGCGACTGCGTCTTGACGCCGTCGCCGTCTCCGCCGACCATGGCCCGCTTGACCATGTCCAGCGACACCCACTTGCACGCTGTGGCAGCGAAGCCGTCCGCGCCGGGAATTTCGTTGATGCGATCCGCCGCCGCGCCGAGCAGCACGGTTGCCCGAGACTGCTCGGCGTCGGTCAGCGGTCGCCAGTAGCCGGCCAGATCGTCGGCGGCGGCGTAGCTGCTAGGAAGCGGCATCGCCTTCACCGGCGGAAGCTGACGCCTTCGTCGGCTTCCTTGCCGGCGTCTTCTCGTGGACTTCTTCGACGCCGTCGATCTTGTTCAGCCGGTCGATGACCTTCTTGTCGGAGGTTTCGAATTCGTACACGGCAGGATTGCTGTCGGGTACGCGGGTGAACATCGCCCACGATTCGGAGCCGTCTTCGGAGAAGTTGAACCCCTTGGACGAACGGAACTTAGCCATATCCCCGCTCCTTAGCTGAGGTCGTTGATGATGCCGTGGTAGACCTCGGGCCCGTACTCCAGGCCGACCTCGCCGTACAGCTGGTACTTGGTCGACGCCCCAGTCTTGGCCAGCGGTTCCACGAACAGCGTTCCCTTGCCGGGGATCTCCAAGAACACGGTGTGCAGCACCGAGAGGTCCGCCACGATCAGCGACCCGGCCGGCGCGTAGCGGTCGAGCATGATGCCGAACGTGCCGAAGTCGGTGATGATGGTGTCCAGGTTGAAGCCACCGACGTTGCGGGTCATGGTCGGCTGGTTCAGCGAACCGGCGGCGTACAGGTTGCCCAGTGCGACCTTTTGCGCGGCGCCGACGATGAACACGGTGTTGTCCTGGTTCAGCGGTGCGCCGTTGGCGTACATCGTCGCCAGCGCCGAGTCGATGATCGACTTGGACACAGCGCGGCCGGTGCCGCCGTTGGCGAACACGTTGGTGCTGACTGCGCCGATGAGGCCCTGGGTCTGCCGTGCGGTCGAGTTGTTGGCCGGCTTCTGGTAGGTGCCCGACAGGAACGACTTCTCGATGTCGACGGCGATCTTCTTCAGCTTCAGGTTGATCTGGTGCTGAAGTTCGTCGGTGACGGGGTTCATGCCGTCCTGGGTGGCGATGCCGTTCAGCTGGCCGACTGCGGCCTGCTTGGTGTAGGAGACCTCGACGGCTTCCTGGTGGATCTCCACCACGTTGGAGACGTTGGACCGCGACACTTCCGAAGCGGTCGGCGCGGCAGCACCTTCCACCTTGGAGTTGTTTGCCGAGGTGGCTTCGAGCCCTTCAGTCTGCCACTCGAATTGCGTTGCGGTTACCCGCTTGTAGCTGTTCAGTCCGCCCATCGCGGAGAGCAGCGGGGTGTCTGCGGGAGCCACATTGAATAACTCCCCGGTGTAGTTGGGCAGGTTGTAGGTTGTGCCCAGCCCGGAAACGGTAGCCATGTCGGCTCCCTTCTAGATCAGAAGCCGCCGTTCGGCTTCATATCGACGAGTTGTTGCGCCTTCAGCCGTCCTGCGGTTTTGAAGTCGCCGGCCGCTTCCGCTTGGGAAGCGATCTGAGAGGGTGTCAAAGTCCCGTTGCCTGAACTGCTTTGAGCACGGTTGGGGGTGAATCCCGGTGGTTGCGGCGGTGCCGCGACCAGATGAGGTTTGTCAGCCGCAAGTTTGTCGAAGCGGGCCATCAGCTTCGGCTGATCCAGCCCGTCTGGGGTGGCGTATTCGCTCAGGTCGCCGATCAGGGCGATGGCGGCGTCGGCGTCGATGAATCGGTCGGCCAGTGCGCGGGCGTCGGCGCGGATCGCGCGTGCGCGCCAGGTGTCGCGTTCGCCGGTGAGTGCGGTGACGTCTTCGTGCGCGCGTTCCAAGTCGGTCTGCGAGGCGCGACGCAGCGTTTCCCATTCGGCGATAATCGGATCGGTCTTCGCCTTCAACTCAGCGAGGTCCCTGGTTTTGTTCTGGATCAGGTTCCAAGCGCGTTCGGGGTTGAAGTCTTCGCCGGTCTTCTCCCACGGCGGCCGGGCATCCGGCGCTGCGGCGGCTTCTGCTGGGGCGGCGGGGGGCTGGTCTTCGGAGTGTGGGGAGGTCTGCGGTGCTTGCGGTTCGGCAGGCGGCGCGGGGGCGGCTGGCGTCTGTGCGGCACCGGGCATCTGGTTCGGGGTGGGAGCGGTCATAACTGGTTTTGCCTCCTGGGCATAACAAACCCTCGGCCCACTTTGACCGGGGGTGAAAATTAGTGCAGGCCGTGAAGTTTGCGCATCGACGCCAGAATCTTCTTGGTGTCGCGGCCGGTGCCGGCGTCAGCCGCCGCCTTGGAGTACATGTCGCGGTAGTCGCCGAAGCTGGGGCTGACCTCGGCGATGTCCTGGCCAGGGAAGATCGGCACCGCTTCGCAGTCGCAGTTCCTGTGGTACTTGGTGCCCTCGGTGCCGCCGGCGCGCTGCTTTGACGCGTAGCCGCTGAACCTGGCGCCGAGCTCGCGTGATGCCATCATCACGCAGAACGCGCACGTCTTAGCTCCTTGTGGTACCCGGACGTAGCGCGGCCGCTCGGGATCCTTCGCGGTGTTCTCGGCGATGGTTTCTCGGCCCGGTTGTAGCACCAGGCGTTGCAGCGCGTCGTCGAGCCGGGACGGCACCCTCTCGTCGGTCGGCAGGTCGCTGGTCGTTTGTTCCGATTCCGGGATGTCCTGGGCGGGTTCGCCACCCAGGAACGCTGACGTGACGATCTTGTCGAGCATCACCGGCGGCAGCGGATCAGACATCGTCGCCGTATAGCTGGTCGGCAGTCCAGCTTGTGCGCGGGTCTCGTCGTAGAACTGTGCGGCGACCGCCGCCGCCGATTGGCCGAACCGGTCGACGACAGCGCCGTACAGTGTCCGCACCGCTTCAGCAGCTGCCGGCGATTCCCAATCGATCTGCGGCCACAGTTGCGCGGTCTGCGCGGCGGCCAGCGCGACGATGCCGGCGTTGATCTGCCGCTGGGAGGCGACGTTATCCGGCGTTGGCGGCATCAGTGGTCCGCGCCGTGTTCAACGCGCCCAAAGCCTGGGGTTGCTGACCGTCCATCGGTTGCTGCGGGCTCTGCGGCTGCTGGGGCGGTTTCAGTCCGGCCAGCGCCGCGCCTATCGTGGCCAAGCCCTGCTGCTTGGTACGTTCGGCCTTGATCCGTTCACGTTCAACCGGAGACCAGTCGCAGCGAGCTAGCGCGTCGTCAGCGGTCGCCGGGATCATGCCCGCCGCAACCTGGGTGGTGACGGTCACCGCGTCAGCATTCGGCGTCGGGATGCCGGTGTAGCCCCAGTCGGTTTCCATCTGGTCAGCCTTCTGGTTGTATTCGCCGCTGATCTTCAGCGCCATCACCATCAACCGTTCCCACTCATTGCCCAGCGGCAGCGCCAGGCGGTCCGCGATCGTCTTCAGGCGGAAATCCGACATGCGGATCGCGTCAGCAGACGCCGGATTGCCGTCTGAGAAGATCCCCAGATACTGCGGCGCCAGCCCGGTGTGCCCGGCCATGATGGACCGCTCTTGATCCAGCGACCGGATGAACCCGTCCGGGGATTCCCCGGCGATCCGCACGATCTGCGGCAGTTCCCCGTTCTCGTCGGCTTCCAAGGTGGAGATCCGGCCCACATAGGTATCCCACGCTGAGGCCTTGGTGCCGTCCTTCTTCTGGAACGCTTCTTCGGACGCGCCGAGAATGAAGATCTTCGCCGCGGCGAAGAATTCGCCAGCGACTTCCATCCGGACCAGCGTGCGGCACGCCCGGTCCTGGGTATTGCGCCACGCCGGCGTCATCACCGAACGCCCCTGGAGGCGGTCATCGAACTTCGGATGCGGGGTGAACTGCACCACCGGAACGAAACCCTGCTGGTGGTCATTACGGTCCTGGACCGACCAGCCTTCTTTGCCGCTGATCAGCTGCACAATCGTGTCGCGGGTGTACAGGGTGGCCAGTTGCTTGCCGTAGGTGTCCGACGCCGGATCGTTGTCCTTGTAGGTCTGATATGCCGCCGAGATTTCACGTTTCCGCGGATCCCACGACGCCGCCATGTTCACCGCCGATTCGGTGGTGATCACCGGGAAACCCGAACTGTCATCGGACGGTCCGACGATCGCGTATGACATGCCGGTCTGCAACGCCTGCTCGTGGATCATCGGCGCTTCAGCGTCCAGGTTGTTGTGCTGCCAGATCTCCTGCAGCGAAGAATTCACTTCCGTTTCGCCGGGCATCCGAAACCCTTGGACATTCAACCGTTCCGAACGCGCATCCACCCCGGCCTGACACCAACCCAGGATCGCGCGCAGCGGCTCCAACTCCGGAGGCACCGAAATTCCCAGCGACGGGACCGAATTCAGGCCCTCGTAATACAGTTCCGACAGCCCGATCTCCACGCGGCGCTTACCATCCATCACCCGCGACGACAGGAACGACATCACACGCCGTTCAGTGTCCGACAGGTCGGTGGCGCTGACGTCCGGGGAGAACATCAGCAACGGGACCTGCTCGCCGGGGATCGCCATCCATGAGGCGGTCGACAGCGCCTGCGTCAATTCAGCCTCCTAGTAGGTGATGATCCGGCCCTTGCCCGGGGCGCGGCCCTTCTTGTCCGCGCCGACCAGCTGCGCCCGCATGAACCGGGCCCCGACCATGCACACCGCCGCGTCGATCTTCTTCCGCGACTCTCGGTGCTCTTTGCCGATCCCGATCCCGAACTTGTTCGGCCGCCGGCGCGCGTTCAGGACGTGTTGGCGCATCAGCACACCCAGGCCGCCTTTGTTGGGCTGCGGGCAACTGTGGAACATCGCCTGGTCCACGATGTCGGTCACGGTCCGCTCGCATGCCTCGGTGTGCGCCTTCAAATGCATCGGGTTACGCATGTCCCAGACGACATGGTGCTGGCCGACTCCGGTCTTCACCGCCGGCAGGCGCCTCAGCCGCCGCGCGTGGTCTTTGGCCCAGCCGTCGCAGTACGGCTCCCAGTACCGTTCACCGGTTTCTTCGTCGCGGGCATCGGAGGGATCCCACCAAAGCCCGTGAACGTCGTAGGTCTCAAGCGCGGCCCGGATCTCGTGATCAACCTTGTCGCGGTCGATCGGCAGCGTTACCTCGCGACCACCCGAGATGCGGGCTTTCTTCGGCACCCAGATCCCGATCGGGAACACCATCCCGTCCGATAACCGGCAGCCCACCGCCGCCGTGTGGTCATCCGACTTCGACCCGTCCCCGAAAATGACGATCGAGTCGCCCGGCTCGGGCCGCTCATCACGAAAACAGTGGTCGAATTCCTGCGGTGTCGTCCACGCATCCGCGGTCGCAGTGATCTGGTTGTACCACTTGCGCCGCGACTCCGACGGCATGTTCGAACCGTTCAAAATCGACTCGACCAGCGACGGAATCAACAACCACGTCGAGTCGCCCCGCACCACCTCAAGGACCTCGGGCGCCGCCTCAGCCGACAGGGGAGCCTCCGGTGGTGCCTCCAGCGAGTCGTACAGCATCCCGAACCCCAACGCTTTGGCGCCCCGATCCTCGGTAGCCTGCGTCGCCTCCCACGCCTCCCGAACCCGCTCCGCAACACTGTCCTCGCCCGGCCGGTACGCGTTCTCGATATCCAGAATGCGCCCGCTCATCTTGGTCGCATTACCGTCGATCGTCCCGGCCAGCTCATGGCCCTGATTCGAGCTGTTCCAGTTCTGCGGCTCGTTACGGATCGCCTGCGTGACCCGATTCCCCTCAAGAGCCAGGTAATTCGAGCTCGTGGCCTGAATCTGGCGGGTATCGTCCAGCCCCCAAACGTTCTCACGGCCGATCTGGATCGCGAACCGGCTGCGCGCCTCCTGGGAGATCATCACCGGGAACAGCTTCATGGTGTTCGCCGTCTGCTCTTTCGAGACCGCGGTGATCTGCACCCACGCCGCGTCCTCGTCGCGGCCGACCGGCTCGCCAGCCTCCCAGCGGTCGAACACCGTCGGACCGAACGCCCGAAACGCCGACACCGCGCACGCAAACGGGTCTTTGCCCCAGCCCTTCAGCCGCTGCAGCACCGCAGTCCGGTGCAAAAGACCGCCGGCCTCGTCGATCGCGTCATACCAGAGCGCGAACCGTGCCTGCTCAGCCGTGAACTGCCAATCCTGCCCACGAGAATCCCGCAGCCAGTATCCGCACCAGCCGAGCATTTCCCAGCCCATGCTGTACTCGGGAAGATTCCAGCCCCGCTCCGGCGTCCAATCCCACGTCGGACCAAGCCTGACCGGCTCCCACCGGCTGAACACCGGCGGCGGCACCTTCGGCAGCGTCTCCCGATACCAGCCGATGATGTGCGCGTAGTCGTGCTGCTTGACCAGCGCGACCGACCGCGCAACAGCCACCAGTTAGGCCGACTTGCCCCAGCGCGCGTTCGCGGCTTTCCGCGCACCCACCGACCGCGGCGACTCCCCGGAGCGCTCGTCGGGTAGCGCCAGCTGGCGCATCAGCGACGCGAACGTCGCCCGATGCTGGCGTATCTCGCCGAACAGCGGGTTGGCGACCTTCTGGCCCATCGACCCGGTCATGTACAGCGGGGCGTCCGACATACCGGCCTGGATCTGGTCGATGAGGTCGGCCTCGCGGCACGCGTCCTCCAGGATGCGCAGCTCGTCGGGCCGCAGGACGTACTTGCCGGCGACTTCGCGCCACAGCTTTCGGCCGGCGGCCCGCAGGTTCTTCGGGATGCTCGGTCTGGACACGGTTTCAGACATTTTCGGCGGCCTCCTGGGTCGCTCAGTGCGGCGCCACCTCGGCGCGGCAAAAACGGGCGGCCGCCGGACGCTGCCGCGCGGCTGCTATGCATTCCGGTGCGGGACTGGGGCCCTCCGGGGGGCACCCCGTACCCCCTCCCGGGACTCGTCAAGGCTCTGACCTGCGGTGATGTGAGGTCAGAGTGGTGAAAGAATCATGACCTTGCAGTGAAGGTAGGTGTCGGTGGGTGAACGTGGTGGGTGGTTGAACGCTGGGTGCGGTGAGGGCCTAGGGGCGGCGTGCGTACGGAACCACGAGGATCAGACCAAGCAAGATATCGGCAACCAGCAGCAAGATCTCGGTGGTGTTCAAGGTGTGAGCCTTCCTGGGTGTGGTTCAAGGTCACGGTTACGGCGGCTTAGGGTGCCGCGCTGTTGGATGGCAAGGGCGCGGCCGGCTCGGCGTTCAAGTGCTGTCTTGTGTAGGTGGCAAGGGATGCAGACGCCTTGAACTTCGCGTGGGTTGAGGACTGAGGTGCGTGGCTTACCTTGTGACGCGAGGTTGGTGGGATGGTCGAACTGGTCAATGTGGGTGGTGCAGATACCTGGGTATTGGAGCTGGCATACCTTGTCGCGGCGCCTGACTGTGGCTTTGACCTTGGGGCTGACGTAGCGTCCTTGACCCCATGTCATTTGGTCACCACCAGTGGCGTCTGCCTGCGATAGGGCGGCCAGTTGCGCCGAGGATCCAGAAGATGATGCCGATGACGAGAAGGATCCATCCGAGGGTGATGAGGATGGGTGGGACTGGTAGTAGGTAGCCGAGGATGATGAGCACCAGGCCGAGGACGATCATCAGTGACCTGCTTTCTCGGTTGCCTTTTTGGCTGCGCCTGCTGCTTGTTCGCCTGGTGCGTGGCCTGGGCGTGCGCCGGTAGCTTTCTGGTGCAGGTTGGAGCAGAGCCCTTTGACGATGTTGGGGCTGACGTACTTGCCGAGTTCGGTGACGCAGCGGTCGAAGTCGCCGGGTGTGCCCCAGTTGATTTTGGCTGCGCCGGCGCCGTGGGCCCAGTAGTTCATGAGCTTTTCGGTGGAGCGTGCGTCTTGGGGTGTGGCTTCGCGTCCTGCGACCATCGCCGTTGTCCCGTCGGTTGTTCGTGGTACGAGAAACGCCGCCCTGCGATGGCAGTAGCGGCGTTTCGGGGTCCGGGCATGGTTGGTCAGCACCGGTTTCGTCGGCCAAACTATCACACCGATATCTTTTCGCTGGTCAACGCGTCGACGTGTCTGATGGCTGTGGCGTAGACCTTGCGAACTTCGGCGAGGCGGTAGACGGGTTCGTCGTTGTCGCTGTGGCGGTGGATTCGTACGGCTCCGCGGGTGCCGTCGGGGTTGTCGGGGCGTTTGTAGCCGCGGACTTTGACGCGGCGGTCTTTGCGCCAGCGTGACCATGTGCGTTCGGGTATGGGGGTGCCGAGGGTGTTCATGATGGTGAGGATTTCGGTGCTGGTGAAGCGCATGACGTCGGCGCGGTTTTCGAGGTTGCGGGCGAGTTGTTCGATGTTGTGGGTGGTTTTGCAGGCGGTGCAGGTGACTTCGATGGCTTCGCGTTTGGCGTAGAGCAGCTGGCCGCAGTGGCGGTTGTGTTCGGTGTAGTGGGTGCAGGGGCCGCAGAAGCGTGGGGTTGGTGGGCGGTCGATGACTTTTTCGATTCGTCGGATGAGGGTGTCGATTTCGCGTTTCCATTGGCCGGCGGATTCGTTGTGCGCCAGGGCGTGCGAGTGTGATGCCAGCCATTGCGCGATGCTCGTGGCGTCGATGTGGGTTGGTGCTTCCGAGTGTGGCGCACGGATCTTGCGGGCGATGGTGTTGAGGGTGTTGCGGGCTGTGGTGAGTAGTTTCCCGGCCTGTGCTTGCTTGGTGATTTTCCCGGCTTCGGTGTCGGGTTCGTAGAGGGCGGGCATTTCGTCGCCGCGTTTGCGGTGGCCGCCGCCGTTGCCGATGCGGGTTTGGCGGATGACGACGTCGTTGAGGTTGGAGAGTAGGCCGGGGGTGCGGCGTTCGATGCGCCATTGGCCGCCGGAGGTGGTGTGGCCGGCGGCGGCGGTGACGTAGGGGCCGTGGGTGAGTGCGAGCAGGTTGGCGTGGAGTTCTTCGGTGCAGCGTGGGCAGAGGAACAGTTCGGTGGGTGCGGTGCAGGCTTTGCAGTCGGTCACTGGTTGGGCTCCACGCGGATGTGCACGCCTGGGGTTTCGGTGGGTTCGGCGAGGCGTTTGGTGGCGTGCAGGTTGGTGATCAGGCTGTCGTCGTGCAGGACGGTTCCGGTGAGTGCGTCAAGGCATGCGCGGGCGAGTTTGTCGATGTCGGGGCGGCGTGTGGCGGGTGGGGTGGTTCGTTTTGGGGCGGATTTTGGGCGGGGTAACACGAACGAGAGCAGCACTGTGATCGGTCCTGTGTGGAGCGGCTGGCCGTGCATGGCGTTGTGGGCTGGCGAGGGCGATGCGTTCGCGCCAGGGGCCGAGGTCTTTGGAGGATTCGACCATGATGCCGCGGCCGACATGGCGTTTGGAGCCTTGGGGTTTCGGGTTGCCGGGAACGAAGAACCTCGACGCTCATTGGAGCTGCTCGGCTCGTGAGTAGCCGCGGGCTCGGGAGTTGTGGGCGCCGAAGTTCAGCTGCCAGATATCGCCGGCGTTGGTTTCGATGGTGGCGTACCAGGCAGTGTCGTCGATGGCTTCGAAGTGGACGAGTTTGACGTCGGTGGCGCAGAAGTCGTCCAGGGTGCCGTCTTCGTCGAGACCGACGCGTGGGTTGGTGGTGGTCATGACGCCTGATCCTCGTCACGTCGCCATGTCCGGACGCGCTTCATGGCGCGCTCGGTAAAGACTCCGTTGAGTGCGGCCAGGAGCTCGTGGTCGGCTCTTTCGATGCTTGCTTCGATGACTTGGTCGATGAGTTCGGCGAGGTGCTTGAAGTGGTCGAGGCGGGCTGTTGGTGCGCCGCAGAGGCAGCCGAGGGTGTGGCCGTCTTCTGGGTCGGTGAGGCGGGTGTGGCGGGCGAGCAGTGATGCGATGCTGCGTTGGCGTGCGAGGGTCATGGCTTGCCCTTCGCGAGTAGTTCGCGGATTTGTGCTCGGGCGGCTTGGCCGGCGGTGGAGTGGTCGATGTGGTCGCAGATGCGGCCGTTGGGTCGGTAGCCCTCGTGGTCGCAGATGGTGCAGTTGTCGATGGCGGCCGGGGTGAGGTGCGGGTCGAGGTCGTGGAGCATGGCGTCGTAGGCGTGTTCGCGGGCGGCCAGGCGCTCGGCGGCGTGCGGGTCGCGGGGGTCAGCGTTAGGCATCTTCGACCGTTTTCGCTTCGGCGATCGGCGCCACGATCGCCGCGAGTTTGTCGCGGTTGCGTGCTTCCAGCGCGGCGTCCTGGCGGTCCTGCCGTGCTTCGCGTTCGGCGTCGGATTCACGTTCGGCCCGTTCGCGGCGGATCTCGCGGGAGAACTGGATGATCTCGGCGGGCTCCGGCGCCTCGGGGTGGGCGAGCGCTCGTTTCTTCACAGCGGCGACGAGGTCGGGCAGCTCTAGCTTGTAGACGGCGAATAGCTCTGCCCAGATGAGAGCTGTTGCGAGCGTGGCCTGTTCGTCGTCCATGCGTGGGGCGGTGCGGTGGTGGCAGGCGGCGACAACGGCCATGACTTCGAGGGCGTCTGCGGTGTTGCTCATTCGATTCCCTTTGGCGTGCGGGCGTTTTGGAGTTCTCGGGCGCGTTCTTGCTGGGCTAGTTCGGCGATGGTTCGTAGTTTGTGCTTCGGTTTGTCGCGGGTGTGCCCGTTGCGGCGTTTGACGACGTCGGCGGCTAGGGATGCGAGGACGTCGGGTCCGATTCCGGTTTTGGTGGCCCAGTCGGCTAGCGCTTCTTCCACGACGTCGGGCGACGTTCCGGTTTTGAGCAGCTCGCCGGCTCGGATGCGAAGTTTGGTTTGGGTGGCGGAGTTGATTTCGCGGGGGATGGTTGCGCGGACGAGTTCGGCTGCTGGTGTGGCAGCGACGCTGTCGCGCGCGGTGCTTTCCGTAGCTGACTCTGGGAGGTAACCAGAGTTCTCTTTACATGGGTTGGGTTGGGTATACCCGGGACTTCGCCGTGACTCCGTGTGTGACTCACGGCGTCCGTCACGCTGGTTGTCACGCTGTGACTCCTCCTGTGACTCCATGCGTGACTTTTGCTTGCGTTTTCGGGCTAATTCGCGGTCTGCCTCGATCTTTGCTCTGCTGTCCTGCCGTCCAGGTCCGACGAATTCGTGGAACTGATAGCCACTTTGACCGTCCTGTTCCGCGCCGTCGTGCCAGAAGCCGGCCGCGACGAGTTTCTTCGCTTTTTGCGGGCCTTTCGGCTGCTTTTTTACCCACCAGTCGGGTATGAATCCGTCGGTGAGGTAGCGCATGGACCATGAGCCCGCGCGGACCCACATGCCGAGTGCGTCGTCGCCTGCGCGCTCTGTTTTTGGGTGTCCGTCGAGGCCGTCGTCGACGCGGAAGTGAGGCATTACGTTGTCACCTCCTGGGTTTGTTCAGGCATTGATGGTCTCGGTTGGTTCGCTGTTTTCTGCGGCCCACCGCATGAGGCAGTCCAGGCAGCAGAAGTGGTTTCCGTGCTGCAAGCGGCCACCAGGCCGGTCACCATATGGCGGTATGCGCGCCCCACCGGGCTGATTTCGTCAGTCGGCGACCATGCGGATTTCTTCAGCCATTTCCCGCTGCCGACGGATCTCATAGCTGCCCGGCGCGATGCCCTGATAGCCATGCTCAGGATGACCCAGATACGCCGTGGAGCCCTCGGGCACGGACAGCAGCGCTACCCGCAAGTCCCGCGTGGGACCGGGCTGGACGTCGCAGTACACGGGGCCGTCGGCGGCGTAGATGGTGTGGGTGTTGCCGCCGGATTCACCACGGACAACTGGGGTTCCGGTGCTCGGCACCGCAGTGGTGGCGAGGATGCCGATGGCGGGGCGGATGAGGACGTCGCCCTGGCGCTGCACACCAGCCAGCACCGGGATGTCGATGTCGAGGTCCTGGGTGGTGCACACGTCGACACCGGTGGCCTCGATCATCTGAGTGGTTGTTGCCATTATTGTGTTTCCTTTCCTTGTGTTTCGGCACGGCTAGGTTGCGCGGGCCAACTTCTTGTATTCACGTTCGGTGAGGTCGAACGTCCAGGCCGCCGCCGCGGTTGCGGTGCGGCAGTCGGTTGGGATGGTGAGTCCGAATGTGTGGCGTGAGCCGTCACGTTCCCGGGTCGCGTTGTGCGCGACGAGTACCCGCACCGGCAGATCCAGCACGCTGCGCGGCACGTCATACAGACGCAGCATCTGCCCAGGGTTGCCCGGATCGGGGGCCTCGTCCGCGAGTTTCATTCCCGCGGCGGTGACGAAGCGATCCCAGCCGAGTTTCTCGATACCGCAACGCCGCACCTCTGTGTTCGACTCGTCCATGATCTTCTCGACGTCCCAGTCGGTTTCGATCAGATCGGCGGGGACTCGTGTGCCGTGCCAGGAGTAGACGCCCCAGCCGTCGGCCCATGCGACTGCTGGTCCTGTTTCGCAGTGCAGGCGGTGGCGGCCGCCCGCGGATTCGATGTGTAGCTCGCTGGGTAGGTCGCACACCATGACGAAGGCGCGGGTGGGCCACCAGTAGCCGGCTGACATGGCGTCTTCGCAGGCGCGTGCGCGGTCCCAGATGTTTTGGTCGAGTTGGAGTTCGACGACGTCGCGGAAGTAGGCGATGAAGGCGTTCCAATCAGCCCAATTGTGCCGCGAGAAGTATTGCACCCATCTGTCCCGGACGCTGTCCCAGACGCTGGCCCCGACGCTGTCCCAGACGCTGGCCCCGACGCTGTCCCAGACGCTGGCCCCGACGCTGTCCCAGACGCTGGCCCCGACGCTGTCCCCGACGCTGGCCCCGACGCTGTCCCGGACGCTGGCCCGGACGCTGGCCCGGACGCTGTCCCGGACGCTGGCCCCGACGCTGTCCCCGACGCTGGCCCCAACGCTGTCCCAGACGCTGGCCCGGACGCTGTCCCAGACGCTGGCCCCAACGCTGTCCCCGACGCTGTCCCAGACGCTGGCCCCAACGCTGTCCCAGACGCTGGCCCGGACGCTGTCCCAGACGCTGGCCCCAACGCTGTCCCCGACGCTGGCCCCAACGCTGGCCCCGACGCTGGCCCCGACGCTGGCCCCAACGCTGTCCCCGACGCTGTCCCAGACGCTGGCCCCGACGCTGGCCCCGACGCTGGCCCCAACGCTGGCCCCAACGCTGTCCCAGACGCTGGCCCCAACGCTGAGTCCGTTCTTTCGCGCCTCGTCGAGGATGTGGCCGGCGATCGGCGCCGCGAACGCTCCGACGATCGGCGAGGGCACCCGCACCACCACGCCAGGCCACGGAATACCCGCGAACTCGTAGCATTTACGCGCGCCAGCTTCCCATACCGCCCACTCCTCTTCGGTGAGGGGTGTTGTGCGCCAGCCGTATTCGATCCATTCCTGCGCGAACGAGGCCATGCGGTCGTGCTGTGCTGGTGTGAGCTGGGTGAGCTTCTTTTTGGTCATCGTGTGGCTTCTGCGCGACGAAGTGGTTGGTTGTCTTGGCCATCTTGGCGTAGGTAGACGTTGGTGTCGGGGCCGAAGAGTTGGGTGATGGCGTTGAGGCAGTCTTGGCGGTTGGTGTATGCCTCGCCGCTGTGGGCGCGGATGCGGTTGTTGCCGGCGTTGATTGCGCGCCATCGCCAGGTTTGTGGCCGGCGCTGCCAGGGGCGCGGTTTGGTCTGGTAGAGGTCTACGAAGATGACTGGGGGCAGGTCGAGGGCCATAGGGGTGTTACTTCCTGTCTGGTGTCAGCGATTGTCTTGAGTCTGAGCGCTTTCCAATACATCGATGAGTACTGACGCTTCGGCTTTCGTCAGGTCTTTGTTGGTTGCCACCAGGCGGGCGATGTTGCTTTCGACCCATCGGAACCAGTCCGTGCGGCCGTTGTCGTCGTCGGCGTAGCCTTCGCGTTGGCGCAGGATGGAGAGCTT
This sequence comes from Mycobacterium sp. NGS41, assembly GCF_059812725.1. Lineage (NCBI taxonomy): Bacteria > Bacillati > Actinomycetota > Actinomycetes > Mycobacteriales > Mycobacteriaceae > Mycobacterium > Mycobacterium sp. NGS41. The sequence continues at coordinate 68,341 of NZ_JCALDF010000012.1, forward strand.
CTGCAGTTGCGGCTTGGTGACTTTGTCGTCATCGTCGCGGTCGTCGGGCGGGGGCTCGGATGGTGTTGGAAGGTCTTCTGGTTGCGGCCGGGCGGCGGCCTGTGCTTGCGCCGCGGTGCGTGGCTTGATTCCAGTGCGCGGCACTGGTGGCGCGGCGTTCTTGCGAGGCTTGCGTTCCCGTATGGTGGTGGTGGTGGCTTGCTCGGCGACGCTTGCGGCGGGCGCCTCGCGCACCGTTTCGGGAACTGGTGTGAGCGGGGCCGATCCGTCGATCGCTGGCTGGCGGGGTGGTTCGATTGCGATCGTGCCGGGGGTACCGTCCGCGATGGGTATTTGGGTGCCGCCGAGTAGCTGCGCCGGTGAAACCTCGATGTCGAGTACTGGGACGGCGAATCGCTTTGTGGTTTGGCCGGGGCGTTTGACCATGCGTTGTTCGAGTCGTAGTCGGGCGGGTAGCATTTGGCCGCGGCCGGCCGCCAGCTGGACGACTTCGACGGCGCCCTGGAGTTCGACCGCGGCGTAGAAGCCTTGGCTGTCGATGCGCCACACGCCGAGCCCGGGAAGATCCCTGAGCATGACGGACAGCCGGGAGTGGATTTTGCATTCGCGGTTATCGGGGTCGCAGAGGCAGGGGCCTTCGCTGATCGATTCGTTGGCGCCGTCGCAGCGGCGTTGGCAGCCACCACCACTCCATAGTTCGTAGTTCTGGTTGAACGCCATATCTGAGGGCGGCACGATCACTGGGAGGGTGTCGGTTTCGGTGACGACTTCCCATTGGTTGCCGGCGGGCGCTTGCCACTCTGCGGGTTGGCCGCCGTATAGGAGGGCGGCTTGGTGGATGCGGTTGCGGTCCGGCGACGTGAGTCTGAAGGTGTCGAGTTTGGTGGGGCGCTTGCCTTTTCCGGCTGGGACTTGTTGGCCGATGCGGATGCGGCCGACCTCGGAGATGCGGCGTTGCAAATCGATTATCATTTCACGCCTGCCTCTACTAGCGGCTTACCCATGACTTTCTTGCTGGTCTCGTTGACCCACCGAAACGCCTCGATCATGTACAAGAACGCTTCGTGCACTTCGGTGTCGCACTGGATGGGGTAGGCGTCGCAGGCTTCCGGGGTGATTTGGATGACGAGGCCGGTGTCGACTTCTGGTACGGGAACGGCGAGTTCGCGTTCGTCTGCGCCGAGTAGGTAGTAGCGGCGACGGAACTTCTCGAACCGGCGGGGGCGCCAGACGGCGGCGTAGTCGGCGTTGCGGTAGGCGGCCAGCTGCGGCCCGACCTGTTCTGGGTAGGGGGTTTTGGGGCGGCCTTGGCCGTCGCGCGGGTTGCGGGTCGACTTGTAGTCGACGATGAAGCGGACACCGTCGATCGTCAGGAAGGCGTCGGCCTGGCCGGCGTAGCCGTAGGTGGGGTTGTAGACGCAGACTTCGGTGGCTTGGTAGGAGGGTTGGAATCGGTGCAGCCACTCGTCGAACCGCGCCAGGCATTTTCCGACCAATGCGAGTTCGCCGTCGACATCGACCTGGGGTCCGCCCTCGTGGATGATCAGCTCGCTGACGAATTCCTTGCTGGGCTTTTCGCCTGTGAGAGCGTAGGTTTCACACACTTTGTGGACCACGCTGCCGAACGCGGTGTCGGAGAGCCTGGTTTTGGGGCGGCGGAACCTGGCGTCGCGCAACCATTTGACGGCGGCGTCGCGGCCTTCGTCCTCCAGCATGGCTTGCCAGGTGGCGGCGCTGTCGATGGCGGCGTTGGCGGTTTGTTCGGCGGCCCAGTAGAGCAGGGCTGGTTTGTCGAGGACGCCGATGATGGTGGTGACGGACCACAGGACGAGGTCGTCTGCGGCTTGGGATTCGACGTCGAGGGCTTCTTGGCCGAGCTGTGGTGTGGTGGTCATGCGGCGCCTTTCTTGAGCTTTTGGCGCTCGTCTTCGCCCAGGCCGCCCCAGATGCCGTACTGCTCGTTGTTGTCCAGCGCGTATTGCAGGCATTGGCCTTTGACGTCGCAGTGTTTGCAGATGGCTTTGGCGTGGTCGTGGCGTTGTCCTTTGTGCGGGAAAAAGATTCGCGTTGTCTTGCCCGCGCAGGCGGCTTGCTTCAGCCAGCCGAGGTCTTCGGCGTGGCGAGCGGGGCGGTGGCTGGCCTGGGCGCGGCCAGGAAACGCCGTCACGCCGGACCATCCTTATCAAGCTGGTTGGCTTCGTCGCGTAGTTCATGCGCGGACCAACTCGGCTGCTCTGGGTGGGGGTATCCGAACAGTGCGGAGACTTCTTCGATGGTGTTGGCGGCGTCACGCATCCGTTGCGCCAGGATGGCGCTCATGCGATCACCTGTCCTTGGGCCGGCGCGTAGGTTGCGACGAATCTGTTCAGCAGCGGCAGATGCCGTGGGCAGTAGTTACTGACCGCATACACGACTACCTGCGCGGTTTCGGCGGTGCTGAAGCCCGAGTCCTTTTGGACACCGGTCAGCACACCCGATAGGCCGGGCAGCGTGGGATAGTCGTCCAGCGTGGAGCAGACTGCTGAGGCGTTGTATCGCGCGTAATTCAGCGCCGGCCCGGTGGGGTCGGCGTGCGCGGCTGGCGTTGCGGTATAGGCGGTGATGACTGCCGAGGCCAGGAACACGCGGATCATGCTGCTTTTCCGTCGAAATCGGCGTGTACCAACTCCAGCGCGGCATCCAACTCAGCCGACCATGGCGGCGGCGTCAGCGCGAAGCAGGTGAGGTCGCAGCACTCGACAAGACTGTCCAGCAACGAGCGCAGATAAAGGATGTCGCTCCAGAAATCGACATCGTCATCGGTCATGACCGGCTCAGCGACGACCAGCGGCAGGGCTTGGGTGCGGCGTCTGCGCAATATCCGCATCGGTCCGGTTATCCTTGGGATGCTCATCGGGATTTGGGTTCCTTTCTTGGTGGGTTAGCCCTCGGGTGCTGCCGCGCCCGGGGGCTTCTACTTGAAGCCGAAGAACTTGTCTTGCGCCTCGGCGCTGTGCTGCATCAGGTTTCGGATGTCCTCGACGATCACGTTGAGGGTGTCGAGCCGGTCGGCGATGTCCTCTAAGCCCAGCGGTCGCTGCTGCATCAGTGGGGTAAAAAGACCGTCGAGGACGGTGCCAGTAACCCCGGTTATCCCGTTAGGGCGCCCCTGCGGGTTGTGAGCCCGAAGCTCTGACCCGCAGGGGCTATCCGCCGCTGAGGCTGTGGTGGTGTCGCTATTTGGCGACGCGGCGGAATTCTGGATCGGCTCGCCGTCGGGCGATACGCCGAGCCGAAACGGATCCTCATCGGTCAGCAGAAAACACAGCGCGTCTCGCGCCTGGCCGGCGAGGGTGAATAAGGAGCGAGCGGCGCCAAGCACAGTCATCGCCGTACCTCTGCCAGGCTGCTCAGCTTTGCGGCGTAATACTCGGCGTTTGCCTTCCAGATCCGCGCGTCGGCCTGGGCGGCTGCGGTGGCAGCCAGCGCGTCGGTGAGGCGATGCCGCAGTTCTCCGATCTCGGCGCGGAGCGGGTCAACAGCGGGGAGGGTGAGGCTGTCGGTTGGGTCGTTAATCACATTGACCTCCAACTATTTTGGAGTCTTGCAAAGCTGGAAGGCCCGCGCCGGAGAAGGTAAATGACCAGCGCGGGCCGGCGCGCATCGCGGGCTACTTCACGACACGGGCCAGACATGGGGGTCACGACAGTTCCTCGCCGTCGCGGCGGCGCCGCTCATGCTCGGCGTACTCCAGCGCGATCGTCGCGAACAGGCAGAGGGCGGCGGTCAGAGCGGACCATTTGAAGTCGGAGTCCAGGCCGCCGACGAACGCGACAGTGGCGTAGAGCGTGGAGATCAGCGCGACGACGAGCAGCGGAGGCCGCAGGCGAGTCATGCTGTGCCGCCTTGGGGGTGGTCTGGCCCGACTTCCCCAGCCGGGCCAGACCCGTCTCCTACGCTCGGAGTGTCACCTACCAGCGAAGGAGAAAACCATGATGCGATTCGTTGCCTTACAGGCAGCCACTCACAAAGCCGGTGAGTCCATGTCCTATCGACTAGACGAATCGGTCGACATGACCGCGTTGGCCACACAGCTTTCAGTTGCGGCAACCACGGGCGAAGCCGTCGGAGTGAAAGCCCTACTGCCCGAACTCGTCGACCCAGTGTCGCTGTACATTCGGCCAGCAGCCTGGGCGGCGTGGTGGCTGATCGAAATCTCTGAATCAGAGTTGAACGAGGCTCAGATGAAGAAGAATCAGGGGCAGATCGCTGGACTGGCTGTGCTCGCCGCGATAGCTCAAGCACTGACGCAACGAGGGACTCCCCCTGCTGACGGGCCGAAGTGACGATGTCGGCGGCCATTATCGGCGCAGTCAGGAATGAGAAGGTGGCCTCGGCGCCGAAGGGTGATGGCTGGAAAGCGTCGAGCAGGTGCTCGACGACATCGGCTAGCTCGTCGCGGACGATCTCACGGACGCGGGCGTCCGACAGGCCTGACCCGCTCATGCGCTGGCGTCCGTGTGCATCAGGGCTTCGACATCGGCTCGCAGGTAGCGCCGGGGGCTGCCGGGGTGCAGGCGGATGGGAGTCAGGTGTCCGATTCGGTCCCAGCGGCGCAGGGTGCTGAAGCTGACTTGGAGGATTTCGGCTGCTTCGCTGATGGAGAGTATTTCCGAGGTATCGCTAGGGCTTTTGGCCATAGGCACGAACACTAGCTATAGCTAGCCAAGCGTGTCAACGACCGTCCGCGCGCGTCGTGAATTTTTACGTAGGTGTAGACAACTACGGGTATCTATAGCTACATTGACGGACTATGAGTACCGCAACAGTGGGTATGGCTCACCCCCAATTCAATTTCGGCGACCGCGTCCGCAAGGTGCGCAGGGATGTCGCTCGCATGAGCCAGGAACAGATGGCCGCCGCCATCGGTGTCAGCCGGAAGGTCTATTCGTCATGGGAGGCCGGGCACTCTCGACCAGGTGACATCGTCGCTATCGCGAAGAGGGTCGAGTCGTTAACGGGGGTGTCTGCCGGTTGGCTCCTAGATGTCACCGGCGACTTTCCAACCAGGCCTTCCGGCCAACCGGTAGGTTAGCGGGTGTCGACGGCGTCCCGTCAACCGGTGCGCTCGCTCAGCCGCCGTTTTGGTGGCCAGCAGCTCACCGACTATCCTTGACTGCCTGTACGGGGAGCACCGCATGTCATCGCATGACCATGCCGCGCGAGACCGTCCCGAAACCCCAACCGAGGAGTGAGGCCCGACCATGGCGACACCCAAGCGCAGGATGTCGCGCGCGAACACCCGAAGCCGGCGCGCGCAGTGGAAGGCCACCCGGACCGAGCTCGTCGGTGTGACGGTGGCCGGACACAAGCACAAGGTGCCCCGCAGGCTGCTCAAGGCGGCCCGCCTGGGATTGGTCGATCTCGACAAGCGCTAGCCATCCGGAGCCGTGCGCCGCAGGAATCACAGCCGCCGTAGATCTTGGTGCTCCGCTGTCCGGTTAATAGCGACAACTCGCTGTCGCTGGTAGCTGAAAACAGAGAGACATCCTTCCCGGCGGAGACCAAAGTGACGGATGTGACGGGAGCGTCCACGAAGCCGAGCCACGGCGCGCCTCTCAGCCCGCTCTCAGGCACTCGTAAGACACTGGTTCGCGTGCGAATCCTTGTCGTTGACGACGACCGCGCGGTGCGAGAGTCGCTGCGCAGGTCACTTTCGTTCAATGGATATTCGGTAGAGCTCGCCCACGACGGGGTTGAAGCCCTCGACATGATTGCCAGCGATCGGCCCGACGCGCTGGTCCTGGATGTCATGATGCCGCGGCTGGACGGCCTTGAGGTGTGCCGTCACCTCCGTAGCACCGGCGACGACCTGCCGATTCTGGTGCTTACCGCGCGCGACTCGGTTTCCGAGCGCGTTGCCGGCCTCGACGCCGGCGCCGACGACTACCTGCCGAAGCCGTTCGCCCTCGAAGAGTTGCTGGCGCGCATGCGGGCGCTGCTGCGCCGCACCAAGCCCGAGGACGCCGCCGAGTCGGTGGCGATGCAGTTCTCCGACCTGACACTGGACCCGGTGACCCGCGAAGTCACCCGCGGGCAGCGTCGGATCAGCCTCACCCGTACCGAGTTCTCCCTGCTGGAGATGCTGATCGCCAACCCGCGCCGGGTACTGACTCGCAGCCGCATTCTTGAGGAGGTGTGGGGTTTTGACTTTCCCACCTCGGGCAATGCGCTGGAGGTCTACGTTGGCTATTTGCGGCGCAAGACAGAGGCCGACGGCGAACCGCGGCTCATTCACACTGTCCGGGGGGTGGGTTACGTCCTGAGGGAGACACCACCCTGATGGTTCGGGTCCAGCGGCAACGGCACGCACCGTTGCGAGCGTCCAGCTCGTTGTCTTTGCGGTGGCGGGTCATGCTGCTGGCGATGTCCATGGTGGCGATGGTCGTCATCCTGATGGCGTCCGCCGTCTATGCCGTGATTTCGGCTGCCCTTTACAGCGACATCGATAACCAGCTGCAGAGCCGGGCCCAGCTGCTGATCAACAGCGGTTCGCTGGCAGCCGATCCCAGAAAGGCCATCGAGGGCACCGCCTATTCCGACGTCAGCGCAATGCTGGTGAGCCCGGGTGAGTTCATTTACACCGCCAATCTGCCAGGCCAGACACTGCCGGTGGGGCCGGCTGAGAAAGCGGTCATCCGCGGCGAGCTGTTCGAGTCCTGGCGCACCGCCGCCGATCAGCGGATACTCGCCATCCACCTGTCCAACGGCAGCTCACTGCTGATCTCCAAGAGTTTGCGCCCGACCGAGGCCGTGATGACCAAACTGCGCTTTGTGCTGCTGCTGGTCGGTGGAATCGGTGTCGCGGTCGCCGCGGTGGCCGGGGGCATGGTCACCCGGGCCGGGCTGCGGCCGGTGGCTCGCCTCACCGAAGCGGCCGAGCGGGTGGCGCGCACCGATGACCTGCGGCCCATCCCGGTGTTCGGTAGCGACGAACTGGCCAGGCTGACCGAGGCCTTCAACTTGATGCTGCGGGCGCTGGCCGAGTCCCGGGAGCGCCAGGCACGGCTGGTCACCGACGCCGGGCACGAATTGCGCACCCCGCTGACCTCGCTTCGCACCAATGTCGAACTGCTGATGGCGTCCATGCAGCCCGGAGCGCCGCGGCTGCCGGAGCAGGAGATGGTCGACCTGCGCGCCGACGTGCTCGCCCAGATCGAGGAACTGTCCACCCTAGTGGGCGACCTGGTGGACCTCACCCGCGGCGACGCCGGCCAGGTCGCGCACGAGCCTGTCGATATGTCTGAGGTCATCGACCGCAGCCTGGAACGCGTCAGGCGGCGCCGCAACGACATCCACTTTGATGCCCAGGTGACCCCGTGGCAGGTCTACGGCGACGTCACCGGCTTGTCGCGTGCGGCACTGAACCTCATGGATAACGCCGCCAAGTGGAGCCCGCCGGGCGGCCGCGTCGGCATCATGCTGCGCCAGCTCGACGCATCGCACGCTGAGCTGGTGGTTTCCGACCACGGCCCCGGGATTCCGCCCCATGAGCGGCGCCTGGTGTTCGAACGGTTCTACCGGTCGACGACGGCGCGGGCGTTGCCTGGTTCAGGTTTGGGGCTTGCGATTGTCAAACAGGTGGTACTCAACCATGGTGGATTGCTGCGCGTGGAGGACACCGTGCCGGGGGGCCAACCTCCGGGAACCTCGATTTACGTGCTGCTACCCGGACGGCCGATGCCCATTCCAGAGTCGGAGTCTGGGGAACCTGCAGAGGCTGTAGTGGGGCCGACGGCTCAGGCGGAGGCGTCCACCGATCCCGCAGGAAATGCGACTGGAATTGGCGCGAACTCTCCGGCTACGACGAACGTTGTCTCAGTGGACTCTCAGTCCGCGCGCGCAAAGTAGTAGTGCAGTTACTGTTGGCAATCAGGCCGACATGATCTAAAGACGAGGAAGAGCGACTTAGCGACATGACGAATCACCCGAGGTATTCGCCACCGCCGCAGCAGCCGGGATACCGTTCGGCGCCTAACGGCCCGGTGCCCCCCGCCTATGCCCAGGGGCCGCAAGACAACTACAACCAGCAGTTCGACTGGCGCTATCAACAGCCGTCGCCGCAGTACCGTCAGTCGTTCGGCAACACCGGGACGGGCACGATATCGGGGATGGGTGGCACCGGTTCCGCGCCGGTACCGGGGATCGGCGGCACGGGCGCCGGCGCAATACCAGGGATCGGTGGCACCGGGGCGGGACCGATACCGGGGATGCACAGCACCGGCGCTGGTCCGATACCCGGAATGGGTGGCACCGGGCAGGGGCCCATCCCCGGAATGCGCCCGCCAATGCCTGCTCCTCCTATGGGCGTACCCCAAAAGCGTTCGCGCGCCGGCTTGTTCGCCAGCGCATTGGCGATCGCGGTTATCTCCGCCGGCATCGGCGGCGCGGCGGCCACCGTGGTTGAGCTGGGCCACCAGTCCCCGGGCGGTCACGCCGGCGGGCTGATACCGGGGGCGGCGCCCAGCGTCCCGGCGGCGAACTTGGCGCCCGGCAGCGTCGAACAGGTCGCCGCCAAGGTGGTGCCCAGCGTCGTCATGCTGGAGACCGATCTGGGTCGTCAATCCGAGGAGGGCTCCGGCATCATCTTGTCGGCCGACGGCCTGATCATGACCAACAACCACGTCGTCGCGGCCGCCAACTCCAAAACGCCCCCCAGCTCCGGCCCCAGCCCCCTGCCGAGCGGTGGCGGCGGCACGCCGAAGACGACGGTGACCTTCTCTGACGGCCGCACCGCCCCCTTTACCGTGGTCGGCGCCGATCCCACCAGCGACATCGCCGTGGTGCGGGTTTCCGGCATCAGCGGGCTCACCCCCATCGCGATGGGCTCGTCGGCGGATCTGCGGGTCGGCCAGCCGGTGGTGGCGATCGGGTCACCGCTGGGTCTGGCGGGCACAGTGACCACCGGAATCGTCAGCGCGCTGAACCGGCCGGTATCGACGACCGGTGAGACCGGCAACCAAAACACGGTGCTGGACGCGATTCAGACCGATGCCGCGATCAACCCCGGCAATTCCGGCGGTGCATTGGTGAACATGAGCGGCCAGCTGGTGGGCGTCAACTCGGCGATCGCCACCATGGGTGGCGATTCGCCCGATGCCCAGAGCGGCTCGATCGGCCTCGGCTTCGCGATACCGGTCGATCAGGCCAAGCGCATCGCCGACGAGTTGATCAGCACCGGTAAGGCGTCGCATGCGTCGCTGGGCGTGCAGGTGATCACCGACAAAAGCACGCCCGGCGCCAAGGTGATGGAGGTGGTCTCGGGGGGTGCGGCCGCAGGTGCCGGAGTGCCGAAGGGTGTGGTCGTCACCCGCGTCGACGAGCGTCCGATCAACAGTGCCGACGCCTTGGTTGCGGCCGTGCGTTCCAAGGCGCCCGGTGACAAGGTCTCGCTGACCTATCAGGATCCATCGGGCGGCACCCGCACAGTGCAGGTCACCCTCGGCAAGGCGGAACAGTGATGAGAGCCGACGCGCAGTTGTCCGACCTCGGTTATACGGTTGCACCCATGGAAAAAGGCGCGGAATTGGTAGTCGGCCGGGCACTCGTCGTCGTCGTCGACGACCGCACCGCGCACGGGGACGAGGACCACAGTGGCCCGCTGGTCACCGAGCTGCTCACCGAGGCGGGGTTCGTCGTCGACGGTGTGGTGGCCGTCGCCGCTGACGAAGTCGAGATCCGCAACGCGCTTAACACCGCGGTAATCGGCGGCGTGGACCTGGTGGTGTCGGTCGGCGGGACGGGCGTCACCCCTCGCGACGTCGCCCCGGAGGCCACCCGCGACATTCTGGATCGGGAGATCCTCGGCATCGCCGAAGCCATCCGAGCTTCGGGTCTGTCCGCGGGAATCGTCGACGCCGGATTGTCGCGCGGTCTGGCGGGTATCTCGGGAAGCACGCTGGTGGTAAATCTCGCCGGTTCGCGCTACGCGGTACGCGACGGCATGGCGACGCTGAATCCGCTGGCAGCGCAGATCATCGGCCAGTTGTCGAGCCTGGAGATCTGACTCAGTCGCGCCGCGCCGCGGCGTCCGCTCGCGGTCACGGCGCGGTCAACCTTCGATGACTAATTGCCTGAAGAATGCGCGCTAGGCCACGAGTGGCCTACGGTTTTTTCGGGCGGCATCGCGTTGCCTGGTAACTCGCGTAAACGGAGGTGGTGCGCATGTTAAAGGGATTCAGGGATTTCCTGATGCGCGGTGACGTGATCACTGTCGCCATCGGTCTATCTGTGGCCCTGGCTTTCTCAACCCTGGTCAAGGCTTTCACGGACAGCGTGGTCAATCCGCTGGTTGCGGCTGCGCAGCCCGGTAAAGGCTTCGGATTGGGCTGGCAACTGGGCGACAAGGACAAGGCGACTTTCCTCGACCTCGGATCACTCATCTCGGCAATCATCTATTTCCTCGTCTTCATGACGGTCGTGTACTTCCTGATCGTGCTGCCCTACAAGAGCATCCAGGCCCGGCGTGGGGTAACGGTGTTCGGAGGGGAACCGGCGACCAAGGCGTGCGCAGAATGCTGTTCCGACATCCCGGAGGCCGCGAACAAGTGCAAGTACTGTGGCAGCGATCAGGCCGCACCTTCGGGACCCGGCGGCGCGCACTCAATGCAAGGTTAGAGTTAGCGCCTGACCCAGCGCCGAGCCCGCCACGGCGTTCGCCACCCGGGCCGGTAGCGCCACCAGGACCACGCGGTCATCCGCGGCGCCCTCGCTTTTCTCCTTGGCGGACACCAGGACGACTACGGCGTCGGTGGCCAAGACCAGGGGAGCCGGAGCGGCGGCCGGTTGTGTATCCGTGGCCGGTGCGGCCAGGACGTCGACGACATCGCCGACGCGAACAAGGTCGATCAGCGCGCTGTCCGCCAGATGCAGCGGCACGATGCGGGCACCGGGCCCGGCCGTCGACTCAGCCAGCCGGCTACCCAACAGCCGGACGTCGGTGAGCACCTCGCCGCGTCGCGTGGGGCCGGCCAGCGTCGAACCCACCACGCCCGCCAGGTCGGCTTGTGAGCCATCGGGAACCGTTGTCGCCGAACGCTTTTCGATACGGACGTCGTAAGCGGTCAGCGTCGTTCCAGGGCGCAGGTCGCGGTTGGCAACCACCACGTCGACCCGATCGCCGTCTGGGTTCGAGCGCAGCGTCGCAATGCCGGCCAGCACGACGAGCCCGCCTGCGGCGACGCGGCGAGCCAATACGGTCCGGGTCCAATCTGGGCGCAATGCTGTCGAGATCCGGCTGAGGAGGGTTGGATTCAGCGATGCTTCCGCCACACCGCAGAACGGTAGGCGCAGCCCACGCGCCGGATATGCCACCCGGTAGTAGCTTGTGGATAACGCTCTAGCTTGAGGCGCCTGCAGTAGCCGGCGCGGAAGTGCTGGTCGACTTCTCGCTGGAGGTCGCCGTCTTGTTCTCGCTCGAGCCTGAACTCGACGTGGCGTCGCTGGCCGAGGAACCGTTGCTCGAGCTGCTCGACTTCTTGCCCGATTCGCGGCTGTCGGTGCGGTAGAAACCGCTGCCTTTGAACACGACGCCTACGGCGTTGAACAGCTTGCGCAGGCGACCCGAGCACTTCTCGCACGTGGTCAGGGCGTCGTCGGTGAAGGCCTGCACAACGTCGAAGCGGTCAGCGCACTCGGTGCACTGGTAGCTGTAAGTCGGCACGAAAACCTCCGGAAAGTCAGGACTGTGTTAGCACTCTACCGTCTAAAGTGCTAGAACCGCCACGTGATTCGTCTCATTCCCGGACGAAGCGGGTCGTGCACCGTCAACCCAGCGCCACGACCCCGCGCCGCGGCGTGAGTGCGTGTGTCATCGGGACGTCATGCGGTTCGGCGGGCAGTTCGTCGACCAATTCCTCGTCGCGTACGACCGCCACCAGCCGCGCCGGTGGCTCCTGAGCGGCCAGCGAGCGGTCGTAGAAGCCGCGGCCCCGGCCCAGCCGCACGCCGTGGCGGTCAACCGCCAGCGCCGGCACCAGCACCAGGTCGGCCTCGGCCAGGGCCGACTCGGGCAGCCACGGCTCGAGTGGCTCGAGCAGTCCCCACCGGCCGTGGGCAAGCCCGTCGGCCCGGTATTCGCCCCACCGCAGCGGCAGCGGCGTGTCGTCTTCGGTGGTGCGCGCGACCGGCAGCAGCACCCGTCCGGCCCGCAGCAGCAACGCATCGAGCATCTCGATAGAACCTGGTTCGGCGCCCACCGGCACATAGGCGCAGACGGTGCTGCCGCTGCTCACCACCAGCTTGAGGTGATCGCTGAGTATCCGGGCCTCGGCGGCGCGAATGTCGTCGGCAACCTGACGCCGGGCTGCCTGCAACTGTTCCCGCAACACCGCCTTGCTGCCGGTCGCCATGTCATCAACGATGACAGCCCGAACAGTCCTGCCGCCACGCGGTTAGGCCAGTGCATAACGGTTATGGTGTGAGTCGATGTCATTCCCGCCAAACGCGCAAGTCCCCTACACCGCGATCGTCCCCGCGGCAGGCCTGGGCACGCGTTTCCTGCCCGCGACCAAGACGGTGCCCAAGGAACTGTTGCCCGTCGTCGACACGCCCGGTATCGAGTTGGTCGCCGCCGAGGCCGCCGAGGCGGGTGCCGAACGCCTGGTGATCATCACCTCCGAGGGCAAGGACGGCGTCGTCGCGCACTTCGTCGAAGACCTGGTCCTGGAGGGCACCCTCGAGGCCCGCGGCAAGAAAGCCATGCTGGCCAAGGTGCGTCGCGCCCCGGAGCTGATCAAGGTCGAGTCCGTGGTCCAGGCCGAGCCGCTCGGACTCGGGCACGCGATCAGCTGCGTGGAACCCACACTGGCGGCCGACGAGGACGCGGTGATGGTGCTGCTGCCCGACGACCTGGTGCTGCCGACCGGCGTACTGGAGACGATGTCGCAGGTGCGCGCCGAGCAGGGCGGCACGGTGTTGTGTGCCATCGAGGTAGCGCCAGAGGAGATCAGCGCCTACGGCGTCTTCGACGTCGAGCCGGTTGTACATGGGGACAATCCCGACGTGCTGAAGGTCAACGGCATGGTCGAGAAGCCGAAGGCCGAGGATGCCCCCTCGATGTACGCGGCGGCCGGCCGCTATGTGCTGGACCGTGCCATCTTCGATGCGTTGCGCCGCATCGAGCGTGGAGCCGGCGGCGAAGTGCAGCTCACCGATGCGATCGCACTGCTGATCAAGGAGGGCCATCCGGTACACGTCGTCGTGCACCCCGGATCTCGACACGACTTGGGAAATCCCGGCGGCTACCTCAAGGCTGCGGTTGACTTTGCATTGGATCGTGACGACTATGGCCCGGATCTGCGGCGGTGGTTGGTGGCGCGATTGGGCCTGACCGAGCAGTAGCCAGGCAATCGAGCTCCGTTCGCCCGACGTGGCGCCCGCCGGGGCTCGAGGGCAGGAAGGCGCGCTTGTGCGATCTGTTGAGGAGCAGCAGGCCCGCATATCGGCCGCCGCGGTGGCGCCGCGGCCGATCCGTGTTGCGATAGCCGAAGCGCAGGGACTGATGTGCGCCGAGGAAGTGGTAACCGAACGACCGCTGCCCGGTTTCGACCAGGCCGCGATCGACGGCTATGCGGTGCGCAGCGTCGACGTGCTCGGTGTCGGTGAATCGGGCATCTCCGGCATCTCTGCTGTTGAGGGGCTCGCCGACCCGGATACCGCCGACCCGGACGGGCCCAATGTGGTGACGCTGCCGGTGATGGGGACGATCGACGCCGGGTCGCGTACACCGAGCAGGCTGCAGCCCCGGCAGGCCGCTCGTGTGCAGACCGGAGCGCCGTTACCGACGCTGGCCGATGCGGTGCTGCCGCTGCGGTGGACCGACGGCGGTATGTCCCGGGTGCGAATTCTTCGCGGCGCGCCGTCGGGCGCCTATGTCCGGCGCGCCGGGGACGACGTCCAGCCCGGCGACGTTGCGGTGCGCGCCGGAACGATCATCGGCGCAGCCCAGGTGGGGCTGTTGGCCGCGGTTGGTCGCGAACGGGTCCTGGTGCACCCGCGCCCGCGGTTGTCGGTGATGGCCGTCGGAGGCGAGCTGGTCGACATCGCGCGCACCCCGGGCAACGGGCAGGTTTACGACGTCAACTCCTATGCCTTGGCGGCGGCCGGCCGGGATGCCGGCGCGGAGGTGAACCGTGTCGGCATCGTCAGCAAAGACCCCAAGGAACTGGGCGAAATCGTCGAGGGTCAGCTGAATCGCGCCGAGGTGCTGGTGATCGCCGGCGCGGTCGGGGGAGCGGCCGCCGAGGCGGTGCGGGCGGTGCTTTCCGAGCTCGGCGAGATGGAGGTGGCCCGCGTCGCCATGCATCCCGGGTCGGTGCAGGGCTTCGGGCAGCTGGGACGCGAGGGTGTGCCGACATTTCTGCTGCCGGCCAATCCGGTGAGTGCCCTGGTGGTGTTCGAGGTGATGGTGCGGCCGCTGATCCGGCTGTCGTTGGGCAAGCGCCAGCCGATGCGCCGGATCGTGCAGGCCCGCACGCTGTCGCCGATCACATCCGTGGCCGGCCGAAAGGGCTACCTACGCGGTCAGCTGATGCGGGATCAGGACACCGGCGAGTACCTGGTGCAGGCGCTCGGCGGGGGCCCGGGCGCGTCATCGCACTTGCTGGCCACCCTGGCCGAAGCCAACTGTCTGGTGGTGATCCCCACCGGGGCCGAGCAGATTCGCACTGGCGAGATCGTCGACGTCGCATTCCTGGCTCAGCGTGGCTGAGCCGGACCGACGGCGTACTTTCGTGAACCTATTTCGCACCAACTCCCGGCATCCCGGCTGGCCGTCGTCCGTCGGGCCGCTGCGCGTTCCGGCAGGAGTGATCCGGTTGCGCGCGGTGCGGATGCGCGACGGCGCGAAATGGAGCCGGACTCGGTTGGCCGACCGCGCCCACCTGGAGCCGTGGGAGCCCAGTACCGACGGCGACTGGAACGTCCGCCACGCCGTGGCCGCATGGCCGGCAGTGTGTTCCAGCCTGCGGTCAGAGGCCAGCAAGGGGCGCATGTTGCCGTATGTGATCGAGCTCGACGGACAGTTCTGCGGACAATTGACTATCGGAAATGTCGTCCATGGGGCATTGCGATCGGCGTGGATCGGCTACTGGGTAGCGAAATCGGCGACCGGCGGGGGCGTCGCCACCGGGGCGGTAGCGCTGGGTCTCGACCACTGCTTCGGTCCGGTCATGCTGCATCGCGTCGAGGCCACCGTGCGTCCGGAAAACGTGGCCAGTCGCGCCGTGTTGGCGAAAGTCGGCTTGCGCGAAGAGGGCCTGCTGCGGCGATACCTCGAGGTCGACAACGGATGGCGGGACCATCTGCTGATGGCCATCACGGTCGAAGAGGTGTACGGGTCGGTGACGTCGAGCCTGGTCCGCGCCGGTCACGCCAGTTGGGTATGACGCGAGACCGGAAGCCGTCATTTCACGGCGGAAGCCGTCAGTGCACAGTCAAAGCCGGCCGCAGCTACGACACGTCAGGGTTGTGTTGCGGGCGTGACACGAGTGACGCTTGGTGCTTGTAATGGGCAAATTACAGGTGTGTAATTGTCCTGGGCGTTTGCCCTGGGCCGCACAAGCTACCCATGGATATGGCCGGGGGATCGCCGTGAAAGGAGCACTTCATCATGCCGAGCATCCCGCAATCGTTGTTGTGGATTTCACTCGTGGTGCTCTGGCTGTTCGTGCTGGTTCCGATGCTGATCAGCAAACGTGACGCAGTGCGGCGCACCAGCGACGTAGCTCTGGCGACGAGAGTCCTCAACGGTGGTGCGGGCGCCCGCCTGCTCAAGCGCAGCGGTCCGGCCGCCGGACATCGCAGCGACCCCGACTGGAAGCCGGACGACAACTGGGAAGACGAGCCGGTTGACGGGGTGTTCGCCGATGCGGACCACGAGGAATCCGAGGACGAAGGGCAGGACGCTGACGTAGCGCGGCCCGCGAGCCCGGCGGTCGTGGAGCACGCAGTCGTCGAGTCCACTGAGCCCGATTACCTCGACGTCGACGTCGTCGAAGATTCAGGCGCGCTGCCGGCGGGGGCCGAGGTGGCCGAGCCCGTGGTCTCGGCGGAGGCCGACGGCGAGGTCGACGAGGCTGGCGGGGCTGAGCCGCAAGCCGAGGCTTCCGAGGACGGCAGCGACGAAGAGGCCGACGAGTACGAATACGTCGAGGACTCTTCCGGTTTGGAGCCTGAGGAGGAAGACGAGGACGACGAGGCCTCGTCGAGGCCTATCGCGTCTCCCGTCTCCCGGCGGCGCCGGTTCGACACGAAGACCGCCGCGGCGGTCAGCGCGCGGAAATACGCATTCCGCAAGCACATGCTGGTCGCAATGGCCGTCGTGCTGGTCGGCTCTGCGGTTGCGGCGTTCGAAGTGTCGCCCGACGCGTGGTGGGCCTGCGGTAGCGCCACCGCCATCACGATCCTTTATCTGGGTTATCTGCGCCGGCAGACGCGGATCGAGGAGAAGGTGCGCCGTCGTCGGGCGCTGCGGATGGCCCGTGCTCGGCTTGGCGTGGAGAACGCCTACGACCGCGAATACGAAGTCGTCCCGTCGCGGCTTCGGCGCCCGGGTGCGGTGGTCCTCGAGATCGACGACGAGGACCCGATCTTCGAGCACCTCGACGATGCGGTGGCGATGCGCAACTTCGGCTGGCCTCGGGACCTGCCGAGGGCCGTCGGCCAGTAGCGCGGAACCACGGAACTGGTAGCCTGCTAGCGATCAGGGGCTATGGCGCAGTTGGTAGCGCGACTCGTTCGCATCGAGTAGGTCAGGGGTTCGAATCCCCTTAGCTCCACCGAGTTTGGGCAGTTCAGGGCAGTTTCTAACCGAGAGCACCAGTCTCAAAAGTCGGTCGTGTCCGCAGTAAATCGGCCCGACGTGCCCCAGTGACAGCTCAGTGTCACCGACGCCTTTGCGTGGCCGAGCATTCGTTGCACGTCGGCCGTTCGGGTCGACGATCTTCGGTGACCTGGCCCCGGCAGCGAGAACTCTCGGCCGGTAGCATGGGCGGAAACGGTGGGCCGGGAAGTCTGGTCGGCGACGCGGGTATCCGCGTGCCGCCGCCGTCCGGATTCGAGGTGTTCCGTTTGTCTGAGAGTGCGCCGCGGCACGTCACCAAACTTTTAACCCGCGGATCGTGGCCGGAAACTGCGCGAATTTCTGACATCTTTCGCAAGGAAACTGTGGGCGGTGCCCTACTGCTGATTGCGGCGGCCGTCGCGCTAACTTGGGCCAACTCTCCTTGGTCATCGGCTTATGAGCGACTGCGGGATACGAGAATGGGTGCCGATTTCCTCGGTCTGCATCTGAGTCTGACTCTCGAAATGTGGGCATCCGAGGGGTTGCTGGCTATTTTCTTTTTCGTCGTCGGGTTGGAGCTCAAACGTGAGTTCGTAGCGGGAGACCTGCGCAACCCCGCACACGCCGCGTTACCCATCGCCGCGGCGGTCGGCGGAATGGTCGTGCCGGCAGCGATTTTCATTGCGTTCACCGCTCGCACGGGCAATGGCGCGACAAATGGGTGGGCCATTCCTATCGCGACCGATATCGCGTTCGCTGTCGCGGTCCTGGCCGTGATCTCCACGCACTTGCCGGCGGCGTTGCGCACATTCTTGCTGACGTTGGCAGTGGTCGACGATCTCCTGGCTATCACGGTGATTGCCGTGTTCTATACCCAGAGGATTCAACTCTGGGCGCTGGTCGCGGCGGCTGTGTCGCTGGCGTTGTTTGCACTCGCCGTACAGCGTGGCGTGCGGTTCTGGTGGGTCCTGATCCCGCTCGCGGTAGTGACGTGGGCGCTTGTTCATCAATCGGGCGTTCATGCCACCGTTGCGGGCGTCCTGCTCGCCTTTACTGTCCCAGTGCTGCGGCGCGATGCAGCAGGAGACGTAATCGGCATGGCTGAACATTTCGAGCACGGCACGCGGCCGCTATCGGCGGGGTTCGCGGTCCCAGGGTTCGCTTTCCTTGCAGCCGGCGTCACCGTAGGCGGCTACCAGGGATTGCTCGACGCGCTCGACAACCCAATCACCTTCGGTATCGTGCTCGGCCTCGTGGCCGGTAAGGCGGTCGGTGTCTTTGGCGCCGCGGGCATACTCGCCACCGTTACCCGCGCACGCCTCGACGAAGGTCTGCGCTGGATCGATGTGTTCGGGATCGCCCTGCTGGCCGGCATCGGGTTCACCGTGTCGTTATTGATGGGCGACCTCGCCTATGACGCTGGCTCGGAACGAGACGCGCTAGTGAAGATCGGCGTGCTGACTGGGTCCTTAGTCGCCGCAACCCTTGCGGCGATTGTGCTTCGACTGCGCAATCGCCACTACCGGGCCCTGTGTGCCCAGGAGGCTCTCGACGAAGACCGCGACGAAACACCCGATGTCTATGCCAGTCAACACGGGGTGGTCAAATGTCCAGCGCGGGCCGCTGAATCTGATGTTGATCCGTCCTGATCACTGCTATGCGAGGCGCTCGAGTTCCGCGGCAGCGGCTTCGAGGATCGCGGCGGCCAGTGCGCGGCGGGCCCGCGGCTCGTGCGGTGCCGTCCTAGCAGCGCGCCCGTAGGAGTAATTGTGGCGCCGTCGGGGTAAGTGTTGTGTTTAGAGTCATGTCACTGTTCGGGTCGGGATGCTTCCGTTGGGAGGGACTTCGATGAGCAAGTTCGTTCGTCGCATGGCGGGTGCTGTCGGGATAGCAATAGCGCCCATGGCCTACGTCATAGTGGTGTCGCCTGGCGTGGGCTCGGCGGACCCCCCTGACTGCGGTCCGGGCAACTGGTGGAACCCAGGAACCAATGCGTGCCAGCCCTTAGCGCCCCAGGATTGCGGTGCGGGCAACTGGTTTGACCCAGGAGCCAATATGTGCCGGCCCGTCGTGCCACCCGCTAACCAATAGCATCACCACCGCGCCGCGATACCGCCTGGGCCTACGCTCATGGAGGTACGAGGAAAGGTGCACGATGCTCGCAGCGTTCGGATTCGAAACCCTGGGTGTAGTCGTCGGAGACATGTATTTCGTCGACCCGGCCCCGCTCGCCGATCAGGAAACCCCGGAACGGGGGGTCCGACTGGAACTCCGTCTAATCGACCGGGCAGAGCCCCACGGTTCGATCTACGCCGGCATTCCGATCACCTTCACCCGCCCGGTGTGGCGGGTGGACCTTTTCGGATCCACGGAGAGCCCGCCCGGGACGTTGGACCGCGCCCATCACCACCCCCGTTTTGACGGTTGGGAACCTGGACGCCGGCACTTCGTCGACGAGCTATCAGCCGATCCGCTGTCCTGGCTGGCCGATCAGCTGGCCGACCCGGCCGCCGTGCTGGCTCGGGCAGGCGTCGATGCCGATGAGGTCACCGACGCCGATAAGTCCGGCCTCGCGGCCGCGGCCCCGGAGATTGTCGCCGCGGTGAAACGGATGCTCGACGGCGTGCGCGACGGGGAATTGGCCCCGGCCCCCGCCGAGCCGGTCGCTGCCGCCCGCACCGGCTGGCTCTGATTTGACCCCGTCGCTCGTCGATGGGGGCCCAAAGAGATACAAAGCCAGAGCACGGAGACGACCGCTCGGCGAATGACTTTTACTATCGGCGATCAACGGTACGCTCGGCTCTCATGGAGCCCGGCGATCTCGAATCACGCGTGACCGCTCTGGAACGCGAGGTGCGCAATCTGGCCGGCCGAGTGCAGGCGAGTGAACAGGACGCCGCAGCCGCTCGTGTGCTCGCGGGTGCCGCCGATCGTGACGTCAGTGAGTTCCGCGGTGACCTCCGCCAGTTCCGCCAAGCCACGGCGGCGAGTTTCAACGCTCTTCGGGAGGATTTCGTCGACCTCCGAAAGGATTTCGTCGACCTTCGCGAGCACGTCGATCGAGGGTTCACCGAGATGCGTGGCAAGTTCGACGTCGTGGCGGTCGGACAACAGCATATTGTCGACCTGCTACAGACAATCGTGACTGATCGAGGACACGAACCGACCGAATAAGCAGGTCCAAGCAGCAGCTACGGGCCGTTCGCGTCCGTCGACGACTAGCACATTCGCTATGCCCAGCGTTCGGACATGTCGTCCAGCTCGTCGTTCGCGTCGACCCGAATGAACCGCCCACTGATACATCTCGACACAGGCGGGCAGCGTGCCCCGGGTGGTGAGGAGACGCAGAATCGCCCCAAAATGGTCAATTTTGGGGGCTTTTGCGTCTGCTCGCCGCAACGAACTGCAGCGCGCGCTGCGTCTCCTGTTCGATGTCAACCAGGCCGGCCGACGAGAACAGGTCGACGAAGGCGTCCCGATCGAACATCGTCAGGCCGACCACCCCGGCGCCGGCCTTGAGGAAGCGCTGGATCGGCGGCGGCTGGCCCGCATAACTGGTGAGGATCGCGATCCGCCCGCCGGGTTGCAGCACGCGAACCATCTCGTGAGCGACCCGGAACGGCTGGGGCATGAGATAGAGCGCACCGAAACAGCAGACAGCGTCGAACGTTTCATCGTCGAACGGCAACATGCGGGCATCGCCGCGGACGTAACACGTCCGCGGCCCGCTGTTGTCGATCACGGCGCGGGTCAGCATCGGCTCGGAAATGTCGAATCCCACCGCTAAGCTGCCGTGCGGCAGTTGTTCGGCCAGCGGCCCGGTGAAATTACCTGGCCCGCAAGCGACGTCGAGCAACCTGCGAGCGCTCGACAGCTGTAGGGCCGATGCCGCGCGGCGCTGCTCGGCTCCGGTGGTGACGCCGCTGGCGACGTAGAACGAGGCCGGACGCCATAGCCGCTCGTACACGGTCGCCACGAACGCGCTGTTCATGGCGCGCTGCGCAAACGTCGGAGCCGGAGATCCGGTCGCTTCGCCGAGCACGTCGAGGAAGCCGTGCCGCAATTCCGCGGTTCTGTCGAGCAGTGCGCGCGTCGACTCAAGCGGGTTGTTGTCTTGGTCCAATTTCGGTCCATTCCGGTTTGCCCTTCCGGGGCAGTTCGAGCTGACGGCCTGCTGTGAGGCTAATGCGTCTGCTTGCCGCCGTCGCGGCCGACGCCATAGCCTGGGTCGCATCGGACCGCGAGCAGGCCTGGTGCCTGGCGCGGATGGGACGCGAACGGGGCGGGCTCATGGCAGTGCAGGCACCGCGAGTCCCTGGAATAGCGCAGTGGCCGAATTGACCGGCGCGCGAGTGGAAGAACTCGCGGCGATGGACATCTTCAACGGATGCCCCGCCGAGGACTTGCTGCCGCTCGCGGCCACCGTCGAGCCCCTGCGGGCCGCCGCCGGGCAGGTGCTGATGCGGCAGGGGGAGCGCGCCATTTCGTTCCTGCTCATCGCATCGGGTGCGGTCGAGGTCAAACATGTCGGAGACGACGGCGTGGTAATCGTCGAACACGCCCACCCGGGCATGATCGTCGGCGAGATCGCCTTGCTGCGCAACATCCCGCGCACCGCGACGGTAACCACGACCGAACCGCTGACCGGATGGATCGGGGACAACGACGCCTTCGCGCGGATGGTGCACATCCCCGACGTCGCACAACGACTGCTGCGCACGGTGCGCCAGCGTCTGGCCGCATTCATTACCCCGATCCCGATGACGGCTCGCGACGGAACCGAGCTGATGCTGCGCCCGGTCCTCCCCGGTGACGACGAGCGGACCATACATGGACATGTCCAATTCTCCAGCGAGACGCTGTACCGGCGGTTCATGACGGCTCGCGTCCCCACTCCGGCGCTGATGCACTACCTCTCCGAGGTCGACTACGTCGACCATTTCGTCTGGGTGGTCACCGACGGGGGTAACCCGGTGGCTGACGCGCGCTTCGTCCGCGACGAGAGCGATCCGACGGTCGCAGAGATCGCGTTCCTCGTCGCCGACGCCTATCAGGGCCGTGGCATCGGCAGCTTCCTGATCGGCGCGCTGTCCGTCGCGGCCCGGGTCGGCGGAGTCGAAAGGTTCTCCGCGCGGATGCTTTCCGACAATTTGCCGATGCGCACGATCATGGACCGCTACGGCGCAGTCTGGCAGCGGGAGGACGTCGGGGTGATCACCACCGTCATCGATGTGCCCCGCACGCGCGACCTCCATCTGGGACGCGACATGGTTGACCAGATCAAGCGCGTCGCGCGCCAAGTAATCGAAGCGGTCGGCTGACTCGCCTCCTGAGGACCACTGGCCGTGATAGGAACGGGCATGCGGCCGTTCTGGATTGGCCCGTTCACGATCCTGGTGGTAGCCGCATGTGCACAGTCGCCGGCGCCGGTGCCCGCACCCTCTGCGTCCCCATCGGCGCATCCCGGCAACGTCAACCCCGCCAACATCAAGCGGATGAGCCGCGAGATGCCGCCGGGCTACGAGGTGACCAGCGGCATTCCCAGCGCGGCTTCACCCCGGCTGATCTGGGGTTTCAAGGCGGATGCCGCGCTTATAACGGCCAAGCCGGCGCAGTGCGGGGCACTGGCCGATCCCGCCAGCGGACGCGGCCAGGCGCAGGGCGTCTCGGGATCGGGTTCGGGCGGCATCGTCGACGCGGTGGTGGTTGCTGTGCCGTCCTTGCCGGGTCCCGTCGCTCCCGACCACGCCCTCGTCGCCGCGTGTGGGCAGTGGACCATGGTCGACGCGCACACGGCGCATGTCGAGGCCGGCGTTCGCCTGATCGACCCTCCGCACATCGACGCCGTCGAGACCATCGGCATGGTGGCCGACATCCGGACATCTGTCGAGTCGGGCACCGAAATCGACTCGCGGACATATACATTCATCGCATACCTGGGCGACTATTACGCATTCACCACGGTGACCACCGACCCCGGCTCAGCACTTCCAGCTCTGACACCGCAATTCGCCGCCGATCTGCTCGTCAAAACGGTGTCCGCGTTACGCGGCTGAGCGTCCGTGGTCGGCTAGATTGACCACGATGTTCAAGGTGGTGTTCGCGGTCGCATCGGCGTGCATGCTCGCCGGATGCTCCTCGGGTGCGACCCCTTCCGGGAGTCTGTCCTCGAACGCCGACATCGCCAAGGTCACCGGCATCAAGTCGAGCTTCGGACCCGAGTTCAAGGTCCTCGACATCTCGGAGCGGGCGATAGACCCCAAGCTGCTCTCTGCCCGGAAGCTGCCCGAGGGGCTGAAGTTCGATCCCGCGAACTGTGCGAAATTGGCGGCAGGGCCGGACATGCCCCCGGACTTGCAGGGCAACATGGCCGCGGTATCGGCCGAGGGCAATGGCAACCGGTTCGTCGTCATCGCCGTGGAGACTTCCAAGGAACTGCCCTTCAACGACCCCGGCAAGGACTGCAACAAAGTGGCATTCGCCGGGGGCCCGGTGCGCGGCGGCATCGAGGTGATCGACGCGCCGCGGATCGACGGTGCACGCACGCTGGGGGTGCATCGGGTCCTGCAGGCGGTGGTCACCGGCGGCCCGCGCACCGGCGAGCTGTACGACTACTCCGCTCAGTTCGGCGACTATCAGGTGATCGTCATCGCCAATCCGCTAGTGGTGCCGGATCAGCCGGTTGCCAGGGTCGACACGCAACGTGCCCGCGACCTGCTGGTCAAGGCGGTTGGCGCGGTTCGCAGCTGACGGTTACCGCACGCCGCGCGGCCGGAACTGGATGCTGACTCGCGGCCCGGTCGGCGCCGAGGTCTTGGGAACCGCGTGCTCCCAGGTGCGCTGGCAGGACCCGCCCATGACCAGCAGGTCGCCGTGGGCCTGCGCCAGTCGCAACGACGGGCCGCCCCCGCGCCGGCGTAATGCAAAGGTGCGCGTGGCGCCGAGGCTGACAATCGCCACCATGGTGTCTTCGCGGCTGCTGCGACCGATGGTGTCGCCGTGCCAGGCCACGCTGTCGGAGCCGTCGCGGTAGCAGCACAACCCGACCGTGGTGAAGGGCTCTCCCATCTCGGCGCCGTAGATGTCGTTGAGCCGCCGCCGCAGCCGAGCCAGCATCGGATGTGGGGGCTCCTCGATGGCCAGGTCGAGAAAGCTGACCAGCCGCGGCACGTCGACCACCCGGTCGTACATCTGGCGCCGCTCGGCTCGCCACGGCATGGTGGCCAGCAACGCCTCGAGCAGACCGTCGCCTTCCTCGAGCCAGCCGGAGCGGATTTCGATGAAGGCGCCGTCGCCGAGTTGGCGTCGCTCGGTGTGCTCGAACAGCGAGCCCTGTACTGAGCCCGGTACCGGGGTCCTCACGTCAACCAGGATATCGCACATCCGTTCGATCAACGGGGGCGAAAGCCAGCGGCTACGGTTCTACTGTGAGTCCTGTCGAGCTGGGCACCAATTCCGAGGTGGGAGCGCTGCGGGTCGCGATTCTGCACCGACCGGGGGCCGAGCTGCGGCGACTCAACCCGCGCAACAACGACCAGTTGCTGTTCGACGGGCTGCCCTGGGTCTCGCGCGCGCAGGACGAACACGACCAGTTCGCCGAGCTGCTGCGGTCCCGCGGGGTGGAAGTGCTGCTGATGTCCGAGCTTTTGACCGAGGCGCTGCAGCACAGCGGGGCCGCGCGGATGCAGGGAGTCGCCGCCGCCGTCGATATGCGCCGACTCGGAGCGCCGCTGGCGCAAGAGCTTTCGGGCTACCTGCGTGGCCTGGATCCGGCCGCGCTGGCGCACGTGTTGATGGCCGGCATGACTTTCGACGAGCTTCCGTCGGACACCCGGACCGACGTGTCATTGGTACTGCGCATGCACCACGGGGGTGATTTCGTCATCGAGCCCTTGCCGAATCTGGTGTTCACCCGCGACTCGTCGATTTGGATCGGGCCGCGGGTGGTAATTCCGTCGCTGGCGCTGCGGGCGCGGGTCCGGGAGGCCTCGTTGACCGATCTCATCTATGCCCACCATCCGCGGTTCACCGGCGTGCGGCGGGCGTATGAGTCGCGCACTGCACCGGTCGAGGGTGGGGACGTGCTGTTGCTCGGCCCGGGTGTCGTCGCGGTGGGGGTAGGGGAGCGGACCACACCAGCTGGTGCGGAAGCGTTGGCGCGCAGCCTTTTTGACGACGACTTGGCGCACACCGTGCTGGCGGTGCCGATCGCGCAGCGGCGTGCGCAGATGCACCTGGATACTGTGTGCACGATGGTCGACACCGACACGGTCGTGATGTACGCGAACGTCGTCGAGACGCTTTCGTCGTTCACCATCCAGCGCACGCCCGACGGTGTGACCATCAGCGACGCGACCCCGTTTCTGGAGGCCGCGGCCAACGCGATGGGGATCGACAAGTTGCGCGTCATCGACACCGGGCTGGACCCCGTCGTCGCCGAACGCGAACAGTGGGACGACGGTAACAACACGTTGGCATTGGCGCCCGGTGTCGTCGTCGCCTATGAGCGCAACCTGCAGACCAACACCCGGATGGAGGATGCGGGCATCGAGGTGTTGACGATCGCGGGCTCCGAATTGGGCACCGGTCGCGGGGGCCCACGCTGTATGTCGTGTCCGGCCGCCCGGGATCCGCTCGATTAGCGCCCAGCGTGTGCTCGGGCCGTGGCGTTGCGGCGTTGGGTGTGAGCCCAGGGCGTTGCGGGTGAAGTTGCGGCTTTGCGGGTGAACACTGGGCGGGATCTCGTCGGCTTCGTCGCCGTGGCTTCACTGCCGTCGCCCAGGCTTCACTGCCGACGCCCAGGCTTCAACCCCAACGCCCAGGCCGTGGCGTTGCGGCGTTGGGTGTGAGCCCAGGGCGTTGCGGGTGAAGTTGCGGCTTTGCGGGTGAACACTGGGCGGGATCTCGTCGGCTTCGTCGCCGTGGCTTCACTGCCGTCGCCCAGGCTTCACTGCCGACGCCCAGGCTTCAACCCCAACGCCCAGGCCGTGGCGTTGCGGCGTTGATTGTGAGCCCAGGGCGTTGCGGGTGAAGTTGCGGCTTTGCGCGTGAAGACTGGGCGGGATCTCGTCGGCTTCGTCGCCCTGGCTTCACTGCCGACGCCCAGAGTTCACACCCAACGCCTTGGCTTCACTGCCGTCGCCCAGGCTTCACCCCCAACGCCCAGGCTTTAGCGTTGCGACGTTGAGTGTGAGCCCAGGGCGTTGCGCGTGAAGTTACGGCTTTGCGGGTGAACACTGGGCGGGATCTCGTCGGCTTCGCCGCCCAAGCTTCACTCCCAACGCCCTGGCTTCACCCCCGACGCCCAGGCTTCACCCCCAACGTTGGCTTCACTCCCAACACCCAAGCAGACCGATCAACGCCAGCTGGGCAGCCAGATCTCCATGTCCCACGTCTCTTGCGAGATGGGCAGACCGGTCAGCACCGGGAACAGCCAGGCGAAGTTCGTCGCGACCAAAGCCACGTAGCAGGCCACGACGATCAGACCCAGTGTTCGTCGTTCGGGGCTCCGACGAGTTCTGACCGATTCGACGGATCCGACGGGATAGACGGGATAGAGGATGTCGCCGAGGATCAGCGCGATTGCCATCACCAGGAACGGCCCCATCGTCGCCGCGTAGAAGAAGTACATCTGGCGATCAATGTCGGCGAACCACGGCAGCCAGCCGGCGCAATAGCCGACCCACACCACGGCGTAGCGCCAGTCCCGCCGAACCAGCATCCGCCACGTCGCGTAGAGCAAGACTGGCACCGCCAACCACCACATCGCCGGCGTACCGACCAGCATCTCCGCCTTGACGCATGATTGTGCGCCGCAGCCGGGAACATTCTGCTGGTCGATGGCGTAGAGCACCGGCCGCAACGACATCGGCCAGCTCCACGGCTTGGACTCCCAGGGATGGTAGTTGCCCGCGGAATTCGTCAGGCCCGAATGGAATTGGAAAGCCTTGGCGGTGTAGTACCAAAGCGAGCGGATGGCATCCGGCAGCGGGACAACACTTTTGGGACCGATCGTCAGACCAACCTGGTGGCGGTCGATCGCGGTCTCGGATGCGAACCATCCCGCATAGCTGGCCAGGTAGACCGCAAACGGTATGAGCCCCAGCGCATATCCGGTGGGAACCACGTCACGCCGCAACACCCCCAGCCATGGCCGGGGTACCTGGTACTGGCGCCGCGCGGCCACGTCGAACGCCAACGACATGATCCCGAAGAACAGCACGAAGTACAGCCCGGACCACTTTGTCGCACAGGCCAATCCGAGCAGCACCCCGGCGCCGAACCGCCACCAGCGGACGCCTAACCGCGGGCCCCACATGGTTTCGGCGCTGCGGCCTTCCAGGAAGGCGACGTGCATCCGTTTCCGAATCTGATCGCGGTCGACGATCAGCGCGCCGAACGCCGCGACCACGAAGAAGGTGAGAAAGCCGTCGAGCAGTGCGGTCCGCGCCGCGACGAAGCTGACGCCGTCGCAGACGAGCAGCACCCCGGCGATGCCACCGACCAATGTCGAGCGGCTGATCCGCCGGACGATGCGCGTCACCAGCACCACCAGCACGACGCCAAGCAACGCGCCGGTGAACCGCCACCCCACGCCGTTGTAGCCGAAGATCGCCTCGCCGAGTGCGATCAACTGCTTGCCGACCGGCGGATGGACGACAAGGCCGTAGCCGGGGTTGTCTTCCACCCAATGGTTGTTCAGCACCTGCCAGGCCTGGGGCGCGTAATGCTTCTCGTCGAAGATGGGCGTGCCGGCGTCGGTCGGCGAGCCCAGGTTCAGAAACCGGGTCAGCACCGCGAGCAGCGAAATCGCGGCCGTCACGATCCAGCCGCGCATCCAATCCACCGGCCCGAAATCAGCAACCGGAACCAGCGGCCCGGGGCTGACGACAGGCACCACACGCTCCTCGCCGACGTCAGGCTTTTCTTGGGGCGGGGCGGTCATCACGTCGATCGTAGGCTGTCCGTCATGACTCATGGCCGCCTGTTGCTCGCCGCGACCCCATTGGGCCAGCCGTCAGATGCCTCACCGCGGCTGATCGACGCGCTGGCGCATGCCGATGTGGTGGCCGCCGAGGACACCCGGCGGGTGCGAAACCTGGCCAAAGTGCTCGACGTCACCATCTCCGGCCGAGTGGTCAGCCTGTTCGACCGGGTGGAGGCCGCGCGGGCTGCCACATTGCTGCCTGCGATCGAATCCGGTGCGACGGTACTAGTGGTCAGCGACGCCGGAATGCCGGTGATCAGCGACCCCGGCTATCGACTGGTCGTGGCGTGCGCGGATGCCGGGCTGCCGGTGCAGTGCCTGCCCGGACCGTCCGCTGTGATCACCGCGCTGGCCGTTTCCGGTCTGCCGGCCGAGAAGTTCTGCTTCGAGGGCTTCGCCCCGCGTAAGAAGTCGGCGCGCCGGACCTGGCTGGCATCCCTCGCCGACGAACCCCGGACCTGTGTCTTCTTCGAGTCGCCGCGACGGTTGGCCGCCTGCCTGCGCGATGCCGTCGAGCAGCTCGGGGGTGCGCGTCCGGCGGTTGTTTGTCGCGAGCTGACGAAAGTGCACGAGGAGGTGGTCCGCGGCTCGCTTGACGAGCTGGCCGAGTGGGCGGCCGACGGCGTGCTGGGCGAGATCACCGTCGTGTTGGGCGCTGCGCTGCCGCACGCCGACCTGCCCTCCCTGGTGGACTCGCTAGTGGAACAGGTCGAGGAGCTGGTCGCCGGTGGTGTGCGCATCAAGGATGCATGCAGCCTGGTCGCCGGGCAGCATTCGGAGGTGCGCACCCGCCAGCTGTACGACGCGGTGCTGCGGTCACGCGAGGTTGAGCAACCGGATTAGCCGACGGCCGCAGCGGCCGGCAGTCCGACGATCGGGGCCGCCTTGTGCAGGCATTCGTCCCATTCGGCGTCGGGATCGGAGTCGGCGGTGATCCCGCCGCCGACGCCCAGCACGGCGTTCCCCGCGGTGTCGAATTCGACGCTGCGGATCGCCACGTTGAGTTCGCATCCGGCCATCGGTGAAGCCAAACCGACTGTGCCGCAATATATCCCGCGTCGACGCGGCTCCCATTGCGAAAGCAGCTGACGCGCACGCAGTTTGGGCGTCCCGGTGACCGAGGCCGGCGGAAAGGCGGCGTCCAGCAACTCCGACGTCGGCAGCTCGGGGGGCACCCGCGCCGACACCGTCGACACCAGGTGCCATACACCCGGCGCACGGCGCACCACCAGCAGCTCCGGCACGGTGACCGTGCCGGTAATCGCCACTCGGCCAAGGTCATTGCGGACCAGGTCGACGATCATGATGTTCTCTGCCACCTCTTTGGCCGAAGCCCGCAGCGCCGACGGCCAGGCATCCAGCGGCAGCGTGCCCTTGATCGGGCTGGACGTCACCGCGGTACCACGCCGCCGCAGGAAAAGCTCGGGGGACAGCGACGCCACCGCTCCCCACGGGCCGGCGACATAGGCCGCCCGAGACGGGGAAGTGCGTGCGACAGCGTCGACGAAGAAGTCGAGCGGGGTCCCGGTCACCGTCCCGGTGAACTGCGTGCACACGCAGGCTTGGTAGACCTCGCCGGCGGCGATCGCTTCCAGGCAGGCGAGTACGCCGTCGCGGTGTGTGTCGCGGTCGGCGGCATCCCAGTCGATCCGGCACTCCCGCGGCGGCGTCGGCGTTGCTGCCACGGCGGCGGCCAGCCAGTGCGGCATCGGCGCACCCGACAGGCTCTCGTACCACCACTGGGCGTCGCGGTCGCGGCGAAGCACGCAGTCGGTCCAGCCGCCGGCGGCTTCGGGGATCCGGTTTTCCTGCCCGTCGGCGCCGGCGTCGGGATAGGACAGGTACCCGACCCAGCCGCCGCCCACCGCAGGGCCGGCTGGTCCTTCTGGACGCGGCCGAACGGCAAACGCGCAGTCTGGGGCGACCGGTTGCATCGAGACGCTGGGGACGATCACCGCCAGTGCGTCGAACCAGTCCCCGGTCAGCGCGGCCGGCGGCGGCAGATCGAGCCGGGTGGTGGCGTCGCCGACGGCGCGCAACACGCGGGGTGCGCCGCCAAGATCGCCGAGCCGCTCGATTCGCACCGCCCTAGCTTGACAGAACACCGAGTTTTCGTGCTCTGAGCCTGCCGAACCCTCAGCTCCGGCTGATCTCACGCGCGCTGGCCAGTGCCGCCAGCTTGTCGGGGTTGCGCATCACGTAGAAGTTGGTGATTTTTGGCCCATCAAAATCGTCGGCGATCTCCAGCGTGACGACCATCGCGAGCTGCTCGTCGAGGTAGAACAGCACCGCCGGGGCGCTATTGCAGGTAGCCAGCTCGACGCGGACCCCGGTTCCCGCCTTGCGCATCAGCCCGGTGATGGCTCGCGCGACCCGCTCGGCGCCGACCACCGGCTTGCGGGCCGCGGTCGCCTTGCCGCCGCCGTCGGCCATCCAGGTGGCGTCCGGAGCGAGCATCGCCATCAGCGCGTCCACATCGCCGCTGGCCGCGGTTTGCAGGAACTGCGCGGTGATCTCGGCGTTGCGTTGCGGGTCTATCGGCGCTCGGGACGCGCCGCCCCACTTCCGCCGGGCCCGGACGTGTTCCCGCGCCCGGTGTGCGACTTGCCGTACCGTCGGCGCCGGCTTGTCCACCGCTTCGGCGATCTCGCCGTAGTCGAAACCGAACACCTCCCGTAGCACGAACACCGCGCGCTCGTCCGGGCTCAGCGTTTCCAGCAGCACCAGCATCGCCATCGAAACCGATTCCGCCAGAACGACATCTGACGACGGGTCTTGCTCGTCGAGAAGTAACGGCTCCGGCAGCCACGGCCCCACATATTCCTCACGGCGTCGCGCGCCGGCCCGCAACGTGTTGAGGGCCTGGCGGGTGACCAGTTGGGCGAGGTAGGACTTCGTGTCGTGCACGCGTGCCAAGTCCACCGCCGCCCACCGCAGATAGCTGTCCTGCAGCACATCGTCGGATTCGGTTGCCGAGCCGAGGATTTCGTAGGCGATGGTGAACAGCAGCGGTCGCAGCAGGGTGAAGCGTTCGGCGTGCTCACCGTTCGCCGGTGCCGCGGGTGGCGAGGTCATCGCAGCGCCACCTCCTGGCTGGCGGCCAGTCGCTCCTGCCGCTTGCCGCCCTTGAGCCAGGGGTACCAGCCCGGGTTGGCGGCCTCGCGCCGGATGGCCCACACCGTGCCTTTGCAGATCATCTCCTTGATGGAGGCGGCGGTTCGTCCACCGATCGCGAGGTTCACCGGAGTGTCGTCGGTGCGGGAGAGCTGGAAAGTGCCATGTGTGCGGCCGAGGCTGATGCACTGGCCGACGAACGCCTGGTTCAGCACCTCGGGGGCGCTGCCGGCGATTCGGCTGAGCACGGTGTTGGCGGCCTGGATCCCCAGCGGCCCCGCGGCCTGGCAGCTCATCCGCAGCGGCTGACCCGACGGCGCGGCGGCGTCACCCGCGGCCACGATGCGATCGTCGTCCACGCTGGTCAGTGTTTCATCGGTGAGCAGCCGGCCCGTCGCGTCGGTGGCAAGCCCGCTGCGAGTGGCCAGATCGGGCACCGTGAAGCCGGCCGTCCACACGGTCGCGGCGCTGGGCACCACGGCGCCGTTGGCGAGCACCACCGCGTCCCACTGCACCTCGCTGGCCGGCAGGGACTCGAGCACGTTGACGCCGAGCGCGCGCAGTCGCTTCGCCACCGAGCGCCGGCCCCGCTGGCTCAGCGACGGCCCGAGTAGCCCGCCGCAGATCAGCGTCACCGGGCGTCCCTGCTCGGCCAGTTCAGCAGCGGTTTCGATGCCGGTCAGTCCACCGCCGACCACCGCGACGGGAGCGCTGAACGGCAGATCGGTCAGCGCGTAGTGCAGTCGTTGCGCGCTGTCCAGATCGGCGACGGAATGCGCGTATTCGGCTGCGCCGGGCACCGCCAGCGGCGTCGCGCCGGTGCTGCCGACGGCGTAGACCAGGTAGTCGTAATCCAGCGAGACACCTGAAGCAAGGAATATCCGGCGGGCAGCGGCGTCGATGTGGTCGGCGCTGTCGACGATCAACTGAATTCCCTCACCGAGCAGCGAACCGTAGTCGACTGTCGCGCTGCCGGTGTCGGCGACCAACTGGTGCAGGCGGATTCGCTCGACGAACACCGGGCGCGAGTTCACCAGCGTGATGTCGACATCCGGGTGCTGGCGCAGATGGTTGGCGGCCAGGGTGCCGGCGTATCCGCCGCCGACGACGACGACATGAATTCTTTGGTTGTCGCTCTCGGTCATTTCTGTCTCCTGTTCGTTCGGGACTTGTGACCTGGAGACACCGCAGGCCGGCCAGGCGTGACAATTCGGGCCGCGATTGTGACCCGTCTCACGCAGCCGTCAGCACCAGACGTCTTCCGTTCATCGCAGATACTGCAGGACAGGTATATCTGTTCAGATCATGCTTAAAGTATGTATAGTTGCGAAATCATGAATGGTCGGTCTGTATGTCTGCCGCCGTCCGGTCGCGTGCCCGTACAGCGCGCAGGCGGCGGCCAGCTGAGGCCCTCGGAGCCGCGGTAATGGACCTCGCGACGGTACCGACCGCCATCGACTCGCATTCCAACCCGCCCGAAACCTGCGAGCGGAGTCGACGGCCCGACATTCAGGGACTGCGAGCTGTCGCCGTCCTCATGGTCGTCGCCTTTCACGCCGGGCTCCCCGTGCCGGGCGGCTTCGTTGGCGTCGACGTGTTCTTCGTGATCTCGGGCTTCGTGATCACGGGGATGCTCCTCCGCGAACGGGAGGCCTTGGGGCGCATCCGCTTCGGACAGTTCTACCTGCGCCGATTCAAGCGACTCATCCCGGCACTCGCGCTGATGGTCACCGTGACCATGATCATTTCGGTCGCCGTCTTGTCGCCGCTGGGCACACAGCAGACCGCCGCCAAGACGGGGATCGGCGCGATGCTGCTCGTCGCCAACGCCGTCATCGCCCGAACGACGGGTGGCTACTTCGACGCCGATGCGGCGACCAACCCTCTGCTCCATACCTGGACGTTGTCGGTCGAAGAGCAGTTCTACCTCGTCTTCCCCGCCCTTATCGCCCTCGGTTGGTACATCGCCAGCCGGCGCCGCACCCTCCGATTCACACCCCACGTCTTCGTGGCGTTCATCGCTGTCGTCTCTTTCGGTCTCGCGTCGTTCGGTCTGTCGGCGCTCGCCAGCTTGACCCAGCTCCCCGGTTCGTACGGCCACGCGACCGAAATGATGCTGGGCTTCTACAGCCCGGCGACCCGGTCGTGGGAGTTCGCCCTGGGAGTGCTGCTGGCCTTGCTAGCCAAACGACTGAAGATCCAGTCCAGACGCGTTACCCTCGCCCTCGGTTTCCTGGGCATAAGCATGCTGATCGCGTCGCTGTGGCTCATCTCGGGCAAGACGCCCTTCCCGAGCGCGTGGACGTTCATCCCCGTCATCGGGGCGCTGCTCGTTCTTGCGGCTGGTATCGGTGCCACTAACCCCGTGACTCGCGCCCTGGCCGTCGATCCCATGGTCAAGATCGGCGACTGGTCGTACTCCATCTACCTGTGGCACTGGCCCTTCATCGTGTTCGCCGGAGCGCTCTGGCCGGACAGTCGAACAGCGCTACTCGTTGCTGCCGCAGTGTCGTTCATTCCCGCTGTCGCTTCTTACCGCTGGGTTGAAAAGCCGATTCGAAATCTCCAAGGGCTTCGGGGCCGGCGGCTGGTGCGGGTCGTGTCGATCACGCTGTGCGTGCCGCTGTTCGCCTGCTCGTCGGCCCACCTCGCGGCCGATAGCGGCTACTGGTCGCCAAAGGTGCGGGCGATGCAGGACGCGGTTCTCCAACCGCTTGCGATGGGTAGTAGCGAGTGTTCGGCCACCACCAACATCTCCTGGGAGCTGATCCATTCGTGCGTCTGGAACGCCAATGCGGCGGGCAAGCCGATCTACGTCGTCGGTGACTCGACCGCCTGGCATTTGAGCGACGCAGCATTCGGTGCCAGCCGTCTTCTCGGCAGGCCGCTGACCATGATCAGCCTGCTGGGCTGCCCGTTTAAGGATGTGTTCATCCAGTCCCCGAACCTGCCGTCGTACCGCAACCAGAAGGCATGTCGACAGAGCTACGAGGGCGCGATGCGCTGGCTCGGTGAGCAGCCGCCGGGCACGGTCGTCATCTCGGAACTGAACGATTGGTACCGCAAGACTGACGTTGACACTGCGGTCGGCCGGCAGTCCGACGCGCTCACCAGAAGCCTTGCGGGACGCAAGCAGGTGCTGGATGACGGTCTCACGTTCACGATCGTGACACTCCAGCATGCGGGTCACTCGGTGCTCCTGGTGCAGGCCGCGCCTGACTTCGAATACCCGGTCAAATTCGATCCGCTGCGCTGCAAGTGGAACAAGCTGCTGACCGACACCTGCGTCGCTCGAATGCCCAAAAGTGTCGCGGATTCCATCCAGCAGATCGAACGTTCGTCCCTAGAAAAGATCGCCACTCAGACGGGAGCAGGCCTGTACGACCCGCGTGACTTCTTCTGCTCAAGTGACGAATGCAGCACTCAAAGGCATGGGATTGACCTGTACAGAGATGCCTTCCACTTTTCCGCAAATGCCAGCCGCATGCTTGCGCCATCGCTCGCAGATGCGCTGAATCGGCTCCCCTAGATCCAATGGAGTTGACCATTGTCCGCACCGCCAACGAGAACTCGCCATGATCGCCCTCGTCATGCGTCGGCGGGCGTCCGGGGACGGGCGACAGGACCCCCGGGTGACTCAGTTTCAGCGCAGGTCGCGGCCCAAATTGAGCAGAGCCGCGGCGGGGTGCACATGCTACGCTTTCCGCGACAATTGGTGGCCTGCCCTGGGCCGACGAACGACAAAACCACGCAACAATTGTGGATCCCTATTGCGCATCGGAGTGCATGGGGAAAAGCAGTCTTGAAGAAGACCATTCCTTGGTTGGGTCCTGACATCCGGGCACCCGAAAAGGGACATGTGCCATCGGAGGACCTCGTGCCGCGAAGTCTGGACCTGGTCGTCACCTCGGTGGCCAAGCAGCTGATGGAGGCCACCGCCTCCACCGCCACCCAAGTCACCGAAAACGTCCTCGCGCAGCTCGTCGACCAGATGGGTTTGAGCGGTAGCTTCCTGCGCCACCACGACCACGACATCCGAGCCTCCGTACTGGTTGCCGAGTGGCCGCCGCGAGTCGACGTTCCCGACCCGGATCCGCTGGCCGTCGTGCACTTCACCAGCGCCGACCCGGTGCTCGCGGAGTGCGAGCACGGCCGCAAACCCGTCGTGATCCGGCCGGACAACGGCAACCGCCCCTTCCAGCGCCGCAACGCGGTAGTCAACGACGACCCATCGCCGTCGGTGGCCGCCGCGCCGCTGGTCTCGCATGACGTCACCACCGGAGTGTTGGGCTTCGTCAAGGCCGGCGCCCGGAAGTGGAAGCAAGAAGAGATCAACACGCTCGAGGCGGTGGCCGCTCTGTTCGCGCAGTTGCAGGCGCGTATCGCGGCCGAGGAAAAGCTGCGCTACCTCGCCGAGCACGACGACTTGACCGGCCTGTACAACCGGCGCGCGCTGGTCGCGCACCTTTCCGACCGGCTCGCGGCCGGAAGCACCGGACCCGTCGCCGTCCTGTATCTGGACCTCGACCGGCTGAAGCCGATCAACGACTACCTGGGGCACACCGCCGGCGACTGGTTCATCCGCGTCTTCGCACAGCGGATCCGCGTGTGCGCCGGAAGCCATTGCATGATCGCCCGCATCGGCGGGGACGAGTTCGTCGTGATTCCGGATCAGCCGATGTCGAGTGGGAGCGCGGAGTCGTTCGCCCGCCGTCTGGGCTCGATGCTGCGCGAGCGCCTGGCGATCGGTGGCCACATGATCACCCGAACCGTCAGCATCGGACTGGCGGTGGGCATGCCGGGGCGGGACAACAGCACCGACCTGCTCCGCCGCGCGGACGAGGCCGTTCTGACGGCCAAGCGCGGTGGCGGCAATCAGGTCGCGCTGTCCACCGACGACATGTCGCTGAAAAGCGCGTTCCGCAACGACATCGAGCTGCACCTGCAGGGCGACATCGACAGCGAAGCGCTGCTGCTGCACTACCTGCCCGAGGTCGATCTGTGGACCGGGGCCATTGTGGCCGCCGAGGCGCTGGTGCGCTGGCGGCACCCGATTTGGGGGCTGCTGCTGCCGGATTCGTTCATCGGGGTAGCCGAATCGACCAATCTGGCAGGCGAATTGGGCCGTTGGGTGATGCGCGCCGCCTGTGCCGAATTCAGCCGCTGGCGATCCAACGGCGTCGGACTGAGCGCGACCCTGCGCATCAATGTCTCACCCGTGCAACTGATCACCCGCGGTTTCGTCCGCACTGTTGCCGACACCATCGAAGAGTTCGGTATCGACGGCGGATCGGTATGCCTCGAGATCACCGAGCGCGCGGTGGTGCACGACATCGA
Organism: Mycobacterium sp. NGS41; assembly: GCF_059812725.1. Taxonomy (NCBI): domain Bacteria; kingdom Bacillati; phylum Actinomycetota; class Actinomycetes; order Mycobacteriales; family Mycobacteriaceae; genus Mycobacterium; species Mycobacterium sp. NGS41. The sequence goes on from NZ_JCALDF010000012.1 coordinate 104,601, forward strand.
AACCACCCGCAAGACGCTCGCCGAGCTCAAGGAGGTCGGCGTCCAGATCGCCATCGACGACTTCGGCACTGGCTACGCGGTTTTGTCGCACCTGAAATCCCTGCCCGTCGACATGCTCAAGATCGACACCGGATTCGTGCGCGACCTGGGCACCAACGCCGGCGACCTGGCCATCGTTCGCGCCATCATCGGCCTCGCCGAAGCCTTCGGTCTGCAACTGGTCGCCGAGGGAGTCGAAACACCAGCTGCCGCACTGACTTTGATGCAACACGGATGTCACCGCGCGCAGGGGTTCTTGTTGTCGCGCCCCGTCCCGGGCAATGCGATGGAGGCGTTGCTGTCCGCGCGCTGGATGCCGATGCCGTTCCTCGCCGACCGCGAAGCGTTGTCCCTTGGAGCGATCTAGTCTTGGCGAGTCTCGTGTTGCGGAAGAAGGCGCTCGTCGTTGTCGCGTGCGCGACGTTGCTGCTCAACGGATGCGGTGCCAGTCACCCAAACCCGGGGCCGCTCAACGCGATGGTCAGTCCGGCCATACCGCCGGCCGCGCAAGAGATACCCAACCCGCTGCGCGGCCAGTACGAAGACCTCTTGGAACCACTTTTCCCGCAAGCTAATCCAGCCCAGCGGCGGTACCCCGCCTGGCCCAAGTCGTATGACGCCAGCCTGCGGGTGTCGTGGCGTGAACTGCAGCCCGCCGACCCGCGCACGCTGCCTCCCGATGCTCCTGACGATCGCAAGTACGACTTCAGGGTGATCGACGACGCGCTGGCCAAACTTGCCGAGCGCGGCATGCGGCTCACGCTTCGCGTGCACTCCTATAACTCGTGTTGCGATGCGGTCTACCCCAACGACACCAACATCGAGATTCCGGACTGGGTCCGCGCCCTGCCCGGCGCGAGCACCAGCTACCAAGGGCCGCCGGAAGGCTCATCCACGCGTGGCCTGACGCAGGTGGTGCCGAACTGGAATGACCCAGGCTACCTGGCCGGTTTCGAGCAGCTGCTGGCAGCGCTGGGCCGTCGCTACGACGACGACGAACGGCTCAGCGTTTTCGAGTTCTCCGGCTACGGGGACTTCAGCGAAGACCACAACGCCTATCTGCGCGACGTGCTGAAGGCGCCCGGCCCGGGGCCAGACGAGAGCATGGCAGCGCTGGGCTATTACAGCCAGTTCCGCGACCAGAACATCACCAAGGATTCCATCCGGCGGCTGGTCGCGGCCAACGTCAACGCCTTTCCGCACACCCAGATGGTGGTGACCGTCGCCAACGCCGAAATCGTGCGGCAGATGCTCGCCGGCGACGTCACCAAGAAGCTCGTTGCACCGGCAGGGATCCGCTCCGACGCACTCGGCGTCTACGCACCGTTTCCGGTCTGGGCCGAGGACGACGCGTCCTACTACGTGCGGATCAAGGACCCGCTCGTCGCCGAGCTGAAAAAGCGGCTGGCGGAAGCGCCGGTGATCACCGAATGGGGCGGTCAGCCGCCGACTAAAACCGACCCGAAGGACTATTACGAGAAGGGTCTGCGCGACGTCGTCAAATACCACGTGTCGATGACGTCGAGCGTGAACTTTCTGGACGCGAATTCCACCACCGCGATGGATCCCAAGCTGTATTTGCTGTGGGCTCAAGCCAACGTCGCCGCGGGCTACCGATATTCGGTGGAAGCCCGCGCCGGATCGCAGACGGTGCGCGACGGGACGGCCAAGATAGCTGTCACCTGGACCAACTACGGCGCCGCCGCCGCTACGGAGAAATGGGTTCCCGGCTACCGGTTGGTCGACTTCTCGGGCACCGTAATCCGTACACTGCCCGCCTCAGTGGCCTTGAAGAGCCTGGTCCATACCGGCGGCACCTCCGGTGACCAGCCGGTCCCGGCATCGTCCACCGAATCCGTGACTGTCGACCTGGCCGGCCTGGCGGCGGGTCGCTACCGGCTGCAAGCCTCGGTCGCCTGGCAACAGCACAAACCCCAGGCGACCCACGTGGTGAACTATCCGCCGATGTGGTTGGCCCGCGACGGACGCGACGAGTCCGGGTGGTATTCGATCGCGACGCTTGACGTACCTCGCGACGCGCTGACGTCGGAGGATCGGCGATGATGCGGCGTAGCTGCTCCGCGTCCTGTCCAGAGAGGTCCTAGTGGATTTCCGCACTTTTGCCCGCACCTTGGCTTCACATTGGAAGCTGTTCGTCGCCGCCCTGCTGGCATGCCTAGTCGGTGCCGCGGCCGTCACCGCATTCCAGACCAAGAGCTACCAATCGTCGGCCACCGTCCTCATCTCGTTTTCCGGCGAAACTGACCTCACCCAGGTGTTCCAGGGCACCCAGGCCGCCCAGGAACGGTTGTCGTCGTACGCGGCCGTCGCCGGCGGGCACGCGGTCGCCGAGCGCGCGGTCAAGCAGCTGCACCTGCCGATCAGCCCGGACGAAGTGGCGAGCCGGACCCAGGTGAACTTCACCCCGAAATCGACGCTGTTCACGATCACCGTCACCGACACCGATCCCAAACGCGCGGCCGCGCTGGCCCAAGCGATGGCCGAGCAGTTCACCGTCATTGTCGGAACGCTCGGCGTCAGCAAGACGGGTCCGGCCGCACCGGTCACCACCGTCGCGCCGACCACCTCTGCTGCACCCCAGAACCCCGACGGTCAACCGACGACGTCACCGGAGCCGGGTGAGACCACCATTTCCGCCCCGACCCCGGCTGCTGACCCGCAGCCCGCGACGACTCCGACGCAGAAACCGCCCATCGCCCGGGCAACGATCGTGGAGCAGGCCGGGATACCCGATCAACCGGTCAAGCCGGTGCCGATGCGCAACATGGCGATGGGGTTGGTCGCCGGTGTGCTGCTGGGTATCGGGGTGGCGCTGACCCGCGAGGCCACCGACCGAACCGTCCGTACCCGCGAAAAGCTGGAAGAACTTTCGGGCCTGCGGACCCTGGCTCAGCTGGCCGGGCGTCGCGGCAGCGCACCGCGGTACGGCACCGACATCTCGTTCGACGACGCCGTGCGCGGGTTGCGGGCCCGGCTGCTGCGGGCGATGGGGCCCGAGGCCACGCGGGTGTTGCTGGCCGCGCCGTTCGGCGGTGAGGGAACGACGACGACCGCGCTGAACTTGTCCCGCGCGTTCACCGAACTCGGCGAAGACGTGCTCCTCGTCGAGGGCGACGCCCGCCGGCCGGTGATCGCCGGCTTGCTCAAAGTCGAATCCGGAGAAGGGCTGGGCAACGCTCTGGCCAACCCCGACATCGCCACGGAAGCCGTTAAGCCAACCCCGATTTCGAAGCTTTTCGTCCTTGCGGCACGAGCGGTCCGGCGGGAGACGCTGCCCTGCAGCGCCTACCTGCCGCAGGTGCTGGACAAGGTGCTGCAGGACGTCTCGGCAACCTTCGACCGAACGGTGGTCGACGGTCCACCGGTGCTGGCCACCGCCGACGCGGGGCTATTGGCCGGCGCCGTGCACGCGACGGTGTTGGTCGTCCGGGCGGGGCGCACCACGGAGGACGAACTGACCGACGCATTGACCGCGCTGCGCGCCGCCGGTGCCAACCTGGTGGGCACCGTGCTGACCGACGCCCGGGTACCGCGGCATACCAGCGCGGCGGCCCGAACCTACCGGGCGAAGGTCAGCAGACCGACGTGATCCTGTACTTCCGCAGCCGCCAGCGCTTGGCACTGAATGGGGCCTTGCTGGGGCTGTTCCTGTTCGGCTGCTTTCTGTTCGGCGTGTTCTCGGTGCGCACCACGGTTTACGGCATGATGCTGGTCGGCGCGATGTTCTGCCTGGTCGTGTACTGGTCGCGGCCGGAGGCGATGGTGTGGGTCGCGGTGTTCTTGGCGATGGCGTCGCTGCCGCAGGGCTTGCATGTCGGCAAAGTCTTCGGGCCGGTCTCGATCTACGCCTACCACCTGGCGTTGTTGTTGGGCATCTGCTACCTCATTCCTTTTGTGCGGCCGCGGTTTACGGATTTTTTGTTGCCGGCGATGTTTGCCTTCATCGTGCTGTATTTCACCGCGGTCGGGTTCGAGACCGGACATGCTCCGGTAGCGGTGGTGCGCGAAGCGACGTTCCTGCTGGAGATGGTCATCGGGTTCGTGTTGGCGCTGTTGATCGTGACCGGCGACTACATCAAAGGCGTCGTGGGGGCGATCGCGGCGATGCTGTGGTTTTCGGCGGGCATGGCCGTGGTGGGTTCGCTGCACGGAATTCGGCTGATCGGCCGCGAAGAGGCGGTGGAGACGGGTGACGCGGCGACCCGGGTGATCACCACCGCCCTGACCCCTTCCGTCGCCGTGCTCACCGTACTGGTCGCCGCAACGGTCGTCGGCCGGGTCCAACCGTCGACGTACCTCGTCTTGGGCACCCCTGCGCTGGTCGTTGCGGTGCTGGCGTTCTCGCGAAACACGCTGATCGCAGCGACGATCGCCGCCGTCGTCGCGTTCCTGGCCAACCTGGGCTGGTCAGCCCTGCGCCGCACATTCGGTTTCGTCGCCGTCGGCGCGGCGATACTGGCCGTGGCGTTGCCGGGCGCATTGTTCCTGCTACAGCATTCGGCGGCCGGGACGTGGCTCGGCGATCAACTCACCGCCTACAGCCACAGGGTGCTGGGCGGCGTGTCGGCCAGTGCGCTGGCCGTGGACCAGTCGACGCTGGACAGGCTGGCCGAAAATGCCCACCTCTTCCCTGCCATCGCCAAAGCCCCGGTGTTCGGCCACGGTTTGGGATACGCCTATCAGCTGCCGTTCGGGAACGACCCGACGGGTTTCACTGAGACGCTGGGCACTACCTACGCCCACAACTTCTACCTCTGGTGGATGGTCAAAGCCGGGGCGGTGGGCATGGCGGCGTTCGCGGTATTCGCCCTCGTGCCGATAGTCCGGGCACTGCGGCGCGGATCGGCACCGGCGAAGATCAGCGCGGCGGTCTCGATCGGTCTGTTGGTGATGTGCAACGTAGATCCGCTGCCCGAGGAGTCGCCCAGCGGCCTGACGCTGGGTCTGGCGCTGGGAGCGGCGATGGCGTTCGCCAGCCTGGGGCGCACTCGCCCGGAAGCCGTCGAGGTGGAAGCCGATCGCGTGCCGGCCGAGACACTCCGGTGAATTCTCTTTCGAGCCGGCTGCGGGTGCTTGTGGTCGGTCCGGCACCGGCCGGGACGGCCAGCCGCGGCGGCATGGCGACGGTGGCGGCCCTGATGGCGGCACATCCCGACGAGCGAATGTCGATCACGGTGGTGCCGACGTACGTCGACGGCTCGCTGTTGCATCGGCTCTTCGTCGGCATCGGCGGAATGCTGCGCGCCAGTTGGCTTTTGCTGCGTGGCCGCGTCGACGTGCTGCACGCGCACCTGGCACACGGCGGCAGCGTGATTCGCAAGGCGTTGCCGTTGTGGACGGCACGGCTGGCGGGTGTGCCCGCTGTGGTGCACGCGCACAGCTACGACTTCGGCGGCTGGTTCGACCGGCAACCGGTGCCGGTTCGCGCAGTGGTCAGACGCATGCTGGTCGCCGATCAGTGGGTGGTGCTGGGCCGGGGCCATGTCGACGAGTACGCGAGCCGATTGGGTGTCGATCAGGCGCGGATCAGCGTGTTGCACAACGCTGTCCGGGTCCCGGATACCCCGGTGGCGCAATCGGGTATCGAGCTGGTGCACGCCGTGTCATTCGGTCGGCTGGGAGTGCGCAAGGGCAGCTACGACCTGATCGCCGCGATCGGCGCTCTCGACGAGCCGGTGCGCAGCCGATTGCGGGTGACTTTCGCCGGCGACGGCGAGGTCGCGGAAGTACGTGCGGCCGTCACCGCGGCCGGGTTGGACGAGACGATTCAGGTGGCGGGCTGGCTCGACTCGTCGGCTCGTGACGAACTGCTGTCTAGGGCAAGCATTTTCGTACTCCCCAGCTACGACGAGGGCCTGCCGATGGCGCTGTTGGAGGCGATGGCGTACGGGTTGGTGCCGGTGACGACGATGGTCGGCAGCATCGGGGAGGCGATCAGCGATGGCGTCAACGGCCTGCTGGTCCGTCCCGGTCATCCCGACGAGATCGCCTGGGCGCTAACCGCGTTGGTCGATGACGAGCAGTTGCGGGTTCGCCTGGCCGGCGCCGCTCGCAGCCGCGCGGACGACTTCGCGCTCGAACGCTGGTATCAACGGTTGACGGGGCTATGGACTGACATAGCCAGCGATCGGCGAGCACTTCGCTGAGCTATGGGGTTCCGGAAGTTATCGGGTTTCGGTGCTGGGATCGGTCCGCGACAGCGCCGCTATGCGAGACAATTCGTCGCCCTCGTGCTCGCCGCTAGTCTCGTATCTGCGTTTGAGTTTCAGCACCGGTGTCTCGAAGAACCGGAAGCTCAGGTACGCGACGGGGACCACCGCGAGGAGCGTGACCACGAACAACGGGATTCCTTCATGCTCGCCGGTGGCGATGCGGGCCATGTTCGCGCACAGGTTGTGCAGCAGATACACGCCGTAGCTGATCACTCCGACGAATGCCAGCGGGCGCCAGCGCAGCAGCGGGTGCAACGGCGTCCACTCGACAATGCAGGTGGCGACCACCAGCAAGACCATCAATGCCTCGACGACCTGCAGCGGGGTGTCTGCGATGATCGCGACCGCTAACAGCAGCGCCGCGACCGGCGCGGACCAGACCCGCCCGGCAACCGCTTTCACCATCGCGAACCCGCGCCTGTTGCTGAGCACCAGCGCAGCTGCGGCACCGAGCAGGATGGGCAGCGACAGGCTCGCCGGAATGCGCCATGGCAGCACCTCCGAGTCCGTGGTCAGGCCGATGCCTTGTGAGATTGCCACCAATCCGGCCAGCACCACGAGCGACGGCCAGATCCGCTTGCCGCCGGTGATCATCAGCGTCGCCACCAGCAGCGGTGGCCACAGCAGATAGAACTGCTCCTCGGTCGCCAGTGACCAGGCGAAGTTAAACGTCACTTGGTGACCGGAGCTGGAGAACCAGTTGTAGGTATACGTCGCGAAGGCCGGCAAATGATGGAAGAACTGAATTCCTTCCTGGCTGTGCCGGCGGGTTGTGGCAACCAAGACGATGTAAACCAGCAGCGCCAGGTAGTACAGCGGAAAGATCCGCAGCGCGCGGCGTGCGTAGAACTTTCGCAACGAAATACTGCCCATCGCGTTCTGCTCGCGCAGCAGCAGGCTGGTGATCAGGAAGCCGCTGATCGCGAAAAAGAACTCCACGCCCAGATACCCCTTCTGCATGAAGGACGGACCGGGACTGCCCGACGTGTGCTGCCACAGCACCGCTATCACGCTCAAAGCCCGACAACCGTCCAGCGCGCTGAAGCGGCGGATTGCCATGAACCGGTCGAAGTTCGCTTGCACCCAACCGGATTTCGGCTCCGTAGTCCCGCGCCGGGGCCGGCCGAAGGCGCGCGCGGCGGTCGCCATGCCGGGCACCCTGCGTGCGGTAACGGTGCCGACCGGTTCCGGTGTCATCGCACCCTCCCCGCGATGGCTGGCATGCGCGGGGAGCGGCCCAGCGTCTCGGTGATGAGGTTCAGCAACCCGTCGGCGCAATGGTCGACGCTGAACTGCTCGGCGAAGTGGCGCCGGGCGTCGGCTCCGCACAGTGTCGCGGTCAACGGATCGGCCAGCGCGTCGAACGCGGCAGCGAGCCCGTCGACGTCGTCGACCCCGATCGGCGGTTGGCCAGGTGGCTGAAACTCGGGCAGCCCACCGGCTGTGGAGACGATCGGCATCACGCCCAGCTGCATCGACACCACCTGTACCCCGCTCTGCGACGCGCGCCGATAGTGGACGATCGAACCCTTCGCGGCGGCCAGTGTGGTGCGGATGTCGACATAGCGGTACTTGCCCGGGCTCCATCGTGTGTGTTCGGGCAGGGTGGCGGCGTCGACGGGGCCGTCGCCGATGAGCACCAGATCGTCACCGCGCCAACCGGATCCGCCGACATGCCGCTGCCACGCGTCGAGCACCACCTCGAGGTTCTTGTACGGATTCAGCCGCCCGATCATCACGAAATCGCGCCGGCCGTCGGGGTCGACGAATGGCGGGACCAGGTCCGCAGCCAGGTCGCTGCTCAGCGGCAGCACATGTACCGGGGTTCCGGCCACGTCGCGGCGGTCGGCGATCGCGGCGGCGACATGCCGGCTGTAGGCGACGGTGGCTACCGAGCGGGCGCCCCAGCGGTCGAAAACCGCCCGCTCGTAGGAAGGCCGGTGCTCGATGCTGTCCTTGGGACTGTCGTCATGCAGCAACTGGATGCGCGGTGCAGAGCCGGCAAACGCGATCCAGCGTGGATCGTTGACCAACTCGGCGATCACGATGTCGGGGCGATACTCACGCACTTTGCGCCAGGCAGCGAACCAGGCCGGCCAAGTGGCCGCCGTACGGACCCGCGGATCGAGCACCAGCTCGTAGTCGCGGGCCGCGTCGGCTTCCGGATGGTGGTGGTCGGTAGTGACCAACAGCACGTCGACACCCCGTCGTCGCAACGCGTCGGCCTGAACGCGCGCCAGCGGACGCATCCACGGCGAAAGCCACAGCACCCTAAGCGATTTCATGGTACGGATCTGTGTCGACGTGCGCTGCGGGAGCCTTAAATTCGCCGGTGTCCGACCGACGCCCGGTGATACCGACCAGTCGGCGATAAAGCATTCTGGCGACGCGATTCTTGCGAAGTAACTGGCGCGGGGTCCTAGGTGCACGAAACAGCAGAGCCACCTTGTGGCCGCGGTAAACCGAATACTCAAGGCCGATGCGCACTGACCTCTCACACATGCCTTCAAGGGCGTGCCGAAACATTTCTGTGTACTCGGGCTGAGTCAAAAACACCTTATTGAAGCCGATTGCGAACGGCGCCAGGCTGGCCCCGTCTTCCAGATAGCGCAGGGTGCCCACCGAAACGCCGGGCCACCGCTGATTGAAGACATCGTCAGCTATGACAACACCGCCCGGCGTCAAACAGGCCTCTGCCAATTTCATGTCGGACAATACGATTTCCTCGGTATGTCCGCCGTCAACGCTGAACAGTCGGGCAGCAGACCCCACCAATTCTCGAACGGTAGCGTTGTCCAGAGTCGTGGACTCGGCTTGATGAACGACCAGTCCACGCCCCGAAGCCCAGCGACTGGTGTTTGCAGCGAACTTCCCGCGATCGCCTTGGCCTGACCCGTCGACATTTAAATGCTGGTCGTCAAAAAGATCGACCGCAAGCGCACGCTGCTCCTCGCGGAGCAGCAATTGCAATCCGATGAAAAACTTCCCATGATGAACACCGATTTCAACTACACCGCCGTGAATCTCGTTGCGGCGCTGCACCGAGTCGATGACATGAACGATGTCCAAAACCTCAGGCTCCAGCCATCCTTCGACGAATCTGTGACCCGCCGCGCGGTACAAGGCGAAACTCTGCATCAAGCTTTCCCCTTTTCCGCCGACGACTTGCGCGTCTGCACAACAGCGCTGAACATGTGCCGGTAGAGCCATCCCAGCAGCGGCAGCGCCGCCCGCGGAGCGGTCGGGAGACGAGAGCCGATCTTGTCTTGGGCGGCCAGGCGCGCGTCGCACCGCAGGCCGTGCCGCTGCATGGTGGCGATGCTGCTCCGCAGAGGTCGGTAAAAGGTCTCGTCCTCGCTGAACCGGTGGAAGATCTCGACCCGGTCCTGAAACGAAAGCTCGGTGAAATACGGTGCCGCCAGCCCGAATCGCAGCGACGCCGTCACCGCGGCGCGCCGCAGCGGACCTTTGGGCAGCCAGTGGACGAAGGGCGATCTGAGGTGGCTTTCGATGGGACGCCATTTCGCATCCCAGATGTGCAGCCCACCCGCTGCCGGTGCCGATATGCGCGCCACCTCCGAGGCGAACAAGTCAAGGTCGGCTACATGCTCGATAACCTGATCGGACAGCACCACGTCAAACATGTTGTCGGGGAACGGATAGGTGAAGTCGTCATTCATGACCTGCAGGCGTGCGGGATCGTCGCCGGTGCGCGTGAGGTATTCGCGACCGCGTGCTATGTACTCCGGCGAGACGTCGATTCCGTACGCATCCCAGCCCTGCGCGCGCAGCCACGCGACCGTGTCACCGCGGCCGCAACCGATGTCGACTATGCGTAGCGTCTCGCGGTCCGTCCGTCGATCCGCCAGCTGCCGAGCCAGGTAGCGCTGTAGGTATTCCTGCGGGACGACGGGCGTTTCAATGTCGTGGTTCTTGGTGTCCTCATCGTGCTCGGCGAAGTTCGGTAGTACTCCGCCGCGCCCGGAAATATGGGTGTGCATAACGGGATTGGCCGGGCTGCCGGCTGCCGTCTCTAGTTTAGACATACGATCCTTGCCTTCATTGCCGATCGACCGACCAGCGTCCGTCGAGTTGGGGGTACCTTCGCTGGACCTCCTCGTAGAGATCCGGAAGGGTAAGCAATACGTGATCGGGATCTGCCGCGATGAGTCGTTCGGGCGAGATGATCACCACTTCGCTGCCCGGTATGCGACGTCCCTGCTTAGCCGGTGATGCGTCGGCGACCGCCCGCACCAGTTGCCGGTCCACCCCGGCGATGCTGAACAACGCGACGACGCGTGAGCCGGCGCCATATCCATACACGGTTTGTTGCTCACCCGCTTTTACCCGCAGCCAGTCACGCAGTCTGGCGACGTGATCCTGGACAGCATGCTGCAGGCGTTGCACCACATCTGGATCGGTGATGCCAAAGTCTCGCTCGCGCTTCAGGATATCCATGACCCGCTCGTCGGCTGCGGCTTGCCCGTGCACGGCGGCGACCAACACGGTTCCGCCGTAGAGGTCGAACTCCCACGCCGAGGCCACGCTCATGCCGGCCGCGGCCAGTAGGCTGGTCAGCGCCGTCAGCGAATAGTAGGCAAAATGCCCGTGGCGCAGGGCATTCCATTGCCGCTGACCGACAATCGTCATCAGGGAGTGGAATTGCAGCAGCAGCACTCCGTTCGGCGCGGTCGCCTTCGCACGCGCCTGGAAGGCTGACCGCTGGTCCGGATCGTGCATGATGCCAAAGGAATCGAGCACCACGTCGGCGGGTTCGGAAGCGCAATCGGTTTGTGAGAAGCCGCGCTCGGCCAACAGCGGCAACCATGTCCCGCCGTGTGGGCTGCTGAACTCGCGAACCGTCGTCCCGCGCAGCCAACCCGCTTCGGCGACGCGTGCTACGGCGTCGGCGGCCTGGTCCCGCAAAGCCTGCGGCTCGACGCCGCGGGGTTCGGCTGTCGCCGTGTCGTCTTCGGCGAGCTGCGCCAGGCCGCAGCCGGTGCACAGCTCCATGGCAAGTGGATGCGACGACTCTTCGGGAGCGACCGGTTCGGCTGCCGGGGGAAAGTTGTCTCCCGCCGGCACCCTGCCCAGGTCGAGGACCTTGCGCAGTTCGGTGCAGCCACATGCTCGGCAGCTTCTCATCGCACCGTCATCCTGGTTGCGCGGCATGCAAAGTCGGAAGGGGAAAGACGAGCTGGCCACCCCACTGCCTGATGTAACCGAGTTGCCGGGTCAGCTCGGTTTCGAGGTTCCAGGGCAGCGCCAAGACAACATCGGGGCGGTCCTTGGCGATGCGCTCCGGTTCGTAGATGGGGATGCGGGTCCCCGGCGTGAAACGGCCATGCTTGTAGGGGTTCCGATCGACGGTGTACTCCAGCAGATCGCTGCGGATACCGCAGTAGTTGAGCAGGGTATTGCCCTTGCCCGGCGCGCCATACCCGACAACGCGTTTGCCCTCGGCGCGGCACTGCAGCAAGTACCGCAGCAGCGCATGGCGGGTGGCTTCGGTCTGTGGGCGCAGCCGCAGGTAACCGTCGACGTGATGCAGCCCGGCCTCCTCCTCGGCATGCAGCACCTTTTCCACCCGCGTGGTCGGCGGTCCGGCGAACTCCGCGGAGCGGGCCCAGACGCGGATGGACCCACCGTGGCTGGATAGGAGTTCGACGTCGACGACCGCCAGCCCGGCAGTCGCAAGTGCGTTGATCGCCGAAAACAGCGTGTAGTACTGGAAGTGTTCGTGGTAAATCGTGTCGAACTGAGCAAGTTTCACCAGCGGAAGCGCGTGGTGTACCTCGATGCTCAGCCAGCCGTCGTCGGCGAGCAGCCGGCGCAATGATCGGGTGAAGCCACGCAGATCGGGGATGTGGGCGTAGACGTTGTTGGCGACAACCAAGTCTGCCGGACCGTGTTCTTCGCGAATCCGACCCGCCAGTTCCTCGTCCAGAAACGCGGACACCGTGGGCACGTTGCGTTCGCGAGCGGCGGCACCGACGTTGCGCGACGGCTCAATTCCCAGGCACGGCACTCCGGCGGCGACGACATGTTGCAGCAGATAGCCGTCGTTGCTGGCGACTTCGACCACCAGTGAATCGCTGCCCAGCCCGAGCCGCTGGACGGCTTGGTCGACGAACGTCTTCGCCTGCTGCACCCAGCTGTCGGAAAACGACGCGAAGTAGGCATATTCGGTGAAGGTTTCCTCGGGCGTGATGAGGGCCGGTATCTGCAACAGCAGGCAGTCTTCGCACAACCGCAGGTGCAGGGGAAAGGTTTGTTCCGGAAGGTCGAGTTCGTCGCCGGTGAGGAACTTTTCGCAGGGCGGAGTCGCGCCGAGGTCCAACACGCTGAGTAAGCGGCTTGACTCGCATAACCGGCAATTCATCGAACTCTCGATTCTCTGGGTTGTTTGGTCTGCCCCGCGGACTGGGAGCTGGAAATCATTGCCGAACCGCTTGTTTCACGATGATCGATTTCCTCAGCCGACCGCTGCTGTCGCGCGAGCTCGCGGGTACGGGTGTAGATCATCTTGCCGAGTCCGTGCTGGTACAGCCAAAGACTGTTCTGTTGGCCGACAAAGGACTCTTCGCCGGCCATCGCGCCCCACGGCACAAAGCCGCTGCCCAGCCCGACCCCGAATACGCCGGGAACCGGTGCGCCGTCGGCACCGAGCAGTCGTGAGTCTCGCGTGACTACGGGACCGGTGCGTGCCAGTGGCACCCGGGCGCCATGCGCGTTGTAAATGGGAACTGGCGCAAGGCGATAGCCTAGCGCCGGAACGATGAGGTCGGCGTTGGAGAGCAGCCGAATCAGGTCCGCACGCGACAAGCTGTCGATCGGCCGGCCGATGACGCGGTCGTCGTCCGGATCCGTACCCGGCTTGTGGTGCAAGCGGCGCCATACTTCGCGTCCGTCCCCCTGCAATCCGCCGAGGCGATGCACGCGGCCGGTGGCTCCGCAGACGTCCGCCGCGGAGAATTCGTAGGAATCGGCCCGCGCCGCATCACACGATGCATACGTGGGGCGGGGTTCGGTGCGATGAAGAATTTGTATCCCCCGGGGGCCGAAGTCCAATTCCGGGATTTGTTCCAGCAGCATCCATGCCGCCGAAAACGCGCTATGCGCACCGCCCACAACCACCACTTGTGGGCTGCGGTTGACGCGGGACAGCCGTCGTGCGACCTCGGCCGCGCCGCCGTGCGTGAGCAGCCGGTGACTGGAGATGATCTTGGAACGCCAGTGTCCTAGATGCAGGCGCGGCGCCAGCTCGACCGTGGACCACGACAGGTTCGGCCGTCCGCCGAGTGCCACCACCGCACTGGCGGCGCGGACCACCGCTCGCCGCCCATCGTGGGAAGTAGTGAAGACAGTGACCGAGCCGCCGCGTTCCAGCTGTATCGCTAATGCCTTTGTGCCGGTGAATGCCCGGCTGTTGGGATGGCGGCCAAACTCCGTCAGGAGAGCGGCGCCGAGGCGCCGCTCGAAGCGGTCGACTTGTTCCAGTGTCGGTCGCACGGCGCGGAGGCGTTCCAATTCGCACGTCACGGGATCGGCCTTGAGGGCGGCGAGAAAGGGCGCGCAGGCCGGACCGTCCAGACATTCCAGGAAAGAGGCGGCCGGAGAGTCGGAATTGAGCGGGTATTGACCGAGCGAACCGCCCAGCTCGTCGGCCTGTTCGACCAACGCGACGCCGCTGTCCAGCCAGTCGTCCAGCAGACCGTGCTGTGCCGCCCAGACGAGTGGTCCCGTCCCCGCGGGGCCGCCGCCCAGGATCGCCGTCTCGTACATCGGTTGTGCGTCGGCTACGACGTGTCGATTGCGTTCTCTCCTGGGAAGGAACGCTTTCCAGGTTGGCCGGACTGTGCTCATAGCACCTCGTTGATCGCGTCGATGTAGGCGTCGGCCATCGCTTCTACCGTGTAGTGTTTGCTCATTCGCTCAAAGCCCCGCCGGCCGACCCACGGCAGCGCGGCGGGATCGGCCAAGATCTCGCCCAGGCACTGCCGCCAGCCTCGCACCGTGATGTTCTCGACGAGGAACCCGGCGTTTCCGAAATCGAGTATTTCCGGTACCGCGCACACCGCGGACGACGCGACCGGTATGGCGCGGGCCATCGCCTCGAGGATCACCAATGGAAACGTCTCGCAGCGGCTTGGCATGCACAACAGGTCGGCGTCGGCGAGCGCGGGTCCGGGGCCGTCCGACCATCCGCGCCAGTGCACACGGTCGTGCAGCGCGGCGGGGGTGCCGGCCTCCAGCCTCTCGCGGTCGGGCCCGTCGCCGAATATGGAAAGTGTCCAGGGCAATTCGGTCAGACCGCTGAGCGCCTCGATCAGCAGATGGGGGTTCTTGAACTCCTCGATTCGGGAGAGCATCACCAGGCGCACCGGATCACCGGCCGCCCGAGTCGGTGGATTGGGTTGGGCGGGCACGACGACGCCGTTGGGTGCCACGAAGTGCCGTCTTGTCAGTCGATGATGCTCGGCGAGCATGTCCCAATGTCGTTGCGCCAGCATAACGAAACCGTCGGAGCGGCTCATGGCTGCTACCAACGGCCGCGAGTAGATGGGCATGTCGGGGTGAGTGTGCGGAGCGACGAGCCAGCGCCGGTTCGCGCCGGATGACCGCCATACTGTGGCAAATCCTGTTTCGGTGTTGGTGTCTCCGCTGATCACCACCGCCGGGCCCGCGGGCAGATCGACGTGCGGTGCCCACCACGGCTGACGCACCACGCGCACGTTGTGCGGAATCTCCTTGATCAGCGGGCCGAAACGCTGCACGCAGGCGATGGTGACCGGGTAGCCGCGGCGTGCCAATTCGGTTGCCAGCACTGATTTCTGGCGCTCAGCGCCACCGTAGACCAGCCGGTTGGTGGTGATCACGATCGCCGGCAGGTCGGTGCGCTGTTTGGCGCGCAGCTCTCGGCGCACGGCGCGCTTGGACCGCTGCAGCCGATCCAGCAGCGTTGTCCCGGCGAGGTAGATGTCCCCGTGATGAACGGTGGTTTGGCGTTCCAGCATGAGCGCGGTGTTGGCGCGCAGCAAGTCTTTGTTTCGGCGGCGCTCGTCGGCCGAAACCTCACCGCCGTGCGCAGAATCGACTCCCTCGGATCCGCCAGCATCGTGGGCGGTCGGCGGATTGCCGTGGTCCACCCCGAGTTCGTCGGCGAGCACCACGCGCCATCCCGCGGCGTGGGCCCGGGTCTGCCAGTCCACGTCTTCGCCGTAGAGGAAGAACTCCTCGTCGAGGCCGCCGATGGAGTCCCAGGCCGGGCGGCTGATCGCCAGGCAGGCACCGGCGATGTAGCCATCGATTTCGTGTGATTCAGCGGGCTGCCTTGCGTAGAGCTGCGAGAGCGGTGTGCCGCGCAGCAGGTCCGAATAGCCGCTGGCCGCCACCAGTGCACGGATCAGCTTGGTACGGCGGCGCGCGACGTCCCATGTCACCTGGCGCGGCGCGGCCGCGTCACACACCGTCGGAGAGACGGCGGCCACTCCCGGTTGTTGCAGCAACTCTCTGGTGCGGGTCAGCGGGCCGCGCAGCCGGCTATCGGCATTCATCATCAGCAGATCGGTGTCCGGTGGCGTGTGCTTTACCAGCGCGTTAAACGCCGCGGCGAAGCCAAGATTCACCGGGCCCAGCACCCAACACACATCCGGGTAGCGCGCGGCCAGTTCCTCGCGACCGGGATAGGAGTCACCACTGTTCTCGTAGACATAGACCGGTAGGTAGGGCAGCTGCTCAGCGACGCTGGCCAGACATTGCTCCAGCAGGTCGTGGCTTTTGTACGTCACGATCAGCACGGCGAGCGGCCGTTGCCTCGTCAGGTTGTCCACCGCGTCGGCTTCGGGTTCCAGGTGTGCCTGCTCCATTTCGGTTTTCATGTCACCACCTCTTTCCGGTAGAGCGAGGTCAGCGTCGACCAGTTGACGGGACCGATCGCGAGGCTGACCGCCAGATACACCGCAGCCGCAGCGGCCAGAGTCAACACCACGTGGTGGCCCGAAAGGGCCAGTGCCACGGCGACACTGGCCGCCGTCGGGATCAGCACCCGCAGCAAGAACAACACCGGGGTTCGGTAGCCGCACTCACGGCGCAGCCGCCAGCTGGCGAGCACCAAGCCGAACAGCTCCGTGCACACCAGCGCGACTCCGGCGCCCACCGCGCCGAACCGGCCATCCAGGGCCAGGTTCAGCCCAATGTTGAGCGCCAGGGCCACCAGGAACAACCGGAAGAAGAAGCGCTGCTGGTGGCTGGCGAACAAGCCCTGGCCCAGGGTTCCGGAGACGAATCGCAACGCGACCGCGATGAACAGCAATCCCAAAGTCGGTGTCCCGCGTGCGATGTATGCCTGGTCGCCGAATAGCCCGATGAGGGGGCCGGCCAGAAACGCGCCGACGACCGCGACCGGAACTGCGACGAAATACATCAGTTCGACGCTGCGGCGCATGAAGTGGGCGAAAGCCGTGACGTCACGGGAGAACAGGGTGGTGGCCGTCGACAATGTCGACTTGAGGAAGAAGGTCGACAACGCCTCGGTGTTGAACGCGACGGTGTAGGCCAACCCGTATACGCCCACCTCCGCGTGAGTGCTCACCAGGGAAAGGATCACGCCGTCGGTGCGCCAGTACAGGATCCCGACCACCATCACACCCATCAGCGACAGGCTCTCCCGGAGAAGGTCTTTCGCTTCCTGTGGCGCGAAAACGGGTCGCAGCGAGATCTGCCGCGCCGCGGCGGTGCCCTGGATCAGCAGCTGCAGGGCGGGCGGCAGCAGCTGGGCGACCGCAAACCAGATGACGTCTGCTCGCTCCGTCACCAGCCAGCTGACCGTGGCCAGCGTGGCCAGCCGTCCCGCCACGTCGGAGAAGGCCACCGCGGAGAACCGGACGCTGGCCAAAAACACCGGCTCGAACCGTGTCTTCATGGTCAGCATCAACAGCTGTCCCGACAACACCACCAGCATGACCCGAATGTCGGCGTCATGGTAGATCAACCATCCGCACAGTGCCGCAGCGGTCGCCAGCGGAACGCAATATACCAGTGAGAGGCCACTATTGACGCGCACCAGCCGCTCGAGATCACCCCGGCCGGAGGTGACGCGTCGCACGATGACGGTGCCGATGCCCAGATCCGCCAGGCTGGTCCACATGCCGATGAAGGCGACCGCGATGGTGAGCTGACCGTAACGGCCGGGGCCCAGATAGCGGGCGGTCATCGCCACCGAGATCACCGAGGCCAGCATTCCCAGTGCGCGGCAGGTCATTTGGATGATCATGGCGTGCGCGATCCGCGCCGGCTGCACGTCGGCAGGGCCGGCCGCGGCGGACGGCTCGGGCCCCACCGCGGACGCGGGCGGGGTTTCGGTCGCCGGCTCAGTCATGGTCGTCCGTCATCAGTAGGCGCCTTCTCTGGCGAGGACGGCTTTGAGGGTCCGCGCGATGATCACGAGATCGCCTGCCATCGACCAGTTGTCGACGTAGGAAAGGTCCAGCCGTACCGAGTCGTCCCAGGAGAGATCCGAACGGCCGCTCACCTGCCACAGTCCGGTGACGCCTGGCTTCACCAGCAGACGCCGTTTGACTTCGCCGGCGTAGTTCTCCACCTCGCGGCGCAGCGGTGGCCGCGGGCCGACGACGCTCATGTCCCGCTTGAGCACGTTGATGAACTGCGGCAACTCGTCGATGCTGAATCGGCGCAGCAGCTTTCCGATGCGGGTGACGCGGGGGTCGTCGCGGATCTTGAAGAGCATGCCGCCGGTGCTTTCGTTGAGCGGCAGCAGACGATCGAGTTGCTGGTCCGCGCCGTCGACCATCGTCCGCAGCTTGAGCATGGTGAACGGCTCGCCGTCCTGGCCGATGCGTTCGGCGCGATAGTAGACCGGCCCCTTGCTGGTCAACTTGATCCAGATGGCAGCCGTGACGAGAAGCGGTGAAGTCGCGATGAGCGCCGTCAGCGCGAAGCAGAAGTCGAAGGCGCGCTTCTGGAAGCGCTGCGTCCCTTCGTATTGCGGCTTGTCGACGTGTAGCAGCGGAAACCCCGCAATTGGCCGCAACGTCAATCGGGCATCGGCGACGTCCATCACTCCCGGCGCCACCACCAGGTCGACGTCCATCGTCTCCAGTTGCCACATCAACTTTCGGATGCCCTGTACGCCGAAGTGTTCGGTGTGCGTCACGGCTACGGTGTCCGCGCAGCAACGCTCGATCGCGGCTACTGCGGTGGTTTCGTCGCCCAGGATCGGAATTTCGCGGCCTTGAACCGTCAGGACGTCGCCGCGGTCCGGGCCGTATCCCGGAATGCACACTCCGACTACCACGTAGCCGTCCTTGGGGTTGCGGATCAGCTCGTGCGCCAGGTGTGAGACACCCGATCGGTCTCCGATCGCCAATACCATTGTCTGGCAGTGGCCTTTGGCTCGTTGCCGCCAGACGTACTTGCGCCACACATTACGGCTCACGAGCAACACGAGGGTACCGACGGGAAGTGCGACGGCCAGGTAGCCGCGAGCCAGGTCGATCTTGGCCAGCAGCGTGACCATCGCGATGATTCCGAATGTCCAGAAGGACGCGCTGGCGATGCGTCGGTATTCGTCGATTCCCGATCCGATTATCCGGGTCGACCTGGTGTGGAACACCGCAATCGACGAAAGCCACAGCGCCGCAAACAGGCACGAGAACAACGTCATCACCGGGCCGGGATAACCCGAGGTATCCAGTTCGCGCCCGAACCGGACATATTGAGCCAGCATGACGGCTGCGCAGACGATTATCGAGTCGGTGATACGCAGCCGCCTTGCATACTGCTGCTGCCAGCGGGAAACCACTTTGACGCGCGGTGGCTGCGTCGAGGGTGCAGTCGGCTGTGTAGTCGGGTGTGCATTGACCGGTGACGCGCCGTCCAGGGCTCGGAGGGTAGTAATCATGCAGGGCGCCTTCCCGGTTATGCGGACGCCGCTTCGGCTGCGGCACTGGGCATCGCGGCATGATCGTGGACAGGCGCGCCGGCGTAATAGACGCCGGGATAACAGATGAGCTGGGCGCGGGTGGCGCGCAACAAAGCGAACGGGCCCTGCAGGAGATATCGGCGGGCCAGCCGTCGTGGTTCGTGGGTCAGCCGGTAGAACCATTCCAACCCGAACCGCTGCATCCAGTGCGGAGCCCGTCGGGTCTTACCGGCCAGGAAGTCCACCGCGCCGCCACACGGCAGGAATATCTGTGCTCCCGTCGCATGCCCGTGCCGGTCGACCCACTGCTCCTGGCGGGGCTTGCCCAGGCTGACGACCAGGATGTCGGTTCCAGCGTCGCCGATAGCCGCAGCCAAACTGTCCGAACATGACTCGATATCGTCTGGGTCCGGTGCCCACATTCCAGAGACTTCCAACCCCGGATAGCACTCGCGCACATGCTCGGCCAGCAGCCGATGGGTTTGAGTGCTGCCGCCGAAGAAACCGACCCGCCGGCCGGTGTTTTCGGCCAAGGCCAGCAAGGCCGGCAACAGATCGGCTCCGGTAACGCGGGGCCAGGGCCTGGCGGTCAGCAGCCGGCCTCGCCACGCTATCGGCATGCCGTCGGCCAGCAACAGCCATTCCAGCCGGCCCGCGGGCGCGGCACCGATACTGCGGAAATGGTGCAGGTGGTCCAGGTTCACCGATCCCACGGCCAAGCCAGGCCCTGGGGATTGCAGGCGAGCAGCGATGATCGACAACACCTCGCCTGCGTCGCAGCGCTCGACAACGCTGCCGCTGACGACCATGCGCACCGGAACCCGTAACAGTGTGTCGTGGACCATGACCGGCTTACCTCGGCTGCCCTGCGCGCACGCGATGCCGCACCGTAATTGTCATGACGCCGCGCTCCCCGCCGGCGTGTTCTCTGCTGTCTCGGCCAACGCCGGCCAGCTGGCGTCCTTTTCGGACATGACGGTGACCGGAAGCGGCCACTTGATGCCGAAAGCCCGGTCGTCCCAACGGAATCCCTCTTCGGCGGCCGGCTCGTACGGGCCGCTGACCTGATAGACGACTTCGGTGTCGTCGGTCAGGGTCTGAAAGCCGTGCGCGACGTAGGGCGGCAAGAACAGTGCCCGACGGTTGTCTGCGCTCAACTCCACCATCGCGTGCTTGCCGTAGGTCTGCGATTCGGGGCGAACGTCCAGCGCGACATCCATGATTGCGCCGCGGGTGCATCGCACCAGCTTCGCCTCGGCGTGCGGCGGCACCTGCCGGTGCAGGCCGCGCACTGTGCCGCGGGTGTTGTTGAAGCAGATATTTGTCTGCGAGACGTCGGAAATCAGTCCGTATCGGGCGAATTCGTCGGAGCAGAAAGAGCGGGTGAAGAAGCCGCGGTGGTCGCGGTGCGGCTCGATGTCGATGATCGTCACTCCCGCGACGCTCGTCGGCGTGTACTTCACGATGCCTCTTTCCAGAACAGTCGGTCGTCGACCTGCCCGGTCTTGAGCAGGTACTCGATTTGCTTGAGCCGGGTGTGTCCGCGGCCATGAAATGTCTCCGGCTCCATGGCAATGCTTTGGAATACCCGGTGTAGTTGGGCCGCGCCGGCGGCCACGTCCCAGGCGGCGTTGAAGTCGCCGAATACGTCGTGAATCTTGCCGAACGCGACGCGGTAGCTGCGGTTGTCGGCATTGGGAGGACCGAAAGTCAGGTCACATCCGGGGAACTCGGCGCTGACGGCCTCGGCGATTTCGCGGACGGTCCGGTTGTTTTCGTCGCTGCCGACGTTGACCACCAGCGCGTGCACGGTCTGTCGGTCGGCGCGCACCGCGCACCGGATCGCCTGCGCGATGTCGAGGGCATGCACCAGCGGCCGCCACGGCGTGCCGTCACTGGTCATGGCGATACGGTGTTCGGTCCAGGCGAGGCCGGCCAGGTTGTTCAGCACGATGTCGAACCGCATTCTCGGTGACGCACCGAAAGCCGTTGCGTTGCGCAGAAAAGTCGGCGAGAACTCGTCGTCGGCCAACGCGGTGAGGTCCCGTTCGACCAGTGCCTTGCACTTGGCATACGGCGTCAGCGGGTTGACCGGGCTGGACTCGTCGACCGTGCCGTCGGCGATGCCGTACACGCTGCACGACGACATGTAGACGAACCGGGTGACACCGGCCCGCTTGGCGTGATCGGCCAAATGCACGCTGCCCCGGTGGTTTACCTCGTATGTGACATCGCCGATCAGGTCGCCGATCGGATCGTTGCTCAGCTCTGCCATGTGCACGATCGCGTCGAATCCCCGCAGGTCATCGACGGTCACGTCGCGGATGTCTTTCACGAGCGTCGCCGGCGTGGCGGGGTGGGTGCTTCCGGCAAGTGAACTGGGGCACAGCCAACCGGCCTTGTAGTAGCCGGTGTCCAGGCCGACGACGTCGTGGCCGTCTTCGAGAAGCAGTGGCGCGAGCAGGGAGCCCAGATAGCCGTCGGTGCCGGTGACCAGCACTCGCATGTGATGTCCCTTCGGTTAAGTTGCGACTGGGTTGCTAAGGCTGGCTAGCCAGGCTTCAGGACTGCCTTCTCGACGACGAATGCCTCGGCGTAGCGGGTATGGCACTGCACGCCGCGGACTCGCATCAACGCCAGGAACGCCTCGTCGTCGAACCAGTCGCGCTCCGACTGCGACGGGTAGTTCTCCCTGAGCAGGCTTGCCTTTTCGCGTGCCACGTCGTCCGGAACCGGCACGTAGACAGCCGGACTCGGCAGATCCGACTCCCATTTGAGAATCTCGTAGCCCAGCACCAGATGTGAGCGGAACTCGGTGGGGATGAGTTCGGCGAGCAGCCGATGATCCTGGTGGGAGTCGTCGCGCTGCGGGCCGAGCACCAGATCGGGCTCGCAGCTGCTGCGAAACTTCGCGAGGTTGCGCTTGATGCGTTGCCAGTGGCCGGGCAGATGGCCGTCAGGCAGGTCGAGCACGGTCAGTTCGACATTGGCATGCGGGCATAACGCCGCGAAGGCGTTCTTTTCCTCGACTTCGCGTTCGGTGCCGGCGCCGGTGAACACCAGCGCATGCACCTTGACTCCGGGATTGTGACGCGCGATCTGCATCAATGTGGCACCGGCACCGATGATGATGTCGTCGCAGTGGGCGCCAATGGCGGCAACGGAATTGGTGCTACCTGTCGCGAGCGGAATCATGCCGGAGCTCCCGCGGACGAGCGCTCCCACACCATCCACGGCCGGATTCCCGCGTTGTAGTCGCTGTCGAGCTCCGCCCGCTCCTTGAACGTGTCGGCCGGCTTCCAGAAACCATCGTGTTGGTAACCCAGCAACCGGCCGGTTCCGGCCAGCGCCATGCAGGCGTCGCCGACCAGGTCACCGTTTTCGGGGATCAGGTCGATGACTTCCGGCCTCAGCACGAAGTAGCCGCCGTTCACCCAGATCGGGAACTTGGTCACCGGCGCGATCTCTTTGATGTCGCCGTCAGCGCTGACGTCCACGCAGTGGAAAGACGATTGCGGCGGCACGGTCAGCATGGAAGCCGTTGCACCGCTCTCGATAAGCCGGTCGATCATGGTGTCGAGCGGCGCGTCGGTCAGCACGTCGGCGTAATTGGCCAGGAAGTACTCGTCGTCCCCCAGGTACTGGCGAACGCGCCGAAGCCGCTCGCCGATGGGCGACTCCAGCCCGGTGTCGACGAAGGTGATGGTCCAGTCCGACATGTCGGAATCGAGCAGCTCGATTTCGCCGGCGCGCATGACGAAGTCGTTGGACTCCATCTCGCGATAGTTGAGGAAGAAGTCCTTGATCATGGTCTGGCCGTATCCCAGGCACAAGATGAACTCTTTGTGCCCGTAGTGCGCGTAGTAGCGCATCACGTGCCACAACAACGGCCGGGGACCGACCATCTGCAACGGCTTGGGAACGACGTCGTTGTCCGTGCTGCGCATTCGCATGCCGTGCCCGCCGCAAAAGAGGACAACTTTCATGACACCCACTCCTTCGCGCGACGGCTGCTCGCAATGGCCTTCGAAATCGGGCGAACTGACATACCCGAAATACTCTTAAGTACGGTTGTAGATACCTTGGGTATGTCACCGAGCAGACGGTTGTGTGACGTGTATTCGACGAGCATCGGGATGCCTTTCGCGCTCAGATGACTGCCTCGCCGTAACCGGCGGAGGGCGGTTGGGCCATGACGGTGGGCACCAGTCCATATCGCGGTCCAGCGGCGGCGCCCGCGGTGGGGCCCCGCAGTGGCATCCCGCCGAGCATGGTCGGCATCTGTGACAGCGGGCCCATGCCACCGTTCTGCAAAGCTGTGCCCACGCTGGCTAACGGTGCCGTCGGGATGACGCTGGTCCACGCCGGCGGCACCGACAGCGAGCCCAGGGCGGCTGCCTGGCCCATGCTGCCCAATGCGCCCGCACCAAGTGCGGCCTCTGCGGCACCGGCGGTTTCGGCCGCGCCGGCCACGCCCGCCGCCACGTCCGCCGCGGCTGCAGTCACGTCCGTCGCAGCGGTGGCCGCCATGCTTTGCATGGTCTGGGCGATGCCCAGGACGCTGGACAGGCCGAACAGCGGAGTGATGCCGATCATCGACAAGTTCGTGATCAGGCCGACCATGGTCGAGGAATCGTTCAGGTTGCCGGTCAGGCCGCCGAGCAGTCCCGAGGCTCCGGTCGTGGTCGCTGCCGGAGTGGAGAGCCCCTGCAACGTCGAGGGAACCGTAGTCACCAACTGCGACAGCGTTGCCTGCGTCGCCCCTGATTCACCTGCCTGGGCGACCGAGGCGCTCTGTGCCGCGAGCCCGGTGGGTTCGGTGACCTGCGGTGGCGACGCGAACGGGGTGACTGCCGACGCCTCTACCGAATTCCCGGCGTATTGGTACATCGCCGCGGCGTCCTGAGCCCAGTACTCGACGTACTCGGCCTCGGTGGCCGCGATGGCCGGCGAATTCTGACCGAGAAAGTTGGTCGCGACCAGCGTCGCGAGCCGAACCCGGTTGGCGTAGACGGCCGGGGGCGGCACCGTCATCGCGAATGCGGCTTCATAGATCGCTGCGGCCAGCTTGGCGTGGCTGGCCGTCTCCGCCGCCCGCGCGGCAGTTCCCGTGGTCCAAGCGACATACGGCCCGACCGCGGCCGCCATGGACAACGACGAGGGGCCCAGCCATTTCCCGCTGGTCAGACCGGCGACCACGGACCCGTATGCGGACGCCGCCGCAGTCAGGTCGGCAGCCAACTCGTCCCACGTCACTGCCGCGGCCATGAGCGACGCGGGGCCAGGGCCGGCATACATGCGTGTCGAGTTGATTTCCGGTGGTAACGCCCCGAAATCCAGCACGGTGATGCTTTCGTGGCGTCAGCGGGCCGCGACCGCGTTAGCGGCTTCGGCAGCTGCATAGGAAGCGGAGCTGGTGGCCATCACCTCGACAAACTGCTGGTGAATAGCCGCGGCCTGGGCGCTCACGGCCTGGTACATCTGTGCGTGCGCGGCGAATTGCATTGCCATCAGGGCCGACACCTCGTCGGCGGCCGGAGGAACGACTCCGATCGTGGGTCCTGCCGCTGCCGCGTTGCCGGAGATGACGGAGGTGCCGATGCTTTGCAGCATGCCGGCCGACGCTGCAAGTGCTTCTGGCTGTGTGGTCACGAACGACATGTGCTTCCCCTAACCCCGTACCGATCGCTGGAGTTGTCGCGACAAACTAGCGATCACTGATTCGGCGATTGTACATACTTTTCGGACGGTATACAGCCCGAGAACTGAACTTCCAGTATTTGGCGCCTGTTTAATCGGCGCGCCACGGTCCATACGGGCTGGTCGGCGTCGTGCTGATAGCCTCGAAGCCGCGCGTGACACGTCGGGGAGCGCTCGTTCTTGACCGAAGTGTGCCCCTGCTCGAGGAGGGCATCTTGAACGTGAAGGCGATCCAGCCGGCTTACGGTGCGGGCTCACCATCGCGATGACGACCAACACGACTGACGGCCGCGCAGATACGACGCGGCGACAGATTCTGCGCGCCGCCGCACATCAGTTCGCGCGGCGGCCCTACCACGACGTCGGCCTCGACGACATCCTCGCGGAAGCTGAGCTGACCAAAGGCGCGATGTATTTTCATTTCCGGTCCAAGCATGCGCTGGCGGTGGCGATCATCGAGCGGCAGACGGCCGAAGGCACTGCCACGCTGGAAGACGTTCTTGCCCGCAGACTTTCGGGCCTGGAGACGCTTATCGACGCCTCCTACCTGGTTGCCATCCATGACATCAAAACCGATGCGGTCCGGGCGGCGATGAACCTGCTCGAGTCGGTCGGGCGGTCGGAAGGGTTGCAGCAGACGCTATTCGACCAATGGATCAACTCGTTGGCTACCGCCGCCGAACGCGCGATCGCCGAAGGCGACATCGACCAATGCTGTGAGCCGGTGGATTTGGGACGGCTTGTCGTTTCGCTGCATCTGGGTTTGCGACAGACCAGCAATCTCGACGACCCGGAACGGTTTCTGCTCGACCTCGAAAAGAGCTGGGCCATGATGCTCAACGGCATCCTGCAACCAGACCGGATCGATTACTTTCGCCAATTCGTCAGGCGTCGCACAGTGCTCGCGATCAACACCAGCTCAGCCAGCGCCGATTCCGATTGAGAAGACCGACGGTTCCGCTGGTCGGGACCGTGTAACGTCTGTAGGCGTTAGGTCCCTGGCCGGGGAAATCGAGGCTCCGACATCCGGAATCTAAGTAGGCGACGGACACTCCGGAGGTGCAGGATCAATGGCCCGCCAGGTTCGGTCCGAAGCGACCCGGCGAAGGATTCTCGAAGCCGCGATCGAGGTGTTCGGCGAGGTCGGGTATGCGACCGCCGCGTGGGGCACGATCATCGAGCGGACCGGGATGACGAAGGGCGCCCTGTATCACCATTTCGATTCCAAGGAATCGCTGGCGTCGGCGATCATCGAAGAAGGCTCGAACACGATATTGGCCGCGTTCCGCAACGTGTGTGGGTCGTCGTCGCCGGCGCTGGAGAACATGATCCACGGCACGTTCACCATCGCCAACGTGCTCAGCTCGGACAAAATGGCCCGCGCGGCCGAGCAATTGACCGCCGGCTTGAGCGGATTCAACGACGCGGCCGCGGCCTTTTGCGCCGACGTGGTGGAGCTGATGACCGCGCAGGCCCGGCGGGCGGCGGCCGAAGGAGACCTCAGAGAAGACGTCGACCCGGCGGTAGTCAGCGAGTCGATCGTCGGTGCCATGTTGGGAATGCGGTTGTTGTACAACGCGGTTTCCGGCGACCTCCCGGGAGGGGATAGCGCAGCCGACCGCGACGGCGACCCCGCCGTGCGGATCGGTCAAATGTGGGCGCTGCTGCTCGCCGGCATCGTCACGGACGCGTCGCTGCCGTACTTCCGCCAGTTCCTTGCGCGCGAATCTCTCCGTCCCGCGCCGGCGCCTCAGTAGCGCGAGCAGACGCAAAAGCCCCCATTTGCGCAGCTAAATGGGGGCTTTTGCGTCTGCTCGTCAGTGGCCGTCTTCCCACAACTGCTCGGTCAGGTCCTGGAATGTCGCAAGGGCGAACTGGTCGTCGGCGCGCCTGACCGCCGACTTGCTCATCAGCGCTCGCACCACCGAGCCGTCCTTGTGCGCCAATTCGACGACCATGTTCGCCAAGGCGTGAACGACAGAAAGCAGCGACTCCGAGACCGGCGCCCCATCGAAAATCTCATGGAACCGCAGCGACAAGACCTCTTCCGGGTCGCGGCCCACCATGTCGGCGAACGCGGTGTTGGTGAACAAAATGCTGCCGTCGTCCCCAATGGCAAGGACCGGCACCGGAATCCGCTCGAGCACCACCAGCGCGGGCAATTGCTCCAGCGTGTTCATCGGCGATTGGGTTGGTTCTCGGTTTCGTCGTCGGTCCACGGACCCGATTATTCCGCATGTCGGCGGGTGCTTCGGACGGAAATTTTCCACGGCCGGCAAAGACGACCGCGCGTGGCCGGCAGGGCCTTCGTCAGCGCTCGACTACCGCTCGGCAGCAGGCCCCCGAACCTGCTTGCGGGACAACGTAAGTGCGCGGCGCCTGCTCACTCGACTTCAGGGGATGCTCGTCTCGTTCCCGTCACTGCGTTCCGCTCACTCGACTTCGGTGGGCGGCTGATAGCGCGGGAACACACCGGAGGGCTGCGGCAGCGCCGTACCGGGTGTCAATCGCCCACCGATCGCGGCAAACGACCGCTGGTGTTCGTCCTGACCGAGCAAATCCAACAGCTTGCCGGCCGAGTCAGGCATCACCGGCTGCACCAGCAGCGCGGCGATCCGTACCACCTCGCAGGTGACGTAGAGGACCGTGCGGAACCTGGCCTGGTCGGCCTCGGCCTCGCTCTTGCGCAGCACCCACGGCTGCTGCGCCGAAAAGTACTTGTTGGCGTCGCCGAGCATCAGCCAGATCGTCTCTAAGGCCAGGTGCATCGCCTGGGCGTCGAAATTGGCGCGGACCCGCTCCAGCAAGCCGTCGGCAACCGCCAGCAGTTCGGCGTCGTCGGTGGTGAACTCGCCGGGCTCGGGCACCACCCCGCCCAGATTCTTGGCCACCATCGACAACGACCGCTGGGCCAAGTTGCCCAGCTCGTTGGCCAGGTCGGTGTTGATCCGGGTGATGATGGCCTCGTCGCTGTAGCTGCCGTCCTGACCGAACGGGACCTCGCGCAGCAGGAAATAGCGGACCTGATCCACGCCGAATGTGTCGACCAACGCTTCCGGCTCGACGACGTTACCCACCGACTTGCTCATTTTCTCGCCGCGGTTGAGCAGGAACCCATGCGCGAAAACCCTTCGCGGCAGCTCGATTCCAGCCGACATCAGGAACGCCGGCCAGTACACGGCGTGGAACCTGATGATGTCCTTGCCGATCATGTGCAGGTCGGCGGGCCAGTAGCGGCGAAACGACTCCGAATCGGTGTCGGGAAAGCCGACGCCGGTCAGGTAGTTGGTCAGCGCGTCGATCCAGACGTACATGACGTGATCGGGATGCCCGGGAACCTGAACACCCCAATCGAACGAGGTCCGCGAGATGGACAGGTCGCGTAGCCCGCCCGAGACGAAGCTGACCACCTCGTTGCGCCGCACCTCCGGGGCGAGGAAGTCGGGATTGGCCTCGTAGTGGGCCAACAGCATGTCGGCATACGCCGACAGCCGGAAGAAATAGGTCTGCTCTTCCGTCCAGATCACCGGGGTGCCGGTTTCCACGGCGACCCGGATTCCGTCCACTTCGGCGGTCTCCGATTCGGCGAAGAACCGCTCGTCGCGCACCGAGTACCAGCCGGCGTAGGTGTCCAGGTAGAAATCGCCGGCGGCCTCTATCCGTCGCCATATCTCCTTGGACGCCTCGTGATGGTCGGCGTCGGTGGTGCGGATGAACCGGTCGAACGAGATGCCCAATCGTTCCTGCAGGCGCTGGAACACATCGGAGTTGCGGCGGGCCAGCACGGCGGTGGGCAACCTTTCGGCCTCAGCCGCCTGGGCCATCTTGAGGCCGTGTTCGTCGGTCCCGGTTAGGAAACGCACGTCGAAGCCGTCGAGCCGCTTGAACCGCGCGATGGCGTCGGTGGCGATGTACTCATACGCGTGTCCCAGGTGCGGTGCGGCGTTGGGATACGTGATCGCGGTGGTGACGTAGTAGGGCCTCATCGAGACTCACCCTATTGTGTGGCCGTGAGCTCCGACCGGACCGGTAAACGGCAGGCACCCCCCGCCCCAGAGCCGCTGGCGCCCTTGATCGACGCCCATACCCACCTGGATGCCTGCGGCGCCCGCGACCCCGCAGACGTCACCGCCATCGTCGAGCGCGCCGCGGCGGTCGGTGTGGTCGCGGTGGTGACCATCGCCGACGACATGGACTCGGCACGCTGGGTGACGCAGGCCGCCGAGTGGGACCCGCGGGTTTACGCCGCGGTGGCGCTGCACCCGACACGCGCCAACGCGCTCACCGACGACGCCCGTGCCGAAATCGAGCGACTGGCCGCCCACCCGCGAGTGGTGGCCGTCGGCGAGACCGGCCTGGATCTGTATTGGCCGGGCCGCCTCGACGGCTGCGCCGATCCGGCGGTGCAGCGCGAGGCCTTCGCGTGGCATATCGATCTCGCCAAGCGGATCGGCAAACCGCTGATGATCCACAACCGGGAGGCCGACGCCGAGGTGCTCGACGTGCTGACCGCCGAGGGCGCTCCCGACACCGTGATTTTCCACTGCTTTTCGTCCGACAGCGCGATGGCCCGCCGCTGCGTCGATGCCGGATGGCTGCTCAGCCTGTCTGGGACGGTGAGCTTTCGCAACGCTCACGCGCTGCGGGAAGCCGTACCGCTGATACCCGCCGAGCAGCTTCTGGTGGAAACGGACGCGCCCTTCCTGACGCCCCATCCCTATCGCGGCTCAGCGAATGAACCGTACTGCCTTCCCTATACCGTGCGCGCCATCGCTGAGCTGGTAGATCGCTCGCCGGTGGAGTTGGCACGAACCACGACGAGCAATGCTGCCCGGGTTTACGGGCCCGGATTGTCGGCGGGATAGCTTATCGGCGTTTGATTTGTAGCTCGGCTAGTCGAGTTGCCCAGCCTTGGCTCATTCGTTACCGTCTTGTGATCATGCGGTGGGCCCCTGGGCCCTTTTTTGGCGTTTAAAGCTCGAAAAGGTCGTTGAAGTGGTTGCTGAGGTCGGGGATACGCGGTCGTTGAGTATTTTGGCAAAACTGAATCAGGCACCGTCACCGCTGTTGCGGATTCTCGTCGGAGGGCTGCTGCTGACCCTCGCGTTCGCGGGTGGTTATGCGGTCTCGACAGCCAAGACGGTGACGTTGACGGTGGACGGGACCGTGCTGCGGGTGACGACGATGAAGTCGCGCGTCATCGACATCATCCGAGACAACGGGTTCGACGTCGGCGACCGTGACGACCTGTACCCCGCCGCCGAAGTGCAAGTCCAAAACTCCGACAACATCGTGCTGAGGCGCAGCCGCCCATTGCAGATTTCGCTGGATGGCCAGCAGTCCCGCCAGGTTTGGACGACGGCATCGACCGTCGACGAGGCGCTTGCCCAGCTCGCGATGACCGACACTGCGCCGGCCGCCGCCTCCCGCGGCAGCCGCGTTCCGCTGGCCGGTATGGCCCTGCCGGTGGTCAGCGCAAAGACGGTGGAGATCAACGATGGTGGCGTGGTGCGCACGGTGCACCTGCCGGCACCGAATGTGGCGGGTCTGCTGAATGCGGCCGGCGCACCGCTGCTCGACAGCGACCAAGTAGTGCCCAACGCGATGACGCCGATCGTCGAAGGTATGCAAATCCAGGTGACCCGTAACCGCATCCATCAGGTCACCGAGCGGGTCGAGCTGCCGCCGGGCTCTCGTCGTATCGAGGACCCCGAGCTGAACATCAGCCGCCGGATCGTCGAAGACGCGGGCGTGCCCGGGCTTCAGGACGTGACGTTCGCGGTGGCCACCGTCAACGGCGTCGAGACCGGCCGGCTGCCCGTCGGCAACATCGTGGTGACGCCCGCCCGCGAAGCGGTGGTGCGCGTCGGGACCAAGCCCGGCACCGAGTTGCCGGCGATCAGCAACGGCGCGATCTGGGACGCCATCGCCGGCTGCGAGGCCGGCGGAAACTGGGCGATCAACACCGGTAACGGGTATTACGGCGGAGTGCAGTTCGATCAGGGCACCTGGGAGCGCAACGGTGGTCTGCAATATGCGCCGCGTGCCGACCTCGCCACCCGCGAGGAGCAGATCGCGATCGCGCAGGTGACACAGCAGCGCCAGGGATGGGGCGCCTGGCCAGTGTGCAGCGGAAGCGCGGGTGCACGCTGACCATCCGGCTGCTCGGGGGCACGGAGATCAGGCGGCTGGCCAAAGAACTCGAATTCCGGCCACGGAAATCACTTGGACAAAACTTCGTCCATGACGCCAACACGGTGCGACGGGTGGTTTCGGTCTCCGGGGTGGGCCGTTCCGACGTAGTCCTGGAAGTCGGGCCCGGTCTCGGTTCGCTCACACTGGCGCTGCTCGACCGCGGCGCCACCGTCATCGCCGTGGAGATCGACCCGGTGCTGGCCGAGCGGCTGCCGCAGACCGTGGCCGAGCACTCGCACAGTGAAATCCATCGGCTGACGGTGCTGAACCGGGATGTGTTGACGATCCGCCGTGCCGACCTGGACGCCGAACCGACGTCGGTGGTCGCCAATCTGCCGTACAACGTCGCGGTCCCGGCCCTGTTGCATCTGCTCGCCGAATTCCCGTCCATCCGTACCGTGACAGTGATGGTGCAGGCCGAGGTCGCCGAGCGGCTTGCCGCCGAGCCGGGCGGAAAGGAATATGGCGTGCCCAGTGTCAAGGTGCGTTTCTTCGGGCGGGTACGCCGCTGCGGCACGGTGTCACCGACCGTGTTCTGGCCGATCCCGCGCGTCTACTCCGGGCTGGTGCGCATCGACCGGTATGCGACGAGTCCGTGGCTGCCGAAACCAACCGACCCGGCGGACCCGACCGGCGAGGCCTTCCGCCGGCAGGTGTTCGAGCTGGTGGACATCGCGTTTGCGCAGCGGCGCAAGACATCTCGCAACGCGTTCGCCGGATGGGCGGGCTCGGGCAACGAGTCGGCGAGCCGACTGCTGGCCGCCAGTATCGACCCGGCCCGTCGCGGCGAGACGCTGTCCATCGACGACTTCGTGCGACTGTTGCAGCGATCGGACAACACCGCCGCGGCCGGCTAGCCCGCGTCGTTACGGCCTGTTGCGTGTGGTTCGCCGCCGGCAGCGATAGTCTGCTGCGGTGACTGGCGTCCGAAAAAACGATGTCTGACGGCAACACCGCTGAGTTGTGGGTGCCCACCGGGTCGGTCACCGTTCGGGTGCCCGGCAAGGTCAACCTCCACCTGGCGGTCGGCGATCGCCGCGAGGACGGCTATCACGAGCTGACGACGGTGTTTCACGCCGTGTCGGTGGTCGACGAGGTGACCGTGCGCAACGCCGACCTGCTGTCGCTCGAGCTCGTCGGCGAGGGCGCCGACAAGCTGCCCACCGACGACCGCAATCTGGCCTGGAGAGCCGCCGTGCTGATGGCCGAGCACGTGGGCAGGGCGCCCGACGTGTCGATCATGATCGACAAAGCCATTCCGGTGGCCGGCGGGATGGCCGGCGGCAGCGCGGATGCCGCAGCGGTGCTGGTCGCGATGAACTCGCTGTGGGAACTCGCCCTGCCCCGCCGCGACCTGCGCATGCTCGCCGCGCGGTTGGGCAGCGACGTGCCGTTCGCGCTGCACGGCGGTACCGCTTTGGGCACCGGCCGCGGCGAGGAGCTGGCCACCGTGTTGTCCCGCAATGTCTTCCACTGGGTGCTGGCCTTCGCCGACAGCGGGCTCCTCACCTCGGCGGTTTACGCCGAGCTCGACCGGCTGCGGGCGGCGGGGGATCCGCCGCGACTTGACGAGCCGGGGCCGGTGCTGGCCGCCCTGGCTGCCGGCGATCCGGAACAGCTGGCGCCGCTGCTGGGCAACGAAATGCAAGCCGCTGCCGTCAGCCTGGACCCGGCGCTGCGGCGGGCTTTACGCGCCGGCGTCGAGGCGGGCGCGCTGGCGGGCATCGTGTCCGGCTCGGGACCGACCTGCGCGTTCCTGTGCGCTTCGGAGGCGTCGGCGGTCGATGTCGGCGCGCAGCTGGCGGGTGCGGGTGTGTGCCGCACGGTTCGGGTCGCTACCGGGCCGGTAGCCGGTGCCCGGGTGGTCCCTGCGCCCGCAGACTTCCACTGACCGCTTCGTGTGAATTCGCACTCATCTTGTGTCACAGTTTGGCGGTTACTTAAGAGGAGTTTAAGATAATCCGCGGTGACGAATCGCGGCAGGCAAGCGGGCTTCCTGGCTGAGGCTCGTGTGGTCTTCGGTTCATCACTGTTTCGAGACATAACCGCGCCCCAACTGTGTGCGCGCGCCTGCCACAATGTGGTCCGCGGCAGGCGGAGCATGAGATCCCGAACCTTGGGAACAATGCCGGAACCGAGGAGTTTGTGTTGAGCAGATTTGCCGAGAAGATGTTCCGCAACGCCCGCGAGACCACCAAGGGCATGGTGACCGGTGAGCCCCACACGCCGGTCCGCCACACCTGGGGCGAGGTGCACGAGCGGGCCCGCCGGATCGCCGGTGGGCTGGCAGCCGCCGGCATAGGCCACGGCGACGGGGTGGGTGTGCTCGCCGGTGCTCCCGTCGAGATCGCTCCGACCGCTCAGGGGCTGTGGATGCGCGGCGCCAGCCTGACCATGCTGCACCAGCCGACTCCGCGCACCGACCTGGCAATCTGGGCCGAGGACACCACCAACGTCGTCGACATGATCGAGGCCAAGGCGATCGTCATCTCCGAGCCGTTCATGGTCGCAGCACCGGTGCTGGAGGAGCGCGGCATCACGGTGCTGACCGTCGAAAAGCTGCTGGCATCCGATCCCATCGACCCCATCGAGGTCGACGAGGACGATTTGGCCCTGATGCAGTTGACGTCGGGATCGACCGGATCCCCGAAAGCGGTCCAGATCACCCACCGCAACCTGTTCGCCAACCTCGAGGCGATGTTCATCAGCGCCGAGTACAACGCCGACACCGACGTGATGGTCAGCTGGCTGCCGCTGTTCCACGACATGGGCATGATCGGCTTTTTGACCGTGCCGATGTATTTCGGCGGCGAGCTGGTCAAGGTCACCCCGATGGACTTCATGCGGGACACGCTGCTGTGGGCCAAACTGATCGACAAGTACAAGGGCACGATGACGGCCGCCCCCAACTTCGCTTACTCGCTGTTCGCGAAGCGGCTGCGCAAGCAGGCCAAGCCCGGCCAGTTCGACCTGTCGACGCTGCGCTTCGCGCTGTCGGGTGCGGAGCCGGTGGAGCCCGCTGACGTCGAGGACCTGGTTGAGGCGGGTAAGCCGTTCGGGTTGAACCCCGGAGCGATCTTGCCGGCCTACGGGATGGCCGAGATCACGCTCGCGGTGGCGTTCTCCGAGTGCGGCGCCGGTCTGGTCGTGGACGAGGTGGATACCGACCTGTTGGCCGCCTTGCGCCGTGCGGTCCCGGCCACCCGGGGCAATACCCGCCGGCTGGCCTCGCTGGGGCCGCTGCTGCAGGGCATCGAGGCCCGCATCATCGACGACGACGGCAACATCCTGCCGCCCCGGGGAGTCGGGGTGATCGAGTTGCGCAGCGAGTCGGTGACCCCGGGCTACATCACGATGGGCGGATTCCTTCCGGCGCAGGATCAGCACGGCTGGTACGACACCGGTGATCTGGGCTATCAGATGGAGAACGGTCACATCGTGGTGTGTGGCCGCGTCAAGGACGTCATCATCATGGCCGGCCGCAACATCTACCCGACCGACATCGAACGGGCCGCGGGCCGCGTCGAAGGTGTCCGCCCGGGTTGCGCGGTGGCGGTCCGGCTCGACGCCGGACATTCGCGTGAGACCTTTGCGGTCGCGGTCGAGTCGAACGCCTTCGAGGACCCCGCCGCGGTGCGCCGCATCGAGCACCAGGTGGCGCACGAGGTGCTGGCCGAGGTCGACATGCGGCCACGTAACGTCGTGGTCCTGGGGCCGGGAACCATCCCGAAGACACCGTCGGGCAAGCTGCGCCGGTCCAACTCTCTGACGCTGGTCACTTAGTAGCGTTCGCCGGGCCCTGGAGCTAGACGGAGGGCGCCGATGGAAATCGTGCCGTTGTGTCCGGGCTTTGCCGCGGAACTGCGTGGAGTGAACATCGAAGATGTTGCGACAAGCGATGCCGCATACGCGGCGGTGCGCGCGGCGTTCGAGGAGCACTCGGTTCTGGTCCTTCGCGACCAGGACGTCACCGATGAAGCGCAGCTTGCCTTCTCGCGCCGCTTCGGCCCGCTCGAGGTCACCAAGGTTGCTTCGGATGGTCACGGCACCAACCTCGTGATCCTCAAGACCCTCGACGAGCAGGGCGACGTAGTGCCGGAAGATCACCGGCTCGCCTTGGAGAGCAAGGCGAACCAGCTCTGGCATACCGACAGTTCGTTCAAGCGGGTGCCGGCGCTCGCTTCGGTGCTCTCGTCGCGCGTTATTCCGGGGCGTGGGGGCGAAACCGAGTATGTTTCCACCCGGCTCGCCTTCGAGCGCCTCGATCCGGCGTTGCAACGACGGCTGGAAAATTACTTCGCCTGGCACGAATACGCCTATTCGCGTGGCAAGATCGCGCCCGACCTTGCCGGTCCGGCGGAGCGGGCGGCGCTGCCGCCGCAATGCTGGCGTCTTGTCTGGAAGAACCCGGTCAACGGCCGCAAGGCGCTGTACCTGGCCTCGCACACCTACGCGATCGAGGGCATGGAGCGGAAAGCGGCGCGGGAGTTGCTCGCCGAGCTGACAGCGGCGGCAACCGCCCCTGCTGCGAGATATCTGCACTCATGGCGCAAGGGCGACGTGGTGATGTGGGACAATCGCGCGACCATGCACCGTGGCCGGCCGTGGCCGGCGCGCGAGCCGCGTTACATGGTGCGCACCACGGTTTCCGCGTCGGCCGCCGACGGGCTTGACGCCATGTACCCGCCGCCGCGCCAGACGGCAAAATGACGGCCGGCACAGTTGGGGCTACCAAGCGTGGACGCGGTTCTGCGCGGGCTCCAACCCCAGCTCGATGAGCAACTCGGCGGCGTCGGCCGCCTGCTCGCAGATGGTTGGGACGTCAGCGCGCTCCGCGGCGGTGAAGTTCTCCAGGACGAACGCTGCCGGATCTTTGCGTCCCGGCGGACGGCCGATGCCGATGCGGACCCGCTGAAAGTCCTTGGTAGCCAGCGCCGACGCCACTGAACGCACCCCGTTGTGCCCGCCCTCACCGCCCCCGAACTTGAGCCGGATAGCGCCGAATTCGAGGTCGAGCTCGTCGTGGATGACGATGATGTCGGCCGGGAGTACCGAATAGAACTTCGCCAGCGGGCCGACTTGGCGGCCCGACTCGTTCATATAGCAGCGCGGCTTGGCCAGCACCACCGAGCGTCCGGCTAACCGGCCGGTGACGACTTCGGCGCCGGAACGCTTGTGCGCCTTGAATTTTGCGCCCAGTCTTGCGGCGAGCAGGTCGGCAACCAGGAACCCCAGGTTGTGCCGGGTTCGGGCGTAGGTTTCTCCCGGGTTCCCCAGGCCGACCACCAGAAGCGGTTCGGCCACTTTTGTCTCCGTGGGCGAGCCGCCTACTCGGACTCGTCTGCGGAGGCCGCTTCGGCTTCGCCGGCTTCTTCGGCGCCTTCGGCACCTTCTGCTGCTTCCGCACCCTCGGCTTCCTCGCCCGCACCCTCTTCCTCGAGGTCCTCGGCGGTCGGCGCGTTGACAACGTTGACCACCAGCAACTCGGGGTCGGAAATCAGGCTCACACCCGCAGGAAGGGTGATCTGTCCGGCGGTGAACTGTGTCCCCGGCTCGGCGCCCTCGATGGACACCGTCAACTGCTCGGGAATCGACAGCGCTTCGGCCTCGATCTCGATGGCGCTGGTCTCCTGGGTGACCAGCGTGTCGGGACCGGGTTCGCCCTCCACGACGACGTTGACCTCGACGACGACCTTCTCACCGCGGCGCACGACCAGGAGGTCGGCGTGCTGGATGGTGCGGCGGATTGGATGGATATCGAGCGCTTTGGTCAGCGCCAGCTGCTCAGTGCCCGCGATGTCCAGGGTCAGCACCGCGTTGGTGCCGGAATGCCGCAGCACGGCCGCGAAATCGTGGCCGGGCAACTCGAGGTGTTGCGGATCTGCGCCGTGGCCGTAGAGAACGGCGGGAATCTTGCCTTCGCGCCGGGCCCGTCGGGACGCGCCCTTACCGGTCTCGGTACGCACCGTGACCGCCAATTGGTTGACTGCTGACTTTGCCATCGTGTCGCTCCTGTGTTCCGGGCACGGCCAGGATCGCGACAGTATGTCGGTCTCCGTCGATAACGGTGCTGGCTATTTAGCCGGCCACCCTCGCCGTGACGCCTGGTCAGGTTAGCGCATGCGCGGGGAGACCGGAAATTCGAATCGTTGCCGATCGTCACATCCGTCACACCAGTCGCTGCTGGCGGGGCCTGTGTCGGTTTTAGAAACCGATATCAAATGCGCAATCACTTTTGGGAATCGGATGGCTCCGGTCGATCAGGTGCTGAGGTGACGCTCAGAAAGGAAATTTGGTGCCCGTGAGTTCCTCAGACAGCTGCCAGAGCGCGTGGGCGGTCGCCAAGTTCCGGGCCGCCCTGCTGCGTCCGACCGGTTGGGTGCGGCCGAGGTAGCCGAATCGGGGGCCGACGTACGTGTCACCAGGCAGGTCCTGCGACACCGCGTACAACGTTTGCCGGGCACCGAAATCCGCGTTGGTGGCCACCATCCGGGTAGCGGCCGAAACGATCGCATCACCTAGCTTGCGGCCAGAGGCGCCCTGCAGGTTGGTGTGCGAGTAGCCGGGATGGGCCGCCACGGCACGTAGCGGCGAACCCGCCGCATCCAGGCGGCGCTGCAGCTCGCTGGTGAACAGCAGGTTGGCCAGCTTCGACTGGCTGTAGGCCAGCCAGGGCGAATACCGGCGTCTCTGCCAATGCAGGTCGTCGAGGCTGATCCGGCCCGGCACGTGCGCCATGGACGATATCGACACCACTCGGTCAGCCAGCTTGGGCAGCAGCAGGTTGGTCAGCGCGAAATGACCGAGATGATTGGTGCCGATCTGGCTCTCGAAGCCGTCGGCGGTCAGGGCGTATGAGGCGGCCATGATGCCCGCGTTGTTGATCAGGATGTCGGCCCTGTTCACGCTTTCCGCGAACTGCCGCACCGAAGCCAGATCCTGCAGGTCGAGCCGACGCACGTCGACATCACCGGGGATCTGCCGCGCGGCGGCCTCGCCCTTGTCCGTGTTGCGGACGGCCATGATGATCTTGGCGCCGTTGCGGGCTAGCTCGCGGGCCGTCACCGCGCCCAGCCCGCCGTTGGCGCCGGTGATGATCACGGTGCGCCCGGCGAACGAGGGCAAGTCTGCGGCGGTCCAGTCAGCCATGCCCGCCAAGCCTAGTGCCCGGCGTCGAACTCCAGCGGCACGCTGGTGGGTCCGCTGATCCCGCCGATGGCACGCCACGGGACCGGGCCGGCCAGGCGTGGGTAGCGCATACGCGAGGTGATGACCCGAAGGGCTTCGGTCAACTCCAGCCGCGCGAGGTGAGCGCCGAGGCAGTAGTGCACGCCGCCACCGAAGTTGAGGACGGCGGCCGGTCCCGGGCGGGTGACGTCGAGGCGGTCTGGGTCTTCATAGACCTCGGGGTCGCGGTTGGCCGAAGCGGTATTGGCAATAACCAGCGTGTCGGCCGGAATGCGGACTCCGGCCAGCTCGACGTCCTCGGCGGTCTGCCGGATGGCGCCGAAAATGATTGGGCTGTAACGCATCAGCTCATGGACGGCGTGGGGTGCCAGCTCCGGATGACGGGCCACCATGGCCCATTGGGCCGGATGTGCGCACAGAGTTTGCACCGCTGCGGCGAGCTGGTTGCGAGTGGTGTCGGTGCCGGCGCCGAGCAGCGTGGCGCAGAGCATGAGCAATTCGTCGTGGGTGAGGCAGTCGCCGTCTTCTTCGGCCCGGATCAGATCGGAAATCAAATCATCGGTGAGCGACGCGCGCCGGCGGGCGATCAGATCTTCGAGGTAGGCGTCCAGTTCGTTCCACGCCTGCACGATCGCCGGTTCGTCCTCGGCGACAGTGGCGTCGAAGAATTTCTTGATGTCGTCGACCCAGTCGGAGAACAGCTGCCAATCTTCGGCCGGCGTGCCCAGCAGCGCGCAGATGATCGGCGTGGGGTAACGCCGTGCGATATCGGCGACGATGTCACAGCGACCGACGGCGGTGAACGGTTCGACCAGTCCGGTGATCATGTCGATGGCCAGGGTGCGCAGCCGTTCGGCGGCACGCGGCGAGAAGGCCTTCGATACCAGCCGGCGCAGTCGATGATGCACAGCGCCGTCCAAGCCCAGGATGTTGCTGACGGCTCTGTCCCAGAGCGGACCTGAGGTGATTCCTCGCGAGGGCAGCCCGAGACCGTGGGCCGTGACGAATCGGTTGTCGCGCAACACGGCACGGACCAGCTCGTAGCTCAGTACCTCGGGCCCGTAGGGGCCGATGGCGATCGGGGCTTGGCTGCGCGCTTCGGCGATGACGCGGTGAGCTTCGTCGGGATCGGTGAGGTGGTCGTAGGCGATGCTGGGCAGTCCGGCATGAAAGACGCTTGGGCAGTCGAGTGCAGTTTGGCTTGTCATGGCGTCGACTATCCGGTTGCTGACGGCTAGGAAGATCCGCCGCAGCGCGCATATTTGCGCGCCCGATGGCGTAATTTGCGCGTGGCCCTCACGC